>NZ_JBJGZW010000009.1:0-169405 GCF_054050695.1 Blastococcus sp. SYSU D00820
CGCACGGTGGTCCGGCGGTGCTGGGCTATCCGATCGCCGACGACGGCGGGACCGCCGACGGCACCGGTGCGCTGGTGCGGCTGCAGGGCGGGGTCATCTACTGGTCGCCGGCCACCGGCGCGCACGTCGTCCGCGGCGCGACGCTGACCCGCTGGCGGGAGCTCGGCGCGCAGGCCGGGGTGCTCGGCTACCCGGTCGCCGGCCCGGTGGCCCGCACCGACGGGACCGGGACCGAGACCCGGTTCCAGCGCGGCACCCTCCTCGAGCGGCCGGACGGCACCGTGCAGCAGCTCCCGGCCTGAGCCCGGACGCGACGAGGGCCCGCCACCGGCGAACCGGTGGCGGGCCCTCGTCGTCCGGCGGGGCTACTCCGCGGCGTCGGCGATCGTGCAGATGACCGCACCGCTGGTGACGGTCGCGCCGACCTCGGCCGACAGCCCGGTCACGGTGCCCGCCTTGTGCGCGGTGATCGGCTGCTCCATCTTCATCGCCTCCAGGACGACGACGAGGTCGCCCGCGGCGACGGTCGCGCCCTCGTCGACGGCGACCTTGACGATCGTGCCCTGCATCGGCGAGGTGAGGGAGTCCCCCGACGCGCCGGACCCGCCGTGGCCGCCGCCGCGCTTGCGGGGCTTGGCGGCCGCACCCGGGGCGGCGCCGCCGCCGCCACCGGTGGCCAGGCCGGCGGGCAGGGAGACCTCGAGCCGGCGGCCGCCGACCTCGACCACGACGACCTGGCGCGGCTCGGCCTCGTCCTGCTCGGCCGGCGCGGCGGCGTAGGGCGGCACCTGGTTGTCCCACTCGGTCTCGATCCACCGGGTGTGCACGGTGAACGGCTCGGTGGTGAAGGCCTCGTCGCGGACGACGGCGCGGTGGAACGGGATGACCGTCGGCATGCCCTCGACCACCAGCTCGTCGAGCGCCCGCCGCGCGCGCTGCAGCGCCTCCTCGCGGGTGGCGCCGGTGACGATCAGCTTGGCCAGCATCGAGTCGAACGCGCCGGCCACCTCGCCACCGGTCTCGACGCCGGAGTCCCAGCGCACGCCGGGGCCCTGCGGGATCTCCAGCCGGGTGACCGGGCCGGGCGCGGGCATGAAGTTGCGCCCGGCGTCCTCGGCGTTGATCCGGAACTCGATGCTGTGGCCGCGCGGCGCCGGGTCCTCGGTGATCTCCAGGGGGAGGCCCTCGGCGATCCGGAACTGCTGGCGCACCAGGTCGATGCCGCTGGTCTCCTCGCTGACCGGGTGCTCGACCTGCAGCCGGGTGTTGACCTCGAGGAAGGAGATCGAGCCGTCGGTGCCCACCAGGTACTCGACGGTGCCGGCACCGTGGTAGCCGGCCTCCTTGCAGATGGCCTTGGCCGACTCGTGGATGCGCGCCCGCTGCTCGTCGGTGAGGAACGGCGCGGGGGCCTCCTCGACCAGCTTCTGGTTGCGCCGCTGCAGCGAGCAGTCGCGGGTGCCGACGACGATCACGTTGCCGTGGGTGTCGGCGAGCACCTGCGCCTCGACGTGCCGGGGCTTGTCCAGGAAGCGCTCGACGAAGCACTCGCCGCGGCCGAAGGCCGAGACGGCCTCGCGGACGGCGGAGTCGAACAGCTCGGGGATCTCCTCCTTGGTGCGGGCCACCTTCAGCCCGCGCCCGCCGCCGCCGAACGCGGCCTTGATCGCGACCGGCAGCCCGTGCTCCTCGGCGAAGGCCACGACCTCGTCGGCACCGCCGACCGGGTCCTTGGTGCCGGGCACCAGCGGCGCCCCGGCGCGGGTGGCGATGTGCCGGGCGGCGACCTTGTCGCCGAGGTCGATGATCGCCTGCGGGGAGGGGCCGATCCAGGTCAGCCCGGCGTCGATGACCGCCTGGGCGAACTCGGCGTTCTCCGACAGGAAGCCGTAGCCGGGGTGGACGGCGTCGGCGCCGGACTTCCGCGCGGCGTCGAGGATCTTGTCGATGACCAGGTAGGAGTCACCCGGCGTCGTCCCGCCGAGGGCGTGCGCCTCGTCCGCGGCGCGGACGTGCAGGGCGTCCCGGTCGGGCTCGGCGTACACGGCCACGCTGGTCAGCCCCGCGTCCTTGCAGGCGCGGGCGACGCGCACGGCGATCTCACCGCGATTGGCGATCAGGACCTTCTGCACCGGTGATCTCCCTCTCTAGCGCTCGTGCGGACTGTAACCACGGGCGCCCCGGGGGCGACCAGCAGGTCCGGGTGGTCGGGACGGGTGGTCAGCGCTGCCACAGGTCGGTGACCGCGACACCGCGACGGGCCAGCTGCACGCGCAGCGTCGCCAGCGACAACCCCACCACCGCGGCGGGGTCGCCGTCGACCCGGCGGACGAAGGAGGCGCCGAGGCCGTCGAGGGTGAAGGCGCCGGCCACCGCGAGCGGCTCGCCGGTGGCCAGGTAGGCCTCCAGCTCGGCCGGCGTGGGGTCGGCGAAGTGCACCGTGGTGGAGACGACGGCGACGTCCCGCCCGGTGACCTCACCGCCGGTGACCTCGAACAGCGCCTGGCCGGTGTGCAGCACGCCGGACCGGCCGGCCATGCGCTGCCAGCGGTCGCGGGCCTCGTGCGCGTCGGCGGGCTTGCCCATGGCCTGGCCGCGGAACTCCAGCAGCGAGTCGGCGCCGATGACCAGCGCGTCGGTCTCGCGGGCGGCCACCGCGGTGGCCTTGGCCGCCGCCAGCAGCGCCACCCGCTCGGCCACCCGGGCGGCCTGGACGGTGTCCTCGTCGACGTGGCTGACCACGACCTCCGGTGCCATCCCGGCCTGGCGCAGCAGCGCCAGCCGGGCCGGCGACGCCGACGCCAGCACCAGCCGCCGGGTCACGCGAACCGTCCCGACGCCCGCCAGCCGCCCGGGCCGGCCTGCACGGGACGCCGGTGGCCGTCGGCGTGGCTCGCCCACGCGCCCACGGGGACCGGCCGGCGCCGGGGGCGGCCCTGCTGGGCGAGCGCGGCCACCACGACGGTGAGGGCGGCGAGCTCCTCGTCCGTCGGCTCCCCCCGCACGATCCGCAGCAGCGGGCGCTGCGGTTCCGTCTCTCCTGTCGGCCCGGTCATCAGAGCGGGATGTTCCCGTGCTTCTTCGGCGGCAGCGTCTGGCGCTTGTTGGCCAGCAGCCGCAGCGCCCGGGTCACCTGCACCCGCGTGTGCGACGGCAGGATCACCTGGTCGACGAAGCCGCGGTCGGCGGCGATGTAGGGGTTGGCGAGGGTGTCCTCGTACTCCGCGATCAGCTCCGCGCGGCGGGCGTCGGGGTCCTCGGCCGCGGCCAGCTCCTTGCGGTACAGGATGCCGACGGCCCCCTGCGCCCCGACGACGGCGATCTGCGCGGTCGGCCAGGCCAGGTTGACGTCGGCGCCCAGGTGCTTGGAGCCCATGACGTCGTAGGCCCCGCCGTAGGCCTTGCGGGTGATGACCGTGACCTTGGGGACGGTGGCCTCGGCGTAGGCGTAGATGAGCTTGGCGCCGCGGCGGATGATCCCCTCCCACTCCTGCGAGGTGCCGGGCAGGAAGCCGGGGACGTCGACGAAGGTCAGCACGGGGATGTTGAAGGCGTCGCAGGTGCGGACGAACCGCGCGGCCTTCTCGCTGGCGTCGATGTCGAGCGTGCCGGCGAACTGGGTGGGCTGGTTGGCCACGACGCCGACCGGCCGGCCCTCGACCCGGCCGAAGCCGATGAGGATGTTCGGCGCGAACAGCGGCTGCACCTCGAGGAACTCGCCGTCGTCGAGCACGTGCTCGATGACGGCGTGCATGTCGTAGGGCGTGTTCGCCGAGTCGGGGATGAAGGTGTCGAGCTCGCGGTCGGAGTCGGTCACCGCGTCGGGCAGCGTGACGTCGACCGGGGCCACCTCGACCGCCGGCAGCGGGTCGAGGTTGTTGCTCGGCAGGTAGGACAGCAGCGCCTTGACGTACTCCAGCGCGTCGGTCTCGTCCTCGGCCAGGTAGTGCGCCACCCCGGACTTGGTGTTGTGGGTGCGCGCGCCGCCGAGCTCCTCGAGGGTGACGTCCTCGCCGGTCACCGTCTTCACCACGTCGGGGCCGGTGATGAACATCTGGCTGGTCTTGTCGACCATGACGATGAAGTCGGTGAGCGCGGGGGAGTAGACGTGGCCGCCGGCCGCCGCGCCCATCACCAGCGAGATCTGCGGGATGACGCCGGAGGCGTGCACGTTGCGCAGGAAGATCTCGCCGTAGAGGCCGAGGGAGACCACGCCCTCCTGGATCCGCGCGCCGCCGCCCTCGTTGATGCCGATGACCGGGCAGCCGTTCTTGATGGCCAGGTCGAGCACCTTGACGATCTTCTCGCCGTAGACCTCGCCGAGGCTGCCGCCGAAGACGGTGACGTCCTGGGAGAAGACGCACACCGGCCGCCCGTCGACGGTTCCGTAGCCGGTGACGACGCCGTCGCCGAAGGGCCGGCGGGCGTCCATCCCGAAGTTGGTGGAGCGGTGGCGGGCGAACTCGTCGAGCTCGGTGAACGAGCCCGGGTCCAGCAGCGCCTCGATGCGCTCGCGGGCGGTCATCTTGCCGGCGGCGTGCTGCTTCTCCACCGCCCGCTCCGAGCCGGCGTGGACGGCCTCCTCGACCCGCCGCTCGAAGTCCGCCAGCTTGCCGGCGGTGGTGTGGATGTCGATGTCGTCGGGGACGTGCTCCCCGGCGCTCTCGAGTTCGGCCGCGCTCACGCATCCTCCTCGCTGGCGCTCTCCGGCCGCGATCGCGGCGCTGCGTCGGGGCGTGGGCTCGCCAGCGCGCCCACGGGTTCCGTAGCGTAGGTGAGTGCCGGAGACGCCATCAGCCCGCTCCCGCTGGTCAGACCTGGAGCGCCCGGCGCTGGACGCCGCCGCCCTCGGCGAGGCCCTGACGCGGGAGGGCTCGCTGTGGCGCGACCTGCGGGTCGTCGACCAGGTGGGCTCGACCAACGCCGACCTCGTCGCCGCGGCGGCCGCCGACGCCCCGGAGGGGACGGTGCTGGTCGCCGAGTACCAGGACGCCGGTCGCGGCCGGCTCGACCGGGCCTGGAGCTCCCCGCCCCGCGCCGGCCTCACCGTCTCGGTCCTGCTGCGCCCCGACGTCCCCGCCGCCCGGCGCGGCTGGCTGCCGCTGCTGGTCGGGGTCGCCCTGGCCGAGGCGGTCGGGCAGGTGCCCGGCGTCCGCACCTCGCTGAAGTGGCCCAACGACCTGCTGGCCGCCGACGGCACCAAGCTCGCCGGGATCCTCGCCGAGGTCTCCGGCACCGCGGTCGTCGTCGGGGTCGGGCTCAACGTCTCCACGCGGCCCGACGAGCTGCCTCCGACCGGCTCGTCGCTGGCCCTCGAGGTCGGCCGCACCGTCGACCGCGCACCGGTGCTGCTGGAGTACCTGCGGGCGCTGGAGCGCCGGTACCGGCCGTGGGTCGCCGCGCTCGGCGACCCGGTGCAGAGTGGGCTGGCGCACGACTACCTCGCCTGGTGCTCCACGGTCGGGACGGAGGTGACCGTGACGCTGCCGGACGGCTCCTCCCTGAGCGGCGTGGCCGAGGCGGTGGACTGGGACGGCCGGCTGGTCGTGCGGACGCCCGAGGGCACGGTGGAGCTGGCCAGCGGCGACGTCCGCCACGTCCGCCCGGGTCGCGGGGGACGCGTGTGACGGGTGGCGCGGACACGGCGCCACCGCACACCGGGGGCTGCCGGGCGCGAGCGGCGTCGGCCATCCTGTCGCCGTGCCGTACCCCGACAAGCTCCTCGCCCACGACGAACAGGTCGTGCGGCACCTCCACCCGCACTGGCTGACGATCTTCTGGCCCGTCGTCCTGTTCCTGCTCGTCGTGGGCGGTGCCTCCTTCGGCGCCGCGGTCGTGCCCGACGGGCGGCAGCAGGGGCTGGTCCGGCTGCTGATCGTGGCGCTGGCCGCCGTCCTGCTGCTGGTCTTCGTGCTCGTGCCTCTGCTGCGCTGGCGGACCACCCACTACGTCATCACCACGCACCGGCTGCTGTTCCGGGAGGGCATCCTGGCGCGCAAGGGGCGCGACATCGGGCTGTCCCGCATCACCGACGTCTCCTACAGCCAGAGCGTCTGGGAGCGGCTGATCAACTCCGGGACCCTCACCATCGAGTCCGCCGGCGACAGCGGTGCGACCGTGCTCAAGCAGATCCCGGACAGCGACGGCGTGCAGCAGCTGCTCAACCACATGGTCGAAGAGGACGCCGACCGGCGCGGCCGGGAGAACGCCGGGTACATCCGCGGGGACGACCAGGGATACGACGCTCCGGCGTTCTGACCTGCGCGGTCGGTGTCGCGCTGTCAACACCTGCCGACGGAGCGTGACGGATTCGTCGTGTCCTCGACTGAAGTCGCTGGTGGGACGCCCTTACTGTGGCTGGGACGCCAATCCGGACCGTTCCCTCACGGGACACGACGTTGGGTTCTCCTGTGACGAACAAGCACACCGCCAGCGCGCACCGCGCTGATGGCTCCGGGCCGGCGGCGACGCCGTCGGCCCACCCCATCTCCCGAGGTGAGATCCGCGCGCTGACCGGCCTGCGCATCGTCGCGGCCATGTGGGTGCTGGTGTTCCACCTGCAGAGCGGGCTGCGGGGCACCTTCGGCACCCACATCGACCCGTTCATGCCGGTGATCCAGGCCGGCTGGCTGGGCGTGGACCTCTTCTTCGTGCTCAGCGGCTTCGTGATGGCGCTGACCTACCTGGACACGATGGGGTCGCGCGTGGACGCGCGCCGGATCGGCGTGTTCCTGTGGGCGCGGCTGAGCCGGGTCTGGCCGCTGTGGATCCTGCTGACGGTCCTGTTCTCCGGGTGGCTGCTGCTCACCGACCACGGGCTGAACGCCCCGCCGGACCGGCAGCGGATCGTCACGCTGTGGGGCCTGGTCGAGCAGCTGTTCATGGTGCAGGTCTGGCACCGCGAGTCCATCTTCGGCGCCACCTACGTGCAGCCGGGTTGGTCGCTGAGCGTGGAGTTCCTCGCCTACGTCGCCTTCCCGCTGGTCGTCCTCGTCCTGTGGCGGCTGCGCCGGCTGCCGGCCGCGGTCCTGGCCGTGCTCGCGGTGGGCGTGATGGCCCCCCTCGGCGCGATGTCCTTCGCCGGCAACGGTGACTTCGACATCCCCTGGATCCTGCGGATCGCCGGTGCGTTCGTCGCCGGTGGGCTGGTGTGCCTGACCGTCCGGCGGATGGGCTCCTCGCCGGTGGCGGAGCGCTGGGGCGCGTTCGTCGCGGCGTTCGCCGTGGTCGAGATCCTGGTCGTCTGCTACTGGGGCTCGGTCCGTTCCGCCGGCGAGCCGGGGATCTACGTCGGCGTCTCGGCGCTCTTCTTCCCCGTGCTGGTCGGAGCGCTGGCGGTGGCGCCGCCGCGGGGCGTGGCCGGGTTCCTCGGCCGCGAGACCATGGTCCTCGGCGGGAAGATCTCCTTCGCCCTCTACCTGGTGCACTCGATCGTGTTCGAGGTGTTCGACGACCTCGCCAAGCGGGTCCCGCAGATCGCGCACGGAACGGCGCTGTGGTCGTTCATGCAGCCGGTCCTGATCGTGGTGTCGGTGCTCGCGGCCTGGCTGCTCTGGCGGTTCGTCGAGGAGCCGGCGCGCAAGTGGATGCGCCGCATCGGCCCGCAGGGCAGCAAGCGCGGCGTCGTCGCGGCCAGCGAGGGGCACTTCGTCACGGTCGGTCCGGCCGAGGTGCTCGGCATGACCGACACGATGGCCCCGCCGCGGACCGCCGTCCCCAGCGCTCCGGGTCTGCCGGTGTCGCGGCGGGCGTCGCTGCCGCCGCTCCCGCACGAGGCGCCGATCCGCTCGGCGGTCCCGGAGGCCCAGGTGCTGAGCCGGGGGCCGGGCCACCGGGCCTGACCGCACGGCCGCAGCGCACCCCCGCTCAGCGCGGACCCCATGCCGGGGCGTGGATCGTCACGTCCTCCGGATCGGGCAGCTGGCGGGGGTGCGCGCCGTCCGGGCCCATGACCCAGACGTGCGAGACGCCGTCGTCGGTGGGCAGGCTGCGCTTGACGGCCAGCGCGTCGCCGCCGGGGGACCACGCCGGGTCCTGGTCGTAGCCGCCGGAGGTCACCTCGCGCTCGCCGGAACCGTCGGCGGCCATCACGACGACCACCGCCTCGCCCGGGGCGACGACCCGGCGGAACGCCAACTGCGTGCCGTCGGGTGACCAGACGGGGTCGGCGTCGCTGGCGGAGTCGGTGAGCCGGCGCGGTGCCGATCCGCCGTCGGCGGCCACGGCGTACAGCGCGCCGCCGTCCACGCCGGGGTCGTCGTTGCCCCAGTACGCCACCTCGGTGCCGTCGGGGGAGAACGCGACGTCGGCGAGGAACGGGACGCCGGGGTCCAGGTCCCGCACCGTCGCGCCGTCGAGGCCGACCACCCGCAGCGAGGCGCCGTCGGGGCCGGAGCAGGCGAGGGCGAGCTGGGTCGGGTCCGAGACGTTCCACGCCGGCCGCTGCGGCTGCGGGCAGTCCGCGGGGGCCGGGTCGAACAGCGGCCGGTCGCCGCTGCCGTCGGTGCCCACCACCCGGAGCTCGGCGGTCTGCCCGTCGCCGTACCAGTAGACGACCGACCGCCGGTCCGGGGAGATCACCGGGTGCAGTGCGCGCCCGGAGTCGGTCAGCCGGGTGCCCACCGCGCCGGTGTCGGCGTCGACCAGCCACAGGTCGACGGCGGTCTCCAGGTAGGAGCTCGAGGGGTCGACCTGGTGCGGGACGACCAGGGTGCCGGCCGGCAGCGCGGGCCCGCGGGGGAGCGCGGCCAGCGCCTGCTCCGCGTCGGTTCCGCCGGCGTCGCCCGACGGGGCGCGGCCCGGGTCGTCCCCGCGGGTGAGCAGCCAGATCAGCGCGCCGGCAGCGAGCAGCAGGACGACGGCGAGCAGTGCCGGCCAGCGGCGGCGGCGCTGCGGCCGGGCGGGGCCGGGTGGCGGGGGCGGGCCGGTGCGCGCGGCCGGGGGCGGGCCCGCGTCCCGGACCCCGGCGTCCCGGACCCCGGCGTCCCGGACCGCGCCCCGCGGCGGGATTGGGTGCTGCCACGGCGGCGGGGTGGCGGGCAGCCTCGGCAGCGGAGGCGGGTGCGCCGGGAGGGCGGCCGGTGCCGGTGGGGTGGCGCCGGCCGGCGGGCCCGGCACCGGCGCCGGGCGCGGCCCGGTGGACGGTGGTGGATGCGGCCCGGTGGACGGTGGGCGCGGTCCGGTCCGGGGACCGGTCGGCGGCCCGGCGGCGGGCCGGACGACGGTCGTCGGCTCGCCGCCCGCGCCCGGCGCGCCGGCGGCCGCCTCGACGGTGGCCAGCAGCCCGGGCAGGTCCGGCGGGCAGAAGGCGGAGGCGAGGTCGGCCACCACCCGGGCGCTGCGGCCGCCGCCGGCGACCTCCACGGTGACGTGCTGGGCGGCGCCGGTGCGGCCCGCGCGGGCGACCGACGGAGGCGGGTCCAGCAGGGAGCCCGGCAGGTCGAAGAAGCGGGTGCGGCGGACCAGCGCGGCGATGCACTGCGCGTCGTCCGCGGGCAGCCGGTCGGTGTGCACCGGTCCGGTGACGGCCGGGCCGCCCCGGGCCCGCCGGGCGACGGTGATCCGGTACGGCAGCGGCGGGGCGGGCGGCAGGTCGGTCAGCGCGGCGGCGGCGTCGGCGGCCAGGGCGCGGGCGGTCGGGTACCGCTCCGCGGGGTCCTTGGCCATGGCGCGGGCGACGACGTCGTCCAGGCGCGGCGGCAGCCACGGGACGACGGCCGTCGGCCGCGGCGGCGGCAGGGAGAGGTGGCCGTGCAGGGCGGCGGCCACCGACGCGCCGCCGAAGGGCACCGACCCGGTCAGCAGCCGGTACAGCACGCAGCCCAGCGAGTAGACGTCGGAGCGGCCGTCGAGCGGGCGGGACTCGATCTGCTCGGGGGAGGCGTACTCGAAGGTGGCGAGGACCGCGCCGGTGCGGGTGATGCGGGTGCCGCCGTCCAGCGACTTGGCGATGCCGAAGTCGGTGAGGAAGACCTGCTCCGGCTCGTCGGCGTCCTCGCGCGCCAGCAGCACGTTGGCCGGCTTCACGTCGCGGTGCACCATGTTGCGGCGGTGCGCGCTGTCCAGGGCCGCGGCGACCTCGGTGACGATGTGCACCACCCGCTCGGCCGGCATCAGCCCGCCCGCGGCGGCCAGCGCCTCCTCGGCGTCGATGCCCTCGATGTAGGGCATGGCCAGCCACAGCCGCCCGCGGTCCTCGCCGCGGTCGAGCACCGGGACGATGTTGCGGTGCGCCAGCCCGGCCACCAGGTCGGCCTCGCGCAGGAACCGCCGGGTGTGGTCGGGCTCGGCGGAGAGCTCGGGACGCAGCACCTTGAGCGCGTCGGAGCGGGGCAGCCGCGGGTGCCGGGCCAGGTAGACGGCGCCCATCCCGCCCTCGCCGAGCAATCGCTCGACGGTGTACCCGGCGAAGACGTCGCCCGGAGCGAGTGGCACGGCAGCAGCCTCCCGGAGCGACGGTGGGACGGATGCTAGGGACGGCGGGCCGGGCTGTCACCGGGCAGCGCGCTGTGACGGGTCCGTCACGGCGAGCCTGGCCGGTTTCGTCGGTACCCCCGCCTACCTTCTGCGGCCATGCGGCTCCTGCACACCTCGGACTGGCACATCGGCCGGTCGCTCCACGGCACCGAGCTGCTCGCCGAGCAGGAGGCGGTGCTCGGCCGGCTGGCGGAGGTCGTCGCCGAGGAGTCGGTCGACGTGGTGGTGGTGTCCGGTGACGTCTACGACCGGGCCATCCCCTCGGCCGACGCGACGGCGGTGCTCGACCGCGTGCTCATGCGGCTGCGCAGCGCCGGGGCGGTCGTCGTCCTCACCCCGGGCAACCACGACTCCGCGCGCCGGCTCTCCTTCGGCGCCGGGCTCATGGCCTCCTCGGGGGTGCACGTGCGCGCGGTGACCGCCGCGCTCGACGAGCCGGTGCTGCTGGCCGACGCGCACGGCGAGGTGGCGGTCTACGGGCTGCCGTACCTGGAGCCGGAGGTGGCGCGGCACGAGCTCGGCCTCGAGGAGGCCCGCAGCCACGAGGCGGTGCTCGGCGAGGCGATGCGCCGGGTCCGCGCCGACCTGGCCCGGCGGCCGGGCGCGCGCTCGGTCGTGCTCGCGCACGCCTTCGTCGGCGGCGGGGTGGCCAGCGAGAGCGAGCGCGACATCTGCGTCGGCGGGGTCGACCTCGTGCCGGCGTCGGTGTTCGACGGCGTCGACTACGTCGCCCTCGGCCACCTGCACCGGCCGCAGACGCTGTCGCCGCGGCTCCGGTACAGCGGCTCGCCGCTGGCCTACTCCTTCGGCGAGGCCGGCCAGCAGAAGCAGGCGTGGCTGGTCGACCTCGACGCCTCCGGCCTGGCCGAGGTCCGTCCCGTGCCGCTGCCCACCCCGCGGCCGCTGGTCGTGCTGACCGGCACCCTGACCGAGCTGCTGGAGGACGCCGCCCACACCGCGGCCGAGGAGGCGTTCGTCTCGGCCCGGCTGACCGACCCGGTGCGGCCGGCCGACCCGATGCGCCGGCTGCAGGGCCGCTTCCCGCACTGCGTGCACCTGGAGTGGAGCGGCAGCGGCGCGGTGGCCGACGGCCGCAGCTACCGGGAGCGGCTGCGCGGGCGCAGCGACATCGACGTCGCCGGCGAGTTCGTCACGCACGTCCGCGACGGCGTCGGCGTCACCGCCGCCGAGCGCGAGCTGCTCGGCCGGGCGCTGGGCGCCGCGGCCCGCGAGGAGGTGGCCCGGTGAGGCTCCACTCGCTCACCCTGACCGCGTTCGGCCCGTTCCCCGGCACCGAGACCGTCGACCTCGACGCGGTGGCCCGCGACGGGCTGTTCCTGCTGTGGGGTCCCACCGGGGCCGGCAAGACGACCCTGCTCGACGCGGTGGTCTTCGCCCTCTACGGCACCGTTCCCGGCGCCCGCGGCGAGGAGAAGCGGCTGCGCAGCGACCACGCCGCCGCCGACGTGCGCACCGAGGTCACCTGCGAGCTGACCCTCGCCGGGGAACGGCTGCGGGTCACCCGCCGGCCGGAGCAGCAGCGGCCGAAGAAGCGCGGTGAGGGCATGACCACCGAGCAGGCCAAGCTCGTGGTCTCCCGGCTGACCGACGGCGGCTGGGAGCCGGTCAGCACCCGGATCGACGAGGGCTCCGACCACCTGCGCACCCGCCTGGGTCTCGACGTCCACCAGTTCTGCCAGGTCGTGCTGCTGCCCCAGGGCGACTTCGCCCGGTTCCTGCGTGCCGAGCCCGAGGCCCGCGCCGAGCTGCTGCGCACGCTGTTCGACGTCGGCCGGTTCGCCCGCGCCGAGGAGTGGCTGGCCGGCGAGCGGCGGGCCGCCGACGAGGCGCTGCGCACGGAGCGGGCGCGGATGGGCGCGCTGCTGGCCCGGGTCGCGCAGATCGCCGACGTCGACGTGCCCGAGGAGCTGGCGCCGGAGCTGGTCGGCGCCGATCCGCGGGGGCCGGTGCACCGGTGGGTCGGCGCCGTCCGCACCCGGGCCGCCGCCGACCTCGCCTCCGCCACGGCCGCGGCGGAGGAGGCCGCGGTCGCGGCGACCGCGGCCTCGGCCGAGCTGGCCGGGGCCCGCGCGCTGGCCGACCGGCACGACCGGCGGGCCCGCGCCGAGCGGGAGCTGGCCCGGCTGACCGCGGAGGAGCCGGCGCTGGTGCCGGTGCGCGCCCGGCGCGACGCCGGCCGCCGGGCCGAGGCGCTGCGCGACGTGCTGGAGGCCGCCGGGCGCGCCGCGCTCGCGGCCGAGACCGCCGCCGGCGCGCTCACCGGTGCCCGCGCGGCGTGGGCGGAGGTGGCCGAGGGCCGCGACGCCGCCACCGACGTGGCACGGGAGCTGCGCGACGCCGCCGCCGAGGCTCGGGCGCTGCTGCCGGAGGCGGCCCGGGCCGCCGAGCTGCGCCGGCGGGTGCCCGCGCTCGAGGCCCGGATCGCCGACCTCACCAGCCGCTGCGCCGAGGCCGAGGAGCAGCTGGCCGCGGAGCCGGCCCGGCTGGCCGCCCGGCAGGAGGCCGTGGAGGTCGCCGCGGCGGCCGCCGCCCGGCTGCCCGGGCTGGAGGTCGCGGCGGCCACCGCACGGGCCGCGCTGACCGCGGCGCGCTCGGCCGAGCGCCTGGAGCCGGTGCTGGCGGCCGCCCGCACGGCCGCCGACCAGGCCCGCGAGGCGTGGCTGGCCGCTCGCGAGCACCTGGTCGACGTGCGCACTCGGCGGCTCGACGGCATGGCCGCCGAGCTCGCCGCCGGCCTGGCCGACGGCGAGGACTGCCCGGTCTGCGGGGCCACCGACCATCCGCGCCCGGCCGCGCCGGCCGCGGCGTCGGTGACCGCCGATGACGAGGACGCCGCCCGCGAGCAGGTCGACGCCGCCGAGTCGCGGGCGGCGGCGGCACGGGCGGCCGTCGAGGAGCACGCCCGCGAGCTCGCCGCGCTGCGCGCTCGCGCTGGGGAGCTGCCGGCGGCCGAGCTGGCCGCTGCGGCCGAGGCCGCCGACGCCGAGCTGGCCGGGGTCGCGGCCGCCGCGGCCGCCCTGGACGACGCCCGGGCCCGGCTCGCGGCGCTGACCGAGCAGCGGGAGCAGGCCGCCCGCGCGCTGGCGGAGGACCGCGAGGAGCTGCAGCGGTGCGCCGCGGAGCACGCGGCGCGGGTCGCCGACCTCGCCGAGCTCGCCGGCCGGCTGGACGCCGTCCGGGGCGCCGACCGCGACCTCGACGCCCGCGCCCGCCGGCTGACCGCGGCGGCCGAGCGCTGCGAGGCGGTGCTGGCCGCCGAGACCGAGGAGCTGCGCGCCCGGGTCGCCGCCGACACCGCCCGTGCCGCCGCCGAGGAGCGTGCCGCCGGGGCCGGTTTCGCCGACGTCCTCGACGCCTCCGACGCACTGCTGGAGGCCGGCGAGCTGGCCGCGCTCGACCGGCGGATCACCGAGGCCGAGCACGCCCGGGCGACCGTCCTGGGAGTGCTGGCCGAGCCCGAGCTCGCCGACCTGGGGGAGCGGCCGGACCTCGACGCGCTGCAGCGGCGGTGCCAGGAGCTCACCGCGCGCCGCGAGGAGGCCGTCGCCGCCCGCGACCGCGCCACCCGCTGCGCCGGCTCGCTGGCCGGCGTGGCCGGCGAGCTGGTCGCCGCGGAGGAGACCCTCGCCCAGCTGCGGGCCACCGCCGAGCAGGTCTCGGGCCTGGCCGACCTCGTCGGCGGACGCGGCGCCAACACCAAGCGGATGCGGCTGCAGTCCTTCGTGCTGGCCGCCCGGCTGGAGCAGGTGGCCGAGGTGGCCAGCCGGCGGCTGCTGGAGATGTCGGGCAGCCGCTACACCTTCCGGCACAGCGACGCGCAGGGCCGCCACGGCGCCCGCGGCGGGCTCGGGCTGGACGTCTTCGACGAGTACACCGGCACGCTCCGGCCGACCAAGACGCTGTCCGGCGGCGAGAGCTTCATGGCCTCCCTGGCCCTGGCGCTGGGCCTGGCCGACGTCGTCACCGCCGAGAGCGGCGGCGTGCAGATGGACACCCTCTTCGTCGACGAGGGCTTCGGCACCCTCGACGCCCGCGCGCTGGACTCGGTGATGGCCGTGCTCGACGAGCTGCGCCGCGGTGGCCGCACCGTCGGGGTGATCAGCCACCTCGAGGAGCTGCGCACCCGGATCCCCACCACGGTCGAGGTGCTCGCCGGGCGGGAGGGCTCCCGGCTGGCGGGCTGACTCCGGCCGGGCCCGGGCCCGGAACGACTCCGGCCGGCCCGCGGGTGCGGACCGGCCGGAGTCGGTGGTGGTGCGGGCGCCGCGGTCAGGCGGCGGCGCGGAGGTCCTGCGGCTCGGGGCGCTCGGCGATGCGGGCGGCCGGGTGGTCGCTGGCGACGAAGACCCAGCGCCGGTAGCTCAGGAAGCGGATCAGCGTGCCCAGCGCGATCGCCGACAGGTTGGCGGCCTGCAGCACCAGCGGGCTGTCCTGGCCCAGCGGATAGCGCACCAGCGCCACGATGCCCAGCGACAGCAGCAGGGTGAACACGTTGACGACGAAGAAGACCGTCAGCTCCCGCTTGGGGCCGGTGCGCTCGCGGTGGGAGAACGACCAGTAGCGGTGCGCGTAGTAGGACACCCACACGGAGATGACCGTGCTGACCAGCTTCGAGGTCACCGCCCCCACGCCGAGCTCGGCGTAGAGCAGCTGGAAGAGGCCGACGTCCAGCAGGAAGCAGAAGCCGCCGACGACGACGAAGGCGCCGCCCTCCTTGACGAGGGTCCGCCACAAGGGGGTCTGCGGCGCCCCGTCCGCGTGCGCGTTCATCGCGGCGGAGTCTACGTGGCGGACTGGTCATTCCCGGTGACTCTGCGCATGTGTCGTCGGTCGCGAACGGCCCCGGGTGGGCCCCGCCGGGGAGCGCGGAGGATCATGGATCCCCGTGTCTGCCGCACTCGACCCCGCGACGGGGCTGCCGGTGGTCGCCATGGTCGGCGGCGGGCAGCTCGCCCGGATGACGCACCAGGCCGCGATCGCCCTCGGCCAGTCGCTGCGTGTCCTCTCCTCCGGCGCGGGGGAGTCCGCCGCGCTGGTCGCCGCCGACGTGGAGCTGGGCGACCACCGCGACCTCGACGCGCTGCGCCGGGTCGCCGACGGCGCCACCGTGGTCACCTTCGACCACGAGCACGTGCCCACCGAGCACCTCGCCGCCCTCGAGGCCGACGGCGTCCGCGTGGCTCCGGGGTCGGCCGCCCTGGTGCACGCGCAGGACAAGCTCGTGCTGCGCCGGGCGCTGGCCGGGGCCGGCGAGCCGCAGCCGGCGTGGGCGGAGGTGAGCACCCCCACCGGGCTGGCCGACTTCGCCGGCGCGCACGGCTGGCCCGTCGTCCTCAAGACCCCGCGCGGTGGCTACGACGGCCACGGCGTCTTCGTCGTCTCCGACGCGGCGGAGGCCGCTCCGCTGCTCGAACGGCACGGCACGCTGCTGGCCGAGGAGCGGGTGCCGATGGTGCGCGAGCTGGCCGCGCTTGTCGCCCGCTCGCCGTTCGGGCAGGTCGCCGCCTGGCCGGTGGTGGAGACGGTGCAGCGCGACGGCGTCTGCCACGAGGTGCTCGCCCCCGCGCCCGGGCTGTCGGAGGAGGCCTCGGCCGCGGCCCAGGAGCTGGCCATCCGGATCGCCGACCGGCTCGGCGTCGTGGGCCTGCTCGCCGTCGAGCTGTTCGAGACCGCCGACGGCGTGCTGGTCAACGAACTCGCCATGCGCCCGCACAACTCCGGCCACTGGACGATCGAGGGCTCGCGGACCAGCCAGTTCGAGCAGCACCTGCGCGCCGTCCTCGACTACCCGCTGGGCGCCACCGCCATGACCGCGCCGGTCGTGGTCATGGCCAACGTGCTGGGCGGCGCGGCGGCCGCGGAGGACTGGACCGGCCCCCGCCTCGACGAGCGGGTCCACCACCTCATGGCGCACTGGCCGGACGTGAAGCTGCACTGGTACGGCAAGGGGCAGCGCCCCGGCCGCAAGCTCGGGCACGTCACCGCGCTGGGCGAGGACCTGGCCGAGGTCCGCGCGCGGGCGACCGCGGCGGCCCGGTACCTGGCCGACGGCGTCGTGGACCCGGCCTTCGCCTTTCCCGAGCACTGAGCCTTCCCGAGCAGTGAGCCTTCCCGAGCACTGAGCCTTCCCGAGCACTGAGCCCTTCCCGAGGAGCACTGAGCATGGCCGAGAGCAGCGGGCCGGTCGTCGGCATCGTCATGGGCAGCGACTCGGACTGGCCGATGATGGAGCCGGCCGCGCAGGCGCTGGCCGAGTTCGGCGTCCCCCACGAGGTGCACGTCGTCTCGGCGCACCGCACGCCGCGCCGGATGCTCGACTACGCCGAGTCCGCCGCCGGCCGGGGGCTGCGCGTGGTCATCGCCGGCGCCGGGGGAGCGGCCCACCTGCCCGGCATGGTCGCCGCCGCGACGCCGCTGCCGGTCATCGGCGTGCCGCGCCCGCTGGACCGGCTCGACGGCCTGGACAGCCTGCTCTCGATCGTGCAGATGCCCGCCGGCGTGCCGGTCGCGACGGTCTCCATCGGCGGCGGCCGCAACGCCGGGCTGCTCGCCGTCCGCATCCTGGCCGCCGCCGACGACGCGCTGCGCGCGGCGGTCGAGCGGTTCCAGGCCGACCTCGCCGAGTCCGTGCTCGCCCGCGACGCCGCGCTGCAGGAGCGCCTCGCGGGCGGTTGACTCCGAGGACGTCCTACGATCTGTACCCGTGGGTAACGACGCAGGGCTGTACCAGCTGACCGAGGAGCACGACGCGATCCGGGCGGCGGTCCGCGACATCGCCGAGCGGGAGATCGCGCCGTTCGCCGCCGAGGTCGACGAGGAGTCCCGGTACCCGGTCGAGGCCCAGCAGGCGCTGACCAGGGCCGGCTTCCACGCCACCCACATCCCCGAGGCCTACGGCGGCGAGGGCGCCGACGCGATCGCCACCTGCATCGTGATCGAGGAGGTCGCGCGGGTCGACGCCAGCGCGTCGCTGATCCCGGCGGTCAACAAGCTCGGCTCGATGCCGATCATCCTGTCCGCCGGCGAGGAGCTCAAGAAGCAGGTGCTGCCCTCGATCGCGTCCGGCGAGGCGATGATCAGCTACGGGCTGTCCGAGCGGGAGGCCGGCTCCGACGCCGCGGCGATGCGGACCCGCGCCCGGCTCGAGGGCGACAGCTGGGTGCTGAATGGCACCAAGGCCTGGATCACCAACTCCGGCGTCAGCGAGTGGTACACGGTCATGGCCGTCACCGACCCGGAGAAGCGGGCCAACGGCATCTCCGCGTTCGTCGTCCGCCGCGACGACCCGGGCTTCGCCGTCGGCCCCAAGGAACGGAAGATGGGGATCAAGGGCTCGCCGACCTGCGAGCTCTACTTCACCGACTGCACCATCCCGGCCGACCGGATCATCGGCGAGCCCGGCACCGGCTTCAAGACCGCGCTGCGGACGCTGGACTTCACCCGCCCGACCATCGGCGCGCAGGCCGTCGGCATCGCGCAGGGCGCGCTGGACGCCGCGGTCACCTACACCCGCGAGCGCCGGCAGTTCGGCAAGGCGGTCAGCGACTTCCAGGGCGTGCAGTTCATGCTCGCCGACATGGCCATGCAGATCGAGGCGGCTCGGCACCTGGTGTACGTCGCCGCCGCCCGTGGTGAGTCCGGCCATTCCGGCGGCAAGGTGGACCCCGACCTCGGCCGGCTGTGCGCCGCGGCCAAGGCCTTCGCCTCCGACGTCGCCATGAAGGTGACCACCGACGCCGTCCAGCTCTTCGGCGGCGCGGGATACACCCGCGACTTCCCGGTCGAGCGCATGATGCGCGACGCGAAGATCACCCAGATCTACGAGGGCACCAACCAGATCCAGCGCATGGTGATCGCGCGGAGTCTCCTGCGCTAGGACGTCGACCGGTCCGTCCACGGACCCGTCGGGTGGTTCGCCGGCGACGTGCTGCGGAGCATGTCCGCTCCCTGCGGCGTCACCTCGTCCGCGGGCGGCGGCGTCGCGAGCGGGTCTCCGGCGCGGCGGCGGACGGCGGTCAGCCGTGCGGCGGCGGAACCTGTGACACCGGAGCGACGGGCGCGTACCCGCGGCGCTCCCGGTGGTCGTAGAGCTCCTGCGGCGTCGGCAGCCGATGCCCGCCCGGGCAGGTCAGCGTGCTCGCGTCATCCACGTCGACGAACTCCTCGCGGCCATGGCCGTGGACGTCGGCCTGCTGGACCAGCCGGCGATCGCATCGAGGGCAGTGCAGGTTGTGCGGGGCCTGGACCCAGATCGCGTGCATCCGCCGGACGTACGCCGATGCCGGCACCGCGGAAACCGCCCGATCGGCGTGTCCGCCGCGCCGTCACGGAACCGCCACGAAGGGCCGAGCCTTCATGACGATCCGTTGACGACTCGTCCCACCCCCTCCCGTCCCGCTCGCGGCCGGCGCCTGGTCCGGCACGGTGCCCAGGCCACGTCGACGCGAGGAGAGATGCCATGTGCTGCCCCCGAGCCGCCCACCCCGATCGGCGGAGCGTCTTCTGCACCGGCTGCGGCCGGCGGCGCCTGCCCGCGGTGACCGTGCCGCCCGGGGGGCGTGTGGTGCCGCCCGGGTCACCCGGGCGGGAGACGTGGACTCCATGACGGTTCGGTGACGACTCCGCCGGCGCCGGGTCCCGAGCAGGGCACGGGGTAGGCGATGCAGGAGTACGGGGCGGGCAGCGGAGATCGGAGGCCCACGTGAGCTGGCTGGCACCGGTCCTGCTGGTCGCCGCGGTCGCCGTCGCGACGGTCGGGGCCGTCACGGCCCGTGGGGCGAGCGCTCCGGGGCCGGACGAGGAGCGCTCGAGGCGAGCGATCCTCGGCTTCGGTCTGCTGGCCGCCGCCACCGGCCTGGCGACGGTGGGTGGAGCGCTGCTCGGGGCGGGGAGCTCGGGACGCGTGCAGATCGCAGCCTTCGCCGTCGCCGCCGCGACCGTCGTCCTGCCCCCGCTCGCGGTGGGCCTGGCCCGCCGGGCCCGCCGCTCCGGCAGGGCGCGGAGGTCCGGCACCCGCGGCTGATCCGCGGCCGCGCACCAGGGGCTGTGATCGGCGCGACGATCGCCTGCGGGCGGGAACCACCGGGGCGGGTCGAGCGACTACCTCGTCAACCGCACGGGCCGGCAGCGGGCCGGCCCGCGGTCGACGAAGGAGTTGCCCGTGCTCGTCCGTCCCCTCCGCGCGCTGGCTGCCGCCGGACTCGCGACCGTGACCGTCCTGGCCGGGGGGATGGGCATCGCCTCCGCGCACGTGCGCGTGTCCTCCGCGGACGCCGCTCCCGGCGGTTACGGCGAGCTGGTGTTCCGGGTACCCAACGAGAGCGACACCGCCTCCACCGTCTCGCTGCGGGTGCAGGTCCCCGCCGACACCCCGCTGGCCTCGGTGAGCGTCAAGCCGATCCCCGGGTGGACGGCGACGACCACCACCGGGCCGATCGATCCTCCGGTGGAGGTGCACGGCACCGAGGTGACCGAGGGCGTCACCGAGATCACCTGGACCGCGGAGCCGGGCCAGGGCATCGCGCCCGGGCAGTACCAGACCTTCGCCATCAGCGCCGGTCCGATCCCCGAGGTCGACTCGATCAGCTTCCCGGCGGTGCAGACCTACGACGACGGCATGGAGCAGGCCTGGATCGAGCCGACCGTGGAGGGGCAGGAGGAGCCGCAGTACCCGGCCCCGGTCCTGACGCTCAGCGGGGACGCCGGCGCCCACGGGGGCGGGGCGGAGGAGTCGGACAGCCCGACGGTGTCCGAGGCGTCGTCCTCGACCGACGCCGCGGCCGACGGGGACTCCGGCAGCTCGGGGCTGGCCGTGACCGCCCTGGTCGTCGGGGCGCTCGGCCTCGTCGCCGGGATCGCCGGCGTCGTCCTGGCGATGGCCGCGCGGCGCCGCACCACCTGACCTGCCGGGCCACCGGCGGCACGCTCCGCAGGAAGTGCCGCCGGTGGCCGCGGCTCAGGACCGGAGGAACGTGCCGACGGCCAGCACCGCCGGCCCGGCCGCGGAGACCAGTTGGTCGGAGGTCACCGCAGGGTGGCGGCGTCGATCACGAACCGGTAGCGGACGTCGGAGGCCAGCACCCGCTCGTAGGCCTCGTTGACCCGGTCGGCGGGGATGACCTCGACCTCGGCGCCGATGCCGTGCTCGGCGCAGAAGTCGAGCATCTCCTGGGTGGCCGCCAGCCCGCCGATCATCGAGCCGGCGTAGCTGCGGCGGCCGCCGATCAGCGACATGACGTTCAGGCTGAGCGGCTCCGCGGGAGCGCCGACGTTGACCAGCGCGCCGTCCACCGCCAGCAGCGACAGGTAGGCGTCGACGTCGATGGCCGCGCTGACGGTGTTGACGACCAGGTCGAACCGGCCGGCCAGCCGGGAGAAGGTGTCCGGGTCGCCCGTCGCGAAGTAGGCGTCGGCGCCGAGCCGCAGACCGTCCTCCTGCTTCTTCAGCGACTGCGACAGGACGGTGACCTCGGCGCCCATCGCGGCGGCGAGCTTCACGGCCATGTGACCCAGCCCGCCGAGGCCGACGACCGCCACCTTCTTCCCGGGGCCGGCACCCCACCGGCGCAGCGGCGACCACGTCGTGATGCCGGCGCACAGCAGCGGCGCGGCCGCCGCCGGGTCGAGGCCCGCCGGGACGCGGAGGGCGAAGTCGGCGTCGACCACCACGTGGGTGGAGTAGCCGCCCTGGGTGGTGGTGCCGTCGCGGTCGGTGCCGGCGTAGGTGGGGACCATGCCGGCCAGGCAGTACTGCTCGTCGCCGTTGCGGCAGTTGGCGCACTCCCGGCAGGAGTTCACCATGCAGCCGACGCCGACGCGGTCGCCGACCCGGTGGGTGGTGACGTCGGAGCCGACCTCGGCGACGACGCCGACGATCTCGTGACCCGGCACGACGGGGAAGGGCATCGGACCCCAGTCGCCGTTGACGGTGTGGATGTCGGAGTGGCAGATGCCGGCGTACTCGATCGCGATCAGGACGTCGCGCGGGCCGACGTCGCGGCGCTCGACGGTGGTGGGGGCCAGCGGCTGCCCGGCGGCGGGGGCGGCGTAGGCGGGGATGCGCATGGGGGATGTGCCTCTTCCTGGGTGGGGTGGTGGCGGTCAGTCGACCGCGGGGGCGGCGGCGTACTCGTCGTCGGTGACGGGGGTCAGCCAGTGGACGGCGGCGTGCGCGTCGTCGGCCTCGTTGATGGCCAGGTGGACCATCAGCCGGTTCGGGGCGGCGCCGTGCCAGTGCTCCTCGCCGGCCTCGAACAGGACGCGGTCGCCGGGGCGGATGACCTCGACCGGGCCGCCGCGGCGCTGGCACAGGCCGACGCCCTCGGTGACGAAGACGGTCTGGCCCAGCGGGTGGCGGTGCCAGTGGGTGCGCGCGCCCGGCATGAAGTGCACGAGGTTCGCGGTGACCCGGGAGGGCGCCGGCGCGGCGGCGACGGCGTCGATGTAGACGTCGCCGGTGAACCAGTCGGCCGGGCCCCTCACGGTGTCGATGGAGCTGCGGGTGATCTGCACGGTGGTCCTCCTCGGTGGGCTGCACTCCACGGAACGCCCCCGGACGCGGGCGTGGGAGGTCGGGTTCATAGGGGGGAGAAGCTCGACCTCCCTGCGCCGGCGTGGCGACGTAGCGTCGATGCCGTGGACAACCGCTCCGACATCCGCGACTTCCTCGCCAGCCGGCGGGCACGGATCAGCCCGGAGCAGGCGGGGTTGCTGCCCGGCGGTGGGCGGCGGCGGGTGCCCGGACTGCGCCGGGAGGAGGTCGCCGTCCTCGCCGGGGTGAGCACCGACTGGTACACGCGGCTGGAGAAGGGCCACATCGCCGGCGTCTCCGAGGACGTCCTGGAGGCCGTCGCCCGGGCGCTCCAGCTGGACGAGGCCGAGCGGACCTACCTGTTCGACCTGGCTCGCGCGGCAGCCAGGCCTGCGCGCGCGCCGCAGCGCCGCAGCAGGGCGCCGATCCGGCCGCAGGTGCAGTGGATGCTGGACTCGATGACCGGCTCGGCCGCGTTCGTCGCCGACGGCCGCCTGGACATCCTCGCCACCAACACCCTGGGCTGGGCGCTGCACGCGCCGCTGTTCGCCGACCCGCGGCGACCGGCGAACTTCGCCCGCTTCCAGTTCCTCGACCCCCGGGCGCACGACTTCTACCGGGACTGGGAGGGCGCGGCCAGCATCACCGTCGCCCTCCTCCGCGCGGAGGCCGGCCGCCGGCCGTACGACGCGCAGCTGCGCGAGCTCGTGGGGGAGCTCTCGACGGTCAGCGAGGAGTTCCGGACCCGGTGGGCCGCGCACGACGTCCGGATCCACCACAACGGCGCCAAGCAGTTCCACCACCCGGTGGTCGGCACGGTCGACCTCGACTACTGCACCCTCGAGCTGCCCGCCGAGGGCCGCCCGGACCTCCGCCTGACCGTCTACACCGCCGCGCCGGGGTCGCCGTCGGAGGACGGCCTCAAGCTGCTCGCCAGCTGGGCGGCGACCCACGAGCCACCGGTCCCCGCTGACCGGGACTGACCGCCGACCGGGACTGACCGCCGAGCGCGTCGGCGGGGGAGCGGTGTCCCCGGGTGGTAGACCACCGGTGGACACGGCGGACGACGACCGGCGCAGCGGGCGCGAGGAGCGCTCCTGGGCACTCTGTGACGGATCGGTCCCCTTCGCTTCGGCAGGGTGTGGCCCCCTCGACACGCCGTCCGCGGGGCCGCTGTGACGGCTGAAACGGCCCGTTCCGTCCGTCGCGCACGGCGTCCCCAACGGTGCGGGCCGAGCGTGTTCACTGGGATCCGTGGCAACACCCAGCGCTCTCGCAGAACGGACGGCCCCCCGTCGGGACCCGCAGCACAGCTCGGCCGCCGGCCGACGGAGCTGGCCCCGGATCGAGCTGTGGATCCTCATCACGGCCGTGGTGGCGGTGCTCTCGGCAGCGCTCATGCCGCTGGCCCCGGTCTCGATGAACAGCCCCACGGTCTCCTGGCCGCAGGACCCCTCCGCCGCGGAGTCGACCGACCTGCAGCTGTCGACGGCGCTGCCGCGGTCGATCACCGCGACCTTCAGCTGCGCGGCCGCCACCGCGGCCCAGGACGCCGACGGCGTGCTGCTCGCGACGATCCTCCCGGGCCGGCCGTCGGAGACCGAGGGCCTGCTGGTGCGCGCCGAGGCCGGCGAGCTGCGGATCGTCAGCGACAACGTCGAGCTGTACCGCGGTGACCTCCCCGCGGGGGACTGCGCCTACACGCTGAGCCTGACCGCGGACTCCACCCGGCTGTCGCTGGACGGGCGCCCGCTGGTCGACGAGCCGGTCGAGAACCTCCCCGACGTCGACGTGCTGGCCACCTCCGTGACCTCGCTGCCCGGCGCCACCGCCGACGACCTGGGCGTCACCGTCGAGATCGACGACCAGTGGTCGACCAGCCCGACCACGCTGAAGTGGCTGATCGCCCTGGTGCTCGTGGTCTCCTCGCTGGCCTGCCTCGTGCTGGTGTTCCGGTGGGACCGCCAGCGGCGCGCCACCGCGCCCGCCCGTCGGCGGGGGAGCTGGGTCCGGCAGATCTCCGTGGTCGACGTCGCCGTGGGCCTGCTGCTGGTGGCCTGGACGTTCATCGCCCCGATGACCGACGACGACGGCTACTACGCCGCCATGGCCCGCAACGCCCTGGACAACGGGTACGTCGGGAACTACTACCAGCTCTGGAACCAGGGCTACACGCCCTTCACCTGGTTCTACCAGCTGCTCGGCTACTGGGACCTGCTCGGTTCCTCGCCCGTGGTGCTGCGCATCCCGGCCCTGGTCTCGGGCCTGCTGACCTACGCCGTCGTGCGCGCCGTCGTCGAGTCCGTGGGCCTGCCTGCGGCGGCCACCACCGTCCGCCGGCTCGCCCGGCACGCGGTCATCGGCCTCGTCTTCGCCATGGCGTGGCTGCCCTACGCCATGGGCGTCCGTCCCGAGGGCATGGTCGGCCTGCTGGCCGTGCTCTCCCTGGGCGCGGTGATCGTGGCCCGGCGGCGGGGCAGCCTCGGCTGGTTCTCGCTGTCCCTGCTCGTCGCGGGCCTGGCCATCACCTGCCACCCGACCGGCGTCGTCGCCCTGGCGCCGTGGCTGGCGAGCATCGCCGCCATGTGGCCGTACGTCCGCACCACCGGTGCGGTGCGGACCGTCGCCCGGGGCCTGGGTGTCGTGGCCCCCGCGGCCATCTCCGCGATCCCCGGCTTCCTCGACGGCTCGCTCAACGACTTCCTCGCCTCGGACAAGGTGTTCCAGCGCTGGCCGAACAACACCTGGTACGAGGAGCAGCTGCGGTACCAGTTCCTGCTCGGTGGCGGCCCCATGGGCGCCTACGCCAAGCGGGCGATCATCCTCGTCGGGATCGTGGCCCTGGTCTGGTTCCTGGTCCTGCAGCTGGCCGCCGCCGGCCGCCGCACCCGCCAGTGGCCGCCGCTGGTGGCCCTGACCGGGTACTCCTACGGCCTGGCGCTGCTGCTGCTCTGGCTGACCCCCAGCAAGTGGACGCACCACTTCGGCGCCATCTCCGGCCTGGGCGCGGTGTTCATCAGCTGCATGCTGCTGCACGTCGTGCGGGTGGCCGTGGCCGCGCAGCGGGGACGCCGGACCGTCTGGCCGGTCGTCGTCCTGGTCGCGCTGTCGCTGGTGGTGGCCTTCGCGCTGTCCATGCACGGGAACAACACCTGGGCGTACTCGTGGATGATCGCCATCCCGCACTCCTTCGAGTCGCCGTACATCTCCGGGATCTCGCTGGACAGCCCCGCCGTGTGGGCGGTGGTCGTGCTGGGCCTCGGGGCGCTGGTCGCGTGGCGGATGCGCCGGTCGGGCAGCGGGCGCACCGGGGCGGCGCGGGTCGCCGGCACGGCCGGGCCGCTGGCGGTCGTCGCCTTCCTGCTCGCCGGCTTCGTGTACATGGTCGGCGGCTTCGCCTACGCCACGGTCACCACGCTGGACGACTACAGCCCGTGGGCCGACGCCCTCCGTGATCCGCTGGCCCGGGACTGCGGCGCCGAGGGCGCGATCGCGGCGCCGGACCCGGGCACCGCGCGGCCGCTGGCGACCGCGACCGGCGGCACCGAGGCCGACGGCTTCCTCGAGGACAGCGGCTACCACCCGACGTCCCCGCCGCCGCAGGCCGCCCAGGGCGCGCCCCCGGTGTGGGGCAGCTACCCCGAGCTCGGCGGGGAGAGCAACACCGGCACCCTCACCACCGGCTGGTACGCGCTCCCCGAGGACGCCGGCGACGACGTCCTGCTGGTCGAGGTCTCCGGGCGGCTGACCCGCGGCAACGAGCTGCGCGCCGAGTACGGCACCCAGAGCGGGAGCGACGTCGAGCAGGTCGGTGACCAGCGGCTGGACGACGACGTCGACTCCACGATCTGGCGGCAGCTCCTCCTCGACGCCCCCGAGGACGCCGACGTGGTGCGCCTCGTGGCCAGTGACGACACCGGCGGCCCGGGTGGCTGGCTGGCCACCACCGCGCCGCTGCTGGTGGAGGAGTCCCTCCTGAGCCAGCAGGTGCCGGCCGACGCCACGGTCGGAGTCTCCTGGCAGTTCTCCTTCCTGTTCCCCTGCGCGGCCCAGCCGGAGGTCGTCCACGGGATGAGCGAGCCCAGCGACTACATCTACGCGTGGGGTGAGGGCGGGATCAGCAGCCTCGGCGACAACATCTACTCGCGTGGCCGCGGCGGCCTGTTCCACCCGACCGTCCGCTCGGGGGCGATGACCCTCCTGGCGGCGCGGATGGTCGACCACCCGGAGGTCCGGGCGTTCCAGATCTTCCAGGTGCAGAACCCCTACGCCGACGACGCGTACGACCTGGACGTGCAGCGCGTGGACCGGTGGGGCTGGCAGGGCTACTGAGCCGCTGCTGATCCGGACGGACGCGCCCGGGTGCCGGACGGCACCCGGGCGCAGCCGTCTCCGGAGGGCCCGATCGTGGACACTGGGCCGGTGCGGAGGCTCCTCCCGGTCGTGCTCGCGGTCGTCCTGCTGGGCGCGCCCGGCTGCGGCCTCACCGGCCTGGTGGACCGGGCGGACGAGC
This sequence comes from Blastococcus sp. SYSU D00820, assembly GCF_054050695.1. NCBI lineage: Bacteria > Bacillati > Actinomycetota > Actinomycetes > Geodermatophilales > Geodermatophilaceae > Blastococcus > Blastococcus sp. SYSU D00820. The sequence goes on from NZ_JBJGZW010000009.1 coordinate 26,541, forward strand.
GCACCGTCGCGGTGTTCCTCGGGGACTCCTTCACGGTGGGCTTCGGCGGCGAGGACGGCGGCTACGTCTCCCGCACGGCCGACCGGCTGGACTGGACCGCCGTCGCGGAGGGCCAGTCGGGCACCGGGTACGTCAACCCCTCCGCCGTCGAGGGACAGGAGCCCTACGGGCAGCGGCTGGCTTCGGTGATCGCCGAGGACCCCGACGTCGTCGTGGTCCAGGGGAGCACCAACGACGTCTCGGCCACGCCGGCCGCGGTGCAGACGGCCGCCCGCCGGCTGTACGCCGACCTCGAGAAGGCGCTGCCGGACGCACAGGTGCTGGTGCTGGGCCCGCTGTCCCCGCCGGGGGTGGACGCCGCGGCCGTGCGGCAGATCCGCGACGTCCTGGCCGACGCCGCCGAGGACGCGGGCCTGCCCTACGTCGACCCCATCGCCGGGCGCTGGCTCACGCCGCCCGACGGGCTCTTCGTCGACGGCGTGCACCCCAACGACCGCGGCTACACGCGGATGGCCGAGGAGCTGGCCCGGGCGCTGCGGGACGCCGGCTTCTGACCCCGCCGGTCAGTCCAGCAGCCGGGTGACCGCGGCCAGCCGCTCGTCACCGGCCATGGCGCTCAGCCAGGCCTGCCAGCCCGGCCGGGCGCGCATCGCGGTGAGCGCGGCGCGGGCGGCCGCCCGGTCCCCGCGCCGGGAGGCGGCCAGGGCGGCGTACAGGTCGCGGGCGCCCTCGGGCGCGAAGACGGCGAGGGTCTCGTAGTCCCGCTCGTCGTAGGCGCGCTGCAGGTTGCGCAGCATGCGCAGCTGGGCGACGGGGTCGCCGGAGTCGTCGACCCGCAGGTCGACGCGGACGCCGTCGTCGTCGTCCGTGGGCGCGTCGGCACCCACCACCAGCAGTGCCGCGGACTGCCGGCCGCGCAGGTCCCCGCCGGCGTCCTGGCCGGCGGCCAGCGCGGCGAGCAGCCGGTCGGGGAGGTCGCCGCGGGCGGCGAGCAGCGCGCGCTCCATCGCGGGCAGCACGTCGTCGGAGGCGAGCATGTTGCCCTGGACGCTCCAGCCGTCGCCGACCCGGTGGCCGCAGGCGGGGAACGACCCGGGGCCGGTGTCGGCGGCGACCTCACCGGTGGCCGACAGCACCGCGAGCTGCCGGACGGCGTCCTCGGCGGCGTGCGCCGCCCGCCGCACCAGGTTCGCCGGGGGCGTGCCCTCGGCGAGCCCCGCCAGCAGCGCGCCGCCCAGGCCCCGCCGGCTGCGGGCCTGGACGGCGACCACCCCGACGCCGGGCCGGGCGGCAGGCACCGCCCGGCCGACGGCCAGGATGCAGGAGGAGACCGCGATCCCCAGGTCGCCGGTCCCGGGGTCGCGGGCGAGCACCGAGAACGTCACCGGGGGGCGGCGGCAGCGGTCAGGCGGTCGCGGGCAGCGCCATGGTCGGGACGTCGTCGGGCACGGTGAGCGGGGCACCGGTCGCGGCGACGACCTCGTCGGCGGTCACGCCGGGAGCGACCTCGCGGAGCACGAAGCCGCCGGGGGTGACGTCGATGACGGCGAGGTCGGTGATGATCCGGTCGACGCAGGCCTTGCCGGTCAGCGGCAGCGTGCACTCCTCGACCAGCTTCGGGGACCCGTCGCGGGCGACGTGCTCCATCATGATGATCACCTTGCGGGCGCCGTGGACGAGGTCCATCGCGCCGCCCATGCCGTTGACCATCTTGCCGGGGATGAGCCAGTTGGCCAGGTCGCCGCGGGGGTTGACCTGCATGGCGCCGAGGACGGCGACGTCCAGGTGCTTGCCGCGGATCATCCCGAAGCTCATCGACGAGTCGAAGAAGCTGGCGCCGGGCAGGATCGTCACCGTCTCCTTGCCGGCGTTGATGAGGTCGGGGTCCTCCTCGCCCTCGTAGGGGTAGGGGCCCACGCCGAGGATGCCGTTCTCCGAGTGCAGCACGACGTGCACGCCCTCGGGCACGTGGTTGGGCACCAGGGTCGGCATGCCGATGCCCAGGTTGACGTAGGAGCCGTCCTCCAGCTCCTGGGCGACGCGGGCGGCGAGCGAGTCGCGGTCCAGGGCCATGTCAGTTCCCTCCCGGGATCGTCTCGTCACCCGCGGCAGCCGGGGCACCCGTGGAGGGGCGCGGGCGGGTGGTGCGCTTCTCGATGCCCTTGCCCTCGACCCCGACGTGCACCACGCGGTCGACGAAGACGCCGGGCAGGTGCACCGTCTCGGGCTGGATCTCGCCGGGCTCGACGAGCTCCTCGACCTCGGCGATGGTGATCCGCCCGGCCATGCCGGCCAGCGGGTTGAAGTTCGCCGCCGACTCGTGGAACACCAGGTTGCCGTGCCGGTCGCCGCGGGCGGCGCGGACCAGGCCGAAGTCGGCCGTGAGCGCGGTCTCCAGCACGAACTGCTGGCCGTCGAACTCCCGCACCTCCTTGGGCCGGGAGGTCTTCACCACGTTCCCCTCGGCGTCGTAGAGCACCGGGATGCCGCCGTCGGCGACCATCGTGCCCACGCCGGTCGGGGTGTAGAACGCCGGGATGCCGACGCCGCCGGCGCGCAGCCGCTCGGCCAGCGTGCCCTGCGGGGTCAGCTCGACCTCCAGCTGGCCGGACAGGTACAGCCGGGCCAGCTCCTTGTTCCCGCCGACGAACGAGCTGATCGTCTTGCGGATCCGCCCGGCGTACAGCAGGACGCCCAGCGCCTGGTCGTCCACGCCGCAGTTGTTGGAGATCGTGGTGAGCTCCTTCGAGCCCCGCTCCAGCAGCGCGTCGATCAGCCGGATCGGCACCCCGCAGAGGCCGAACCCCCCGACGGCCAGCACCGCGCCGTCACCGACGTCGGCGACCGCCTCGCTCGCGCTACCGACGACCTTGTCCATGCAGTGACCCACCGTCCGTTCCGGGCGGCTGGGCGGCTCGTGTCAGGAGGGTCGGCCCAGCTCGCGGATGCCCTCGATCGTGCAGCCGAGCGTAGCCGTCACCCGTTCGTCGGCCGCACGCCGGAGCAGGCGGTCCGGATCGGCGGCGTGCACGAGCACCAGCGAGGCCCCGACCGCCAGCGGCGCGAGCAGCCAGGCCACGGGGCCGGCCTCGGTCGCCGCGCGCTCGTCGACCAGCACCCGGTCGCCGGTCGCGATGCCCAGTCGGCCGGCCAGCTCGGTCGCCGTCTCCACCAGCGCGGCGAGCGACAGCTCGAGGGTGCCCAGCGCCAGGCCGGGCCGGTCGGGGTCGGGCTGCTCGTAGGGCGTGAAGACGTCGCCGTGCACCCGCACCTCGAGCGCGTAGTCGCGGGCCGGCCCGGCGTAGCCGGTCATGCCCGCGCCCAGCGGGTGCAGCGAGAGCCCGACCAGCTCCGGGAGGTCCGGCTGCTCCTCCAGGGCGGCCAGCCGGTCCTGCGCGGCGAGGACGACGTCGGCGTCGGCCAGCCGGCCGTCGTCCTCGGCGGCGGTGTCGACGACCGTGGCGCCGCAGCTCCACACGGCGAGCAGCACCGCGGCGGTCTGCCAGTGCACCGGCAGCACCACCGCCACCCGGCTGCCCGGGCCCACGTCGAACTCGTCCTGGAGCAGGTTGGCGGTCTTGGCCACCCAGTTGGCCAGCGTGGTCGCCGAGAGCTCGATCCGCGCGCCGGTCGTGTCGTCGTACCAGGTCACCAGGGGCGCGGCGGGGGAGCGGCGCAGCGCCTGGTCGAGCAGGTCGGGGGGCGAGGGACGTCGGGGGCCGGCCACGGTGCCCAGCCTGGCACCTCCCGGGGTCCCGTCGCCGGTCGGGCAGGAACCGGCGGCGCCGCTAGAGTCGAGACCCGATGACTCCCATCCCGCTGGCCCGTCTGACGAGTCTCGACGCCCGGCTGCTGCGCACCACCCGCCGACGGCTGGGGCACACGCCCGCCGTCCCCGTGGCCCGTGCCCTCTCCACCTTCGGCGAGCACGGTCTCGGCTGGCTGGCGCTGGGCGCCGGGGGCGCCCTGGCCGACCGGCGCCGGCGCGGTGACTGGCTCACCGGCGCGGCCGGCGTCTTCGCCGCGCACGCGGCCGGCGTGGTGGTCAAGCGCGTGATCCGCCGGCAGCGGCCGGCGTTCGAGGACGTGCCGGCGCTGGTGCGGACGGCCGGGCGGCTGTCCTTCCCGAGCGCGCACAGCTGCTCGACCGCGGCGGCCGCCGTGGGGTACGCGCCGATGCTGGGCCGCCCGCTGATGGGCGGCCTGCTGGGCAGCATGCTGGTGTCCCGCGTGCTGCTCGGCGTGCACTACCCGAGCGACGTCGCGGTGGGGGCGCTGATCGGGAGCGTGTCGGCCCGGGTCACCCGGGCGCTGGTGGACCGACGCAGCGAGGGGGCCCGGCCGTGAGCAGATCGTCGGAGACGGAGGCATCGCCCGGCGGGACGCCGGCGCCGGTCCCCCCGCGCCGCCGCGAGACCGTCGAGCTGGCGCCCCGGCTGCCCGGCTTCCGCGGCGGCCTGCCGTGGGGCATCGTGCGCGCGCTGCGGCCCCGCCAGTGGGTCAAGAACGGGCTGGTGCTGGCCGCGCCGCTGGCCGCCGGCCAGATCTTCGACCGCGGCGTCCTGGGCCCGACCGCGATCGCGTTCGTGGTGTTCTGCCTGGCCTCGTCCGGCATCTACGTCATCAACGACCTCCGGGACATCGAGGAGGACCGGCGGCACCCGCGCAAGCGCTTCCGGGCCATCCCCGCGGGCGTCGTGCCGATCCCCCTGGCGATCGTCATGGCGGTGGTGCTGCTCGTCGTCGCCCTGGGCGGGGCGGTACTGCTGACCCGCTGGCAGCTGGCCGGGGTCGTCGGCGCCTACGTGGTCATCTCGATCTGCTACTCGTTCTTCCTCAAGAACCAGCCGGTCATCGACCTGGCCGTGGTCGCCTCCGGGTTCCTGCTACGTGGCGTCGCCGGCGGGGTGGCCGCGGGCATCGAGCTGTCGCAGTGGTTCCTGCTCGTGGCCGCCTTCGGCTCGCTGTTCATGGTGGCCGGCAAGCGCTACTCCGAGCTCGTCGTCATGGGCGACGCGGCGGCCACCCGCCGCACGCTCAAGGAGTACTCCGCGAGCTACCTGCGCTTCGTCTGGAGCCTGTCGGCCGGGGTCGCGTGCACCGCCTACAGCCTGTGGGCCTTCGAGATGAGCGAGACCCAGGACGTCCCGTGGGCGACGTTCTCGATCGCGCCGTTCGTCCTCGGGATCCTGCGCTACGCCGTCGACGTCGACAAGGGCGCCGCCGGCGCCCCCGAGGAGATCGTCCTGGGCGATCGGGTGCTGCTCGTGCTGGGCGCGCTGTGGGCCCTGACGGTGGGGATCGGCGTCTTCACCCGCTGACCGCCGGGCCCCGCATCAGTTGATGCAGGACGTGTCCTCGGCGGTGCGCGCGTCCTCGCCGGCACCCTCGGCGGCCGGCGGTGCGGCGGTCGCCTGACCGACGCCGGCGAAGTCCGAGCCGAGGACGAGGGTCACCGTGCCGGGCGTGGCGTCGGCGGACTCCTCGAGCGCGGCGCCGGGCACCTGCGCGGCCACGGTGGCGGCCAGGGCCTCGTCGCCCGGCGCGTGGCGGACGACGGTCCGGTCCAGGTCGCTGCTCTCGGCGTTGCCGGTTCCGGCGGTCCGGAAGCCGGCCGCCGCGAGGTCGGCCGAGGCCTCGGCGGCCAGGCCGGGGGTGCCCGAGCCGTTGAGCACCTCGACGGCGACCTCGGAGGGGTCCACGGTGGCCGGCGGGGCCGTCGGCTCCTGCGGCGCCTCGGGCTCGGCCGACAGCTGCGCGAAGAACTCGTGCAGCGTCTCCTCGTCCGCGAGCTGGACGATCGAGGAGCCGGAGTCGTCCCGCGCGTCGGGGTTCTCGATCGGCACGGTCTGGAACTCGATGGCGCCGGCGGTGACCGACTGCATCTGCTGCGCGAGGTCCAGCAGCACGAGGTCCTGGTCGATGGTGAGCGACCGGGAGGCGGCCTCGACCAGCTCGCGCTGCTTGCCGAGGTCGAGCAGGACGTCCTCGGAGAGCAGCTTGCGGAGCACGCCGGCGATGAACACCTGCTGGCGGACGATCCGGTCGAGGTCACCGCGGGGGAGGGCCCGGGTGCCGTCGGGGCGGACGCCGTGCCGCTGGCGGACGAACTTGAGGGCGTCGGCGCCGCTGATGGTCTGCGGGCCGGCCGGGAAGACCGCGCCGGAGTACTCGGAGTCGTCGACGGCGTAGCAGAGGTTGACCTCCACGCCGCCGACGACGCTGGTCAGGTTGAAGAAGCCGAGCAGGTCGACCTCGGCGTAGTGGTCGATCTGCAGCCCGGACAGGCCGCTGATGGTCTGCACCAGCAGCTGGGCGCCGCCGGCCTGCTTCTCGGCCTCGGAGGCGTCGTCGGGGACGTCGGTGTAGCCGTAGGCGTAGGCGGAGTTGAGCTTGCCCTGCCCGTGACCGGGGATCTCGACGTAGGAGTCGCGGGGGAAGGAGACGAAGGCCGCCCGCGATCCGTCGGCCGGGATGTGCACCAGGATCATCGTGTCGGTGTTGATCCCGGAGTCCTCGCCGGCGCTGAGCTCGGCGAGCTGCTCGGGGGTGAGGTCGGCCCGGCTGTCGTTGCCCACCAGCAGCAGGTTCATCGCCTCCGGCGCGCCGCCGGTCTCCTCGTTGCCCGAGGTCGGGATGGCGTCGGTGCGGTTGACGTTGGCCTCGGCGACCTGACCGAGGTACCAGCCCCAGCCCGACGTCGCCAGCAGCACGACGGAGAGGACCCCGGCGACGACGCGGCCGACCACGGCGGCCCGCCGCGTGCGGCCGGTCCCGGCCCGGCCGGAGGCGTGGCTGCCCACCGGCCGGCGGGGGCCCTCCGCGCGGGCGCCGCTCGCGCGGGCCCCGCCCGGTCGGCCCAGCCGCGGGTCCAGGCGCGGCGGCAGCGGTCGGTCCCTCCTGGGCCCCGGGGACCCGGGCTCGTCCGTGCTCACCGACGCATCCTCCCGCAGAGGGTGCCGCTGCGGTCAGTTGATGCAGGTCGTGTCGTCCGCGGTGCGCAGGTCCTCGCCGACCACCTCGTCGGGCGCCGGCTGCGCGGTGGTGGCCACGCCGACGCCGTTGAAGTCCGAGCCGAGCACCAGGGTCACCGCGCCGGCGGTGGCGTCGGTGGAGAGCGCGATCGTCGCGCCGGGGATCTGGGCGGCGACGGTGGCCGCGAGGTCCTCGTCGCCGGTCGCGTGCTCGACGACGGTCTGCGTGTGGTTCGCGCTGTCGGCGTTGCCCGTGCCGGTGACCCGGAAGCCCGCGGCCGAGAGGGAGTCGGCCGCGCTGGCGGCCAGCCCACGGGTGCCCGAGCCGTTGAGCACCTCGACCGGGACCTGGGTCGGGTCGACGGTGGCCGGCGGGGCGGCCGGCGCCGCTGCCGGCGCCGTGGGCTCGGCCGACAGCTGCGCGAAGAACTGGTGCAGCGTGTCCTCGTCCTCGAGGCGGATGATCGACCGGCCCTGGTCGTCGCGGTCGGTGCCGACGTAGGGGATGGTCTGGAACTCGATGGCGCCGGCGGTGACCGACTGCATCTGCTGCGCGAGGTCCAGCAGGACGAGGTCCTGGTCGATGGTGAGCGACTGGGAGGCGGCCTCGACCAGCTCGCGCTGCTTGCCGAGGTCGAGCAGCACGTCCTCGGAGAGCATCTTGCGCAGCACGCCGGCGATGAACACCTGCTGGCGGACGATCCGGTCGAAGTCGCCACGGGGCAGGCCGTGCCGCTGCCGCACGAACTCCAGCGCGTCGGCGCCGGAGATGACCTGCGGGCCGGCCGGGAAGACCGCGCCGGAGTACTCGGAGTCGTCCACGGCCTCGCAGAGGTTGACCTCCACGCCGCCGACGACGGTGCTGAGGTTGAAGAAGCCGAGCAGGTCCACCTCGGCGTAGTGGTCGATCTGCAGCCCGGTGACGCTCGAGATCGTCTGCACCAGCAGCTGGGCGCCGCCGGCCTGCTTCTCGGCCTCGGACGCCTCGTCGGCGACCTCGGTGTAGCCGTAGGCGTAGGCGGCGTTGAGCTTGTCCCACCCGTGGCCGGGGATCTCCACGTAGCTGTCGCGGGGGAAGGAGACGAAGGAGGCGCGCGACCCGTCGGCCGGGATGTGCACCAGGATCATCGTGTCGGTGTTGATGCCCGACTCCGACCCGGCGTTGAGCTCGGCCAGCTGCTGCTCGGTCAGCTGCGCGCGGCTGTCGTTGCCCACCAGCAGCAGGTTCATCGCGGCACCGGCGCCGCCGGTCTCCTCGTTGCCCGAGGTCGGGATGGCGTCGGTGCGGTTCACCGTGGCCTCGGCGACCTGACCGAGGTGCCACCCCCAGCCGGAGGTGGCCAGCAGCACCACGGACACGATGCCGGCCACGGTGCGGGCGAGCACGGCGCCCGGCCCGGTGCGCCGCGAGCGGGTGCGGGCCGGCGCTGCCGGCGGGGCGTCGGTGTCGCGGGGGGCGCTGCCGGCACGGCTGCTGCCGGAGCGGCCCAGCCGCGGGTCCAGGCGGGCCGGCAGCGGCCGGTTCTCGCCGGACCCCGGGGGCCCGGGCTTCTTCGCGCTCACCGTGGACGTCCTCCCTGTGCTGTGCCGCCTGCTGGCGCGGGCGGACCCCGGCACCGAGTGGGGACCCCTCCGTCACCCGCCGCGGTCGCGACGGGGGGCGGCCCCCGTGGGCTGCCGGGAACAGTAGGTCGGCCGGGGGCGCCGGCCGGAGCGCGAGCCGGCCGACACGGGGCGGCTGGGACGGACGGTGCACGGCGGGATGTGGGGGACACCGGTGACGGACGTGCCGCCGGACGGTGACCGGCTCACCCCTTCCGGATGATGTCCCGCCCGGGGTCCTCGGGGAGACTGCTGGTCATGCGCGTGCTCGTCACCGGTGGCGCCGGTTTCATCGGCTCCCATTACGTCCGCACGATGCTCTCGGGGGGGTACCCCGGGTACGAGGACGCCGAGGTGACGGTCTTCGACAAGCTCACCTACGCCGGCAACCTGGCCAACCTCGCGCCGGTGGCCGACAGCCCGCGGTACCGGTTCGTGCAGGGCGACATCTGCTCGCCGGCCGACCTGGACGCCGCGCTGCCCGGGCACGACGTGGTGGTGAACTTCGCCGCGGAGTCGCACGTGGACCGGTCGATCAGCGGCGGGGCCGCGGACTTCGTGCTGACCAACGTGCTCGGCGCCCAGCAGGTGTTCGCCGCCTGCCTGCGGCACGGGGTGCGCCGGGTCGTGCACGTGTCCACCGACGAGGTGTACGGCTCGATCGAGGAGGGCTCCTGGACCGAGGAGCACATCCTGGAGCCCAACTCGCCGTACTCGGCGGCCAAGGCCGGCGGCGACCTCATCGCCCGCGCCTACGCCCGGACCTACGGGCTGGACATCTCCATCACCCGGTGCAGCAACAACTACGGGCCCTACCACTACCCGGAGAAGGTCATCCCGCTGTTCGTCACCAACCTGCTCGACGGGCAGAAGGTGCCGCTCTACGGCGAGGGCGCCAACGTGCGCGACTGGCTGTTCGTCGACGACCACTGCCGCGGCATCCAGCTGGTGGTGGAGAAGGGCGCGCCGGGCGAGTACTACAACATCGGCGGCGGCCGCGAGCTGTCCAACCGCGAGCTGACCGAGCAGCTGCTGGCCGCCACCGGCCGCGACTGGAGCTACGTCGAGCACATCGTCGACCCCCGCGGCGGCGGGCACGACCTGCGCTACTCCGTCGACTACTCCAAGACCGCGCAGCTGGGCTACGCCCCGCGGATGACCTTCGAGGACGGCCTGGCCCTGACCGTGCAGTGGTACCGGGACAACCGCGCCTGGTGGGAACCGCTCAAGGCCGCCACCACCCCCGCGCACGGATGACCGCCGATCCGCAGCGACCGGTCGCCTGGCTGGTCACCGGCGCCCGCGGGCAGCTCGGCCGCGAGCTCACCGACATCCTGCCCGCCGCCGCGGTGACCGCCCTGGCCCGCGACGCCCTCGACCTCACCGACGAGGCGCGGGTGCGCGCGGTCGTCCGCGACTGGCTGGCCGGCGCGGAGGCCGCCGGCGCCCGCCCGGTGTGCGTGAACGCCGCGGCCTACACCGCCGTCGACGACGCCGAGACCGACGAGGCCACCGCCCTGGTCGTCAACGGCGCCGCCCCCGGCTGGATCGCCGAGGAGATGGCCGGCCGCGGACGGCTGGTGCACGTCTCCACGGACTACGTCTTCGACGGCAGCGCCACCACGCCCTACCCGGTGGACGCCCCGCTGGCCCCCCGGTCGGCCTACGGCCGCACCAAGGCCGCCGGCGAGCGCGCCGTGGCCGCGGCCGGGGGCGAGGCGACCGTCGTCCGCACCGCCTGGGTGTACGGCCGCCACGGCCGCAACTTCGTCAAGACGATGGCCGGCCGGGCCGCCGCCGGCGCGCCGGTGTCGGTCGTCGACGACCAGGTCGGCTCGCCGACGTGGTCGGCGGAACTGGCCGCCGGCCTGGTCGCGGTGGGGGAGCGGGCGGACCCGGCGCCGCCGGTCCTGCACCTCACCAACGCCGGCGAGGTGAGCTGGTACGGCCTGGCCCGCGAGGTCTACGCCCTCACTGGCGCCGATCCCGCGCTGGTCGGCCCCACCACCACCGCGGCCTTCCCGCGGCCGGCGCCCCGCCCGGCCTACTCGGTGCTCGACGGCACCGCCTGGCTGGCCGCCGGGCTGCCGGCACCGCGCCCCTGGCGGGCGGCCCTGCAGCAGGCCCTGCAGCAGGTCATGGCCCGGCCGCCGGTGGACTGAGGCGGCGCCCGGCTCAACACGGGGCCCCCGCCTGACGATGTCCCAGGGGCAGTGGTGACCCGACGGTCGCCGGTCGACCCCGCTCCCCCGGAGGACATCCCGTCGTGCGCCGTCTCCTCGCCGGATCCGTGGCCTTCCTGGGCATGACCGGGACGCTCCTCGTCCTCCCGGTCTACGCCGACCCGGGACCCGAGCCGGCGCCGGTGGAGACCTCCACCGAGGCCGTCGAGATGGGCTCGGTCGCCGAGCCCGCCCCGGCGGCGGAGGTGCAGCAGGGCACCACGGAGCCGGTGGCCGGCGTCGCGCCGGAGGCCCCGGCGCTCACGGTGAGCCGGCTCGACGTCGCGCCGTTCTCCCTGGTCGGCGTCACCTGGACGGCGGACCCGGCGGTGACCGACACGGTCGTGCAGATCCGGGTGCGCGACGAGTCCGGCGCCTGGGGCGAGTGGGCCGAGGTGGGTGTCGAGTCCGACCTGAACACCGGCACCCGCACCGGCGCCACCCCGCGCGGCGGCACCGCGCCGCTGTGGACCGGCCCGAGCACCGGGGTCGAGGCCGAGCTGGTGACCCGGTCGGGCGCCCAGCCGGCCGACGTGACGCTGGAGCTGGTCGACCCGGGCACGGCGGCGGCCGACGGCGCGCTGGACACCCCCGAGCTGGGGGACACCGCCCACGCCGCGACCGCGATGCCGCCGATCTACTCGCGGGCCCAGTGGGGCGCCGACGAGCGGATGATGGGCTGGACGCCGCAGTACGCGACCACCCTCAAGGCCGCGACCCTGCACCACACCGACACGGCGAACACCTACACCGCCGACGAGGTCCCCGGGATCCTCCGGTCCATCTACGCCTACCACGCCCAGAGCCGCGGCTGGGGCGACATCGGCTACAACGTGATCGTCGACCGCTTCGGGCGGATGTGGGAGGGCCGGGCCGGCGGGCTGAGCCGGCCGGTGGTCGCCGCGCACGCCGGCGGGTTCAACTCCGGCACGTTCGGCATCTCGATGCTGGGCAACCACGCCGGCGTCGCGCCCAGCCAGGCGACGATCGACTCCGTCGCCGCCGCCATCGCGTGGAAGTTCTCGCTGCACAACGTGGACCCGCGCGGCACCACGGTGCTCACCTCCGGGGGCGGGGGCACCTCGCGGTACGCCGCCGGCGTGCGGGTGACGCTGCCGACGATCTTCGGCCACCGCGACGTGGGCTCCACCACGTGCCCGGGCGACGCCGGGTACGCCCGGATGGGCGAGATCCGCGACCGGGTGTCCGACCGGCTGGCGTCCTCGCGCACCACGATCGGCGCCCGGTACGAGGCCGACGCCGCGCTGCGCGACTCGCTCGGCGTCCCCGTGGGCGGGCAGCAGTCGGCCGGCGGGGTCACCTGGCAGGACTACCGGTACGGCCGGCTGTACTCCTCGGCGGCCGGGGGCGTGCGGGTCGTCCGCGGGGCCATCCTGGAGACCTACGTGTCGACGGGGGGCCCGGCCGTCCTCGGGGCGCCGATCTCCGACGACGCCCGCACCCCCGACGGTCGCGGGTACTTCGTCGACTTCCAGGGCGGCAGCATCTACTGGTCGCCGGCCGCCGGGACGCAGGTGGTGCGCGGCGGCATCCTCGCCACGTGGCGCACCGCCGGCGGCAGCGGCGGGCCGCTCGGCTTCCCGATCAGCAGTGACGCGCGGACCGCCGACGGCCGGGGGTACGTCGTCGACTTCGAGGGCGGCAGCATCTACTGGTCGGCGGCGACCGGATCGCAGATCGTGCGCGGCGGCATCCTCGCCACCTGGCTGGACGGCGGAGGGACGGCCGGCCCGCTCGGGTTCCCCGCCACCAGCGACGCCGCGACCCCGGACGGTCGCGGGTACTTCGTCGACTTCCAGGGCGGCAGCATCTACTGGTCGCCGGCCACCGGCACGCAGGTGGTGCGCGGCGGCATCCTCGCCACCTGGCGCAGCGCCGGCGGCACCTCGGGGCCGCTCGGCTTCCCGACGACGTCGGACGCGTGGACGGCCGACGGGCGCGGGGCGTTCGTGCGGTTCCAGGGCGGCGACGTCTACTGGTCGCCGTCGACCGGGACGCAGGTGGTGCGCGGATCGATCCTCAGCACCTGGCTCGACGGCGGGGGAGCGACCGGCCCGCTCGGCTTCCCGACGACGTCGGACGCGTGGACGGCCGACGGGCGCGGGGCGTTCGTGCGGTTCCAGGGCGGCGACGTCTACTGGTCGCCGTCGACCGGGACGCAGGTGGTGCGCGGCGGGATCCTCGCCACCTGGCTGACCGGTGGCGGAGCGACCGGCCCGCTGGGCTTCCCGACCAGCAGCGACGCGCGGACCGCCGACGGCCGGGGGTACGTCGTCGACTTCCAGGGCGGCAGCATCTACTGGTCGCCGGCCACGGGGACGCAGGTGGTGCGCGGCGGGATCCTCGCCACGTGGCGGGCCGCCGGCGGCACCGGTGGGCCGCTCGGCTTCCCGACGACCAGCGACGCCCGGACCCCCGACGGCCGGGGGTACTTCGTCGACTTCCAGGGCGGCAGCATCTACTGGTCGGCGGCGACCGGCTCGCAGGTCGTGCGCGGCGGCATCCTCGCCACCTGGCGCGCGCTCGGCGGCACCGGCAGCGCCATCGGCTTCCCGACGACCAGCGACGCGCCGACCCCCGACGGGCGCGGGTACGTCGTGCGGTTCCAGGGCGGGGACCTGTACTGGTCGCCGGCCACCGACACGCGCGCGGTGATGGGCCGGCTGGCCACGGCCTACGCCGCCCGCGGTGCCAACGCGTCGTCGCTCGGCTTCCCCGTCACCCACACCTACCTGATCCCCGGCGGCATGCGGGTCGACTTCCAGGGCGGCTCGCTGGTGCTGAACAACGCGACGGGCGTGGTCACGGGCTGACCCCGGCCCGGGAGGGCACGGCGACACGCCGGAGCCGGCCGGGGGGGGGGGGGGGGGGGGGGGGGGGGGGGGGGGGGGGGGGGGGGGGGGGGGGGGGGGGGGGGGGGGGGGGGGGGGTGGGGGGGGGGGGCGGGGGGGGGGGTGGGAGGGGGGCGGCCGGGGGGCCGGCCGCCCCCCCCCCCCCCCCCCCCCCCCCCCGCCACACGCGTTGCGTCGCTCCCGCACCCGGACGGTCACAGCAAGTAGCCTCCCGTGCACGGAGTGGTCCGGCACGGCACGCGCGGTGTCGACGCGGACCCGCCCCGGTCCAGACGCCGATGACCGGCTCCACCCGTCGGTCGACCTGGGAGTGCTGCCTTGTCTCGTTCCTCCACGTCCCGGCGGGCCGCCGACCGCGGCCGCTCCCGCCGGAGGCTGCCCGTGCTGGCACTGGTGACCGTCGTCCTGGTCGGGGCGGTGGTCGTCTACCTCTGGTACCGCTCGGGCCAGGACCAGCAGCCCGCCTCCGACACCTCGGCGGCGCAGCCCACCGGTGGCGCGAGCACCACCGCCCCGGCGACGGCGGGGGAGCCGGAGGCGTCGGGCGGCGCCGCGGCCCCGACCGACGAGCCGCTGCCGCCGACCGCCGTCCCGACGACGGCCCCGCTGCCGGCCTCCCCGGCGCCGGTCAGCGTGCTGATGTCCTACTCCGGCTGGGACGCCCCGGCGTCCGCCGTGGTCGCCGGCGGGTTCGTGCCCGACCTGCTCGAGAGCGACGGCACCTGCACCCTCACGCTGACCCGCGACGGGGTCGTGCTCAGCGGTGGGTCGGAGGCCACGCCGGACGCGAGCACCACCAGCTGCGGCGAGGTGCGGGTCTCCGGTGCCGAGCTCACCTCCGGTCCGTGGCAGGCGACGCTGTCCTACGCCTCGCCGCGCTCGGCCGGGGAGAGCCAGCCGTTCACGGTGGTGGTCCCGTGAGGATGCGCTGGCGCCTGGCCCTGGCCGGGCTCTTCTCCATCGCCGTCGCGCTGGTCGTCACGGCCAGCTCGGCGCCGCCTCCGCAGGCCGACCTGCACGAGTCGGCCAACCTGGCGCTGTTCAATCCGGGCAACATCGTCAGCGACGGCGTCTTCTACAACGCCAACGCGATGGACGTGCAGCAGATCCAGGCGTTCCTGGTCAGCAAGGGCGGCAACTGCAGCGGCTCGAACTGCCTGAAGAACTACCGGCAGACGACCGGGTCGCGCGCGGCCGACGCGCGGTGCAGCGGCTACGCCGGCGCGCCCGACGAGACCGCCGCCACGATCGTCTACAAGGTCGCCCAGGCCTGCGGCATCAACCCCCAGGCGCTCCTGGTGATCCTGCAGAAGGAGCAGGGGCTGATCACCTCGACCGGCCCCAGCGACGCGAAGCTGCGGATCGCGATGGGCTTCGGCTGCCCGGACACCGCGGCCTGCGACACCCAGTACTACGGGTTCGCCAACCAGCTCTACAGCGCCGCGCGCCAGTTCCAGAACTACCGCGCCAACCCCTCGAAGTACGGCTACCGGCCCGGGCTGACCAACACGATCAGCTACTACCCGGCGACCTCCGGCGGGAACAACCTCAACAACTGGCGCTGCGGGACCGCGCGGGTCTACATCCTCAACCAGGCCACCGCCGGGCTGTACAACTACACGCCCTACGTGCCCAACCAGGCCGCGCTCAACGCCGGCTACGGCACCGGCGACGCCTGCTCCTCGTACGGCAACCGGAACTTCTACAACTACTTCACCGACTGGTTCGGCAGCACCCAGAGCTCCGGCGGCGCCGCCGTCATCGACAAGTACGAGATGCTCAAGCTGGCCGGCATCGACCTCGGCCCGGCCACGAGCGACGTCGCCTGCAACCTGCCCTACGGCGGGTGCCAGCGCTCCTACGCGGCCGGGATCATCTACTGGTCGCAGGGCAGCGGCGCGCACGTGGTCCGCGGCGGCATCCTGGAGAAGTACCTCGCCTACGGCGGGCCGGCCACCTTGGGCTATCCGATCGGCGACGACAACGCCGCGCCCTTCGGCACCGGCTTCTACACCGACTTCCAGGGCGGCAGCATCTACTGGTCGGCCGGCACCGGGGCGCGCGTCGTGCGGGGGGCGATCCTCGACAAGTGGCGCCAGTACGGCGGGCAGGCCGGCGTCCTCGGGTACCCGACCGGGGACGACAGCGCCACCGCCGGTGGCTACACCACCGCGTTCCAGGGCGGCGCCGTCTACTGGTCGGCCGGGACGGGGGCGCGCGTCGTCCGCGGCGCCATCCTCGAGAAGTACCTGACCTCCGGTGGCCCGGCGGGCCTGGGCTTCCCGACCGGGGACGACTCGCCGACCGTCGACGGCCGGGGCTACCTGACCACCTTCCAGGCCGGCGACATCTACTGGTCGGCCTCGACCGGGACGCAGGTCGTCCGCGGCGCCATCCTCGCGACCTGGCGGGCCTCGGGCGGAACGGCGGGCTACCTCGGCTTCCCGACGTCCAGCGACGCGGCCGCGCCGGGTGGCGGGTACGTCACCGACTTCCAGCACGGGACGCTCTACTGGGGCCCCCAGACCGGCACCAAGGTGGTGCGCGGAGCCATCCTCGCCACGTACAAGGCCGCGGGCGGGCCGGCGGTGCTGGGCTACCCGACGGGTGACGACCAGGCGACCCGGGACGGCACCGGGTACGTGACGACGTTCCAGGGCGGGGAGATCTACTGGTCGGCCTCGACCGGTGCGCAGATCGTCCGCGGCGGGATCCTGGCGGCCTGGAAGGCCGCCGGTGCGCAGGCGGGCTACCTCGGTTACCCCACGTCGAGCGACGCGGCCGCGCCCGGTGGCGGGTACGTCACCGACTTCCAGTACGGGACCATCTACTGGAGCCCGCACACCGGCACCAAGGTGGTGCGCGGAGCCATCCTCGCCACGTACAAGGCCGCCGGCGGGCCGGCGGTGCTGGGCTATCCGACCGGCAACGACCAGGCCACGCCGGACGGGCGGGGGTACCTGACGACGTTCCAGGGCGGGGAGATCTACTGGTCGGCCTCGACCGGTGCGCAGATCGTCCGCGGCGGGATCCTGGCGGCCTGGAAGGCCGCCGGTGCGCAGGCGGGCTACCTCGGCTTCCCGACGTCGAGCGACGCGGCGGCGCCCGGTGGCGGGTACGTCACCGACTTCCAGTACGGGACCATCTACTGGGGCCCGCACACCGGCACCAAGGTGGTGCGCGGCGCCATCCTCGCCACCTACAAGGCCGCCGGCGGGCCGGCGGTGCTGGGCTATCCGACCGGCAACGACCAGGCCACGCCGGACGGGCGGGGGTACCTGACGACGTTCCAGGGCGGGGAGATCTACTGGTCGGCCTCGACCGGTGCGCAGATCGTCCGCGGCGCCATCCTGGCGGCCTGGAAGAACGCCGGGGGACAGGCGGGGGCCCTCGGGTTCCCCACCACCAGCGACGGTCCGGCGCCGGGTGGGCAGGGCTACGTGACCGACTTCCAGGGCGGCTCGGTGTACTGGTCGGCCGCGACCGGCGCGCGCGTCGTCGCGGGCAGCATCAACCAGCAGTACCTGGCCGCCGGCGGTCCGGCCGGGCCGCTGGGCTACCCGGTCACCGACACCTACCTCTCGGCCGGTCAGCCGCGGGTCGACTTCCAGGGCGGATCGCTGCCCCAGTAGGAGCGCCGGGGGCGGGCGGGACACCCGTGACGAACGGGTCCCGCCCGCCCCTGCGAGCCTGCGGCCGGTGTGTCGCCACCGCAGGTAGCGTGGTTCCACGTGGCAGTAGCACAACCCACCGGGCGCACCCTCGCGGCGGCCGTCGCCGACCTCCGGCGCGGCTGGGAGCAGCGGTACCTGTGGGGGCACCTCGGCTGGCAGGACATCCGGCAGCGCTACCGGCGGTCGGTGCTCGGGCCGGTCTGGATCACCATCAGCATGGCGGTCACCGCCATCGCGCTCGGGATCCTCTACTCGGGGCTGTTCGACATCGAGCTGTCCCGGCTGCTGCCGCACGTGCTCGTCGGCTTCATCGTGTGGGGCTTCATCAGCGGCTGCATCAACGAGGGCTCCGAGGTGTTCATCGCCAACGAGGGCCTGATCAAGCACCTGCCGGCCCCGCTGTCGACGCACGTCTACCGGCTGGTGTGGCGGCAGACGCTGTTCTTCGCCCACAACCTGATCGTCTACCTGGTCATGCTGCTGGTCTTCCCCCAGCCGCTGAAGTGGACCGCGATCGCCGTCGTCCCGGCCTTCGCGCTGCTGGCCCTCAACGGGGCCTGGGTCGCGCTGGCCGTCGGCATCATCACCGCCCGCTTCCGCGACATCCTGCCGATCACCCAGAGCATCGTGCAGCTGGCGTTCTTCCTCACGCCGATCGTCTGGATCTACGACGAGCTGGTGAACAGCCCCAACCCCTCGATCGCCGAGCGGGCGCGGCTGGCCGAGTTCAACCCGTTCCTGCACTTCGTGGAGATCATCCGCCGTCCGCTGCTGGGCCAGGACCAGGAGCTGCGGTACTGGCTGGTCGTCCTCGCCATCACCGTGGTCGGCTGGGTGTTCACGATGTTCGTGATGCGCCGCTACCGCTCCCGCGTCTCCTATTGGGTGTGACCGTGTCCCAGAGCAGCTCCGTCAGCATCGTCACCAAGGACGCCTGCGTCGACTTCCCGATCTTCGACGCCAAGAGCCGGTCGTTGAAGAAGACCGTCATGGGCCTGGTCGGCGGCAACATCGACAGCGCCGCCAAGGTGCCGGTCATCGAGGCGCTGCGGGACATCACCGTCAACCTCGAGCACGGCGCGCGGGTCGGCCTGGTCGGGCACAACGGCGCCGGGAAGTCCACGCTCCTGCGGCTGCTGTCGGGCATCTACGAGCCCACCCGCGGCATCGCGGAGGTGCGCGGCCGCGTCGCGCCGGTGTTCGACCTCGGCGTGGGCATGGACCCCGAGATCTCCGGCCTCGAGAACATCATGATCCGCGGCCTGTTCCTCGGGATGACCCGCAAGCAGATGGAGGAGCGGGTCGACGACATCGCCGAGTTCACCGAGCTCGGTGACTTCCTGCGCATGCCGCTGCGGACCTACTCCACCGGCATGCGGGTGCGCCTGGCCCTCGGCGTGGTCACCAGCATCGACCCCGAGATCCTGCTGCTCGACGAGGGCATCGGCGCGGTCGACGCCGCCTTCCTGGAGAAGAGCAAGCAGCGGCTGGTCGAGCTCGTCGAGCGCTCGGGCCTGCTGGTCTTCGCCTCCCACTCCGACGAGTTCCTGCGGGAGCTGTGCGACACCGCGATCTGGATGGAGCACGGCCGGATCAAGCAGCAGGGCGAGCTGGGGGAGGTCCTGCGGGCCTACAAGGGGCTGCCGGCATGACCGAGGTCGCCGCCGAGAAGGTGGTGGCCGTCGTCGTCACCCGGCACCGCCGGGAGCTGCTGGGGCACAGCCTCGCGGCGCTGGCGGCGCAGAGCCGCCCGGTGGACCACGTGGTGGTCGTCGACAACGGCCCCGACCAGCCGGTGGAGGACGTCGTCCGCGACAGCGGACTGCCGGCGACCTACCTGCCCAGCGAACGCAACCTGGGCGGCGCCGGCGGCTTCGCCCTCGGCATGCTGCACGCGCTCGCGCTGGGCGCCGACTGGGTCTGGTGCGCCGACGACGACGGTCGCCCGGCCGACGCGACCGTGCTCGCCACGCTGCTGGCCAGCGCCCGCGAGCACGGCCTGGCCGAGGTCTCGCCGCTGGTCACCGACATGGCCGACCCCGACCGGCTGGCCTTCCCGCTGCGCCGGGGGCTGCGCTGGCGGCGCCGGCGGAGCGACTTCACCGGCATCGACCTGCTGCCGCGCTACGCCTCGCTGTTCAACGGCGCGCTCTTCCGCGCCGAGGCGCTGGACGTCGTGGGTGTGCCGGACTACCGGCTGTTCTTCCGCGGCGACGAGACCGAGATCCACCGCCGGCTGCTGCGCGCCGGCCTGCCGTTCGGCACCTGCACCGCGGCGGCCTACCTCCACCCGGAGGGGACGACGGAGTTCCTGCCGATCCTGGGCGGGCGGCTGTCGGCGCAGTATCCGGCCAACGACGTCAAGCGGTTCTTCACCTACCGCAACCGCGGCTACCTGATGGCCCAGCCGGGCATGCGCTGGCTGCGCCCGCTGGAGACGGTGCGGTTCGGGTGGTTCTTCCTGGTGTCCCGCCGTGACCCGGGCGGGTGGCGCGAGTGGCGCCGGCTCACCCGGGCCGGCCGGCAGGAACGGCTGCAGCGCCCCTGAACGCCCAGAGGGCCCCCGTCCGGTGGACGAGGGCCCTCTGTGTCGCGTCCTCGCTCAGGCGCCGAACACCTTGCGCCACGACTCGCGGCCGACGAGCTCGGGCTGGGCCTGCTTGTAGGCCTTCCGCATGGCCGGGAACCGGCGGTAGAGCTCCCACTGCAGCCGCAGCGAGCGGCCCAGCAGCCCCCAGAACAGGCGCGGGTCGCGGCGCCGGTAGGTGACGCCGCGGCCGTCGGCGGTGCCCACGGTGGCGCTGTCGAGCCGGGCCAGCAGGAACCACCGGGCGTCCTGCGCCGCCACGTTGAGCTGCGGCACGTTCTCGTGGCCCCGGGTGGGGAAGAGGTTGTGCGCCAGCGCGCCGGCCAGCGTGCGCCCGATGGTCACCGGGTTCGTGGGCGGCTTCATCATCCGCTCGGCCTTGACCGGGCTCATCGTGGGCAGGGGCAGGTCCTGGGTGGACTTGAGCACCCGGCCGTCGTCGAACTCGCTCTGCTGGGCACGGACCTCGGGGAGGGCCTGCGGCAGCAGCTCGAACAGCCGCTCCGGGCCGGCGAGGAAGTCCTCGTAGGCCCGCTGGTGCAGCGCGGTGGCGGAGTACTGCAGCATGATCAGGTACTTCAGGTCCCACTTGAACAGGTCGCGCAGCAGCGAGCCCCCGTGCCGGTAGGGCGAGTGCAGCGCGGCCACGATCAGCCGGTTGCGCCAGTGGAAGTAGGCCTGCCAGTCGGCCGTGTCGTCCTTGTCCGACCACGACAGGTGCCAGATCGCGACGCCGGGCAGCGTCACGGTCGGGTAGCCCGCCTTGTTCGCGCGCAGGCCGTACTCGGCGTCGTCCCACTTGATGAAGACCGGCAGCGGGAGGCCGATCTCCTCGGCCACCGACCGGGGGATCATGCACATCCACCAGCCGTTGTAGTCCACGTCGATCCGGCGGTGCAGCTCGGCGGACTCCCGGAGGTTCTCCTCGCTGAAGTCGTGCCCGTAGGAGGTGTTCGGGGCGTTCCGCCAGAAGAACTTCTCCTGCTCGACGACCTCGCCCATGCTGTGCAGCACCGAGCGGTTCTGCAGCGCCAGCATCTGGCCGCCGACCAGGGTGAGCTGCGTGGTGAACTGGGAGAAGCTCAGGGCGCGGGCGACGCTGTCGGGCTCGATGAGGATGTCGTCGTCGAGGAAGACGTGGTGGGTCGCGTCGGTGTGCTCGAGCATCTCGTACATCGTGCGGGCGAAGCCGCCGCTGCCCCCGAGGTTGCCCTGCTCCACCAGGCTCAGCCGGTCGCCCAGCTGCGCGGCGACGTCGCCGAAGCGGGGGGCGTCCTTGACCTTCTTGTTGCCCTGGTCGGCGACGATGACGTTGCTGACCCGGCTGATCACGTGCTCGTCGCCGGCCAGCGCCTCCAGCGCGGCGACGCAGTCGGTCGGCCGGTTGTAGGTGCAGATGCCGATCGACAGCCGGCCCTCGCGCAGTGGCTCGCGGTCGGCGTACCAGCCCGCCGCGCGGACCTCGACCTCCTCGTCGGCGGTCACGTCGAACCAGTACCAGCCGCCGTCGGTGAAGGGCGCGAGCTCCAGCTCGAACTCCACGGGGCCGCCCGTGCCGTCGGTCGGGGCCCCGGTGACGTGCATGATCTCGCCGCTGGCCTTGGACCGGTAGACGTCCAGCCGGCAGCGGCCGGTCACCTCGACCCGCAGGATCACGTTCTCCAGCGGGGTCCAGCGGCGCCAGTAGCTGGCGGGGAAGGCGTTGAAGTAGGTCGCGAACGACAGCTCGCGGCCCTGGGGGACGACGGCGGTGGCCCGGTCGGGGCAGTGCACCCGCCCGGAGGTCTCGTCCAGGTACAGGGTGCGCAGCTTCAGCGGGTCACCCTGACGCGGCATGAGGACCCGCTGCAGCAGGGTGGTCGCCCGGCTCGCGGTGAGGTCGGAGGCGACGGGCTCGCTGACCCGCTCCGGGGAGGTGGGGTTCTGGTCGATCGGGGTGGTGGTGGTCACCGGGGTGTCCTCGCTGTCTCAGTCGTCGAGACGGCCGTCGAGCGCGCCGCCCTGGTCGAAGAAGGGTCGGATGCGGTTGTCGAACATGCTCAGCGCCGACCCGATGGCCATGTGCATGTCCAGGTACTTGTAGGTGCCCAGCCGGCCGCCGAAGAGCACACGCTTGTCCGCGGCCTCCTTCTTGGCCAGCTCCCGGTAGCGCTCCAGCTTCGCGCGGTCCTCGGGGGTGTTGATCGGGTAGTACGGCTCGTCGCCGGTCTCGGCGAAGCGCGAGTACTCCCGGACCACCACGGTCTTGTCGGTCGGGTAGGACCGCTCCGGGTGGAAGTGCCGGAACTCGTGGATCCGGGTGAAGGGGACGTCCTCGTCGGCGTAGTTCATGACCGAGGTGCCCTGGAAGTCGCCGATCGGCAGCACCTCGGTCTCGAAGTCCAGCGTGCGCCAGCCCAGCTCGCCGGCCTCGTAGTCGAAGTACTTGTCGATGGGGCCGGTGAAGACGGTGGGGACGTCGGTGGGCAGCTCGTCCCGGACCTCGAAGTAGTCGGTGGACAGCCGCACCTCGATGTTCGGGTGGTCGGCCATCCGCTGCAGCCAGGCGGTGTACCCGTCGACCGGCAGGCCCTCGTAGGTGTCGTTGAAGTACCGGTTGTCGAAGGTGTAGCGCACCGGCAGCCGCGCGATGACCGCGGCGGGCAGCTCGGTGGGGTCGGTCTGCCACTGCTTCTTGGTGTAGCCGCGGATGAAGGCCTCGTACAGCGGGCGGCCGATCAGCGAGATCGCCTTCTCCTCGAGGTTCTTGGCCTCGGCGGTGTCGAACTCGGCGGCCTGCTCGGCGACGAGCGCGCGGGCCTCGTCGGGGGAGTAGCTCTTGCCGAAGTACTGGCAGATCGTCGCCAGGTTCATCGGCAGCGAGTACGTCTGCCCCTGGTAGATCGAGTACACCTTGTGCTGGTAGTTCGTGAACTCGGTGAACTGGTTGACGTACTGCCAGACCCGCTCGTTCGACGTGTGGAACAGGTGCGCGCCGTAGCGGTGGATCTCGATCCCGGTCTGGGGCTCGGGCTCGGAGTAGGCGTTGCCCCCGATGTGGTCGCGGCGGTCGAGGACAAGCACCCGCTTGTCCAGCTGGCTGGCCACTCGTTCGGCGACCGTCAAGCCGAAGAAGCCGGAGCCGACGATGACGAGGTCAGGGCTGGCGGAAGTCACGCCTGGCGACGATACCGTCGCGTGACCTGGCGAACCGGGTCATCGCGGGAGCGTCGGGCATTCCGTGACGAATCGGTCCCCCTCGCGTCACACGCGTCCCAGGAGGTCCCAGCCGGCCCGGCCGGCCGCCTCCCCGGCGGTCCGGGGCCCGCGCCGCGGCGCCTCTACAGTGCCGGTGTGGCGCCCGACGAACGCACCGTCCCCCTGCGCGTGGTGGCGGTGACCTACTCACCCGGCGAGGCGCTCGAGGGCTTCGTCGAGTCGCTGGCCCTCGCCACCACCCGGCCGGTGGAGATCGTGCTGGCCGACAACGGCTCGACCGACGGCGCCCCCGAGCGCGCCGCGGCGGCGCATCCGCACGTGCGGCTGCTGCGCACCGGCGGCAACGTCGGCTACGGGGCGGCGGTCAACGCGGGGCTCGCCGGGCGGACCGAGGGGTACGCGCTGGTGGCCAATCCCGACGTCCGCTTCGAGCCCGGCTCGGTCGACGAGCTGATCGAGGTCGCGCAGCGGTGGCCGCGGGCGGCCACGGTCGGCCCCGCGATCCGCACGCCCGAGGGCGAGCTCTACCCCTCGGCCCGCGACCTGCCGCAGCTGTCCACCGGGGCCGGGCACGCCGTGTTCGGCTGGATCTGGCCGAGCAACCCCTGGACGGCGCGCTACCGCCGCGAGCGGGAGGCGCCGCGGGAGCGGCCGGCCGGCTGGCTGTCGGGCTCCTGCCTGCTGGTGGACCTCGCGGCGTTCTGGTCCGTCGGCGGCTTCGACCCCGGCTACTTCATGTACTTCGAGGACGTCGACCTCGCCGCCCGCCTCGGCCGGGCCGGCTGGCTGCACGTCTACGCGCCCACGGCGGTGGTCGTGCACGAGGGCGGGCACGCCACCCGCCGGGAGCCGCACCGGATGGCCCGGGTGCACCACACCAGCGCGATGCGCTACCTCGCCGCCCAGTACCCGCGCCGGGTGCAGGCGCCGCTGCGGGGGGCGTTCCGCGCCGGGCTCGGGGCCCGGATGCTGGTCTCCTACGTCAGCGGCCGGGTGGCCGCCGGTGCGCCGTTCCAGCGCCGCGCCGACGACGTCGGGCGGGCCCGCGTGCCGGGCGCGGCGAAGCTGGTGCGCTCCGGCGGCGCCGGCCGCCGCGGCCGGGGCTGACCGTGCGGCACGCGGTGGTGATGGCCGGGGGCTCCGGCACGCGGCTGTGGCCGCTGTCGCGGGCCGGCCGGCCCAAGCAGCTGCTCGACGTGGTCGCCGACGGGGACGGCGGCTCGCACAGCCTGCTGGCCGAGGCGTTCGCCCGGCTGGAGACGGTGCTCCCGGCCGAGCGGATCTGGGTGTGCACCGCCGCCCGCTACGGCGCGCAGGTGCAGGCGGCGCTGCCGGCGCTGCACCCCGACCGGCTGGTGCTCGAGCCGGTGGCCCGCGACACCGCCAACGCCGTCGGGCTCACCGCCGCGCTGGTCGCCGACGTCGACCCCGACGCCGAGCTCGCGGTGGTCAGCGCCGACCACGTCATCCGCCCGGTCGACCGGTTCGCCGCCACCCTGCGCACCGCCTACGACGCGCTGGCCGCCCGGCCGCGGGCGCTGGTCACCCTCGGCATCCGGCCCACCGCCCCCGCGACGGGCTTCGGCTACGTGCAGCGCGGCGCGCCGACGGAGGTGCCCGGCGTCGCCGAGGCCGCCGCCTTCCGGGAGAAGCCCGACCTCGCGACCGCGCAGGCCTACCTCGACTCCGGGGACTTCCTCTGGAACTCCGGCATGTTCGTGTGGCGGGCGCGCACCGTGCTCGACGCGCTGGCCGAGCACCTGCCGGCCTCGGCCGAGGGGCTGGCGCGGGTGGTCGCCGCCCCGGCCGGCCCCCGGCGCGACGCCGTCCTCGCCGAGGTGTTCCCGACGCTGCCGAGGATCAGCGTCGACTACGCCGTCCTCGAGCCGGCCGCGCGGGAGCCGGGCCGGGTGCTGGTGGCCGACCTCGACGTCGACTGGCTCGACGTCGGGTCGTGGCCGGCGCTGGCCTCGACGCTGGAGCGGGTGGGGGAGGACGCCGTCCGCGGGCTGGCGGTCAGCCTCGACGGCGCGGGCAACATCGTGTTCAGCGACGACCCCGCGCACCTGGTGGCGCTGGTCGGCGTCCGGGACAGCGTCGTGGTGCACACCGCGGACGTGACGATGGTCTGCCCGGTCGCCGAGGCCGAGCGGGTCAAGCAGCTGCTCGCCGCGGTCGAGGCCGCGCACGGCCCGCGCTTCTCGTGACCGCCGTGCGGGATAGCTTCCGGCCATGAAGAACTACGACGTCGCCGCTGTCGTCTCCGGAGGGGCCTCGGGCCTCGGCGCGGCCACCACCCGCGCGCTGGCCGCGCGGGGTGCGGCCGTGACGATCCTCGACCTGAACGAGGAGCTGGGTTCCGCGCTGGCCGCCGAGCTCGGCGGGCACACCACCTTCGTCCGCACCGACGTCACCGACGAGGCCTCGGTGCAGGCGGCCGTCGAGGAGGCCACCGGCAAGGACCGGCCGCTGCGGATCGCGGTGAACTGCGCCGGCATCGGCTGGGCCCAGCGCACCGTCGGCAAGGGCAACCAGCCGCACGACCTGGACCCCTTCGTCCGCACGGTCATGGTGAACCTGGTCGGCACGTTCAACGTCCTGCGGCTGGCCGCGGCCGCCATGGCCGCCACCGAGCCGGGCGAGGACGGCGAGCGCGGCGTGGTCGTCAACACCGCCTCGATCGCCGCCTACGACGGCCAGATCGGGCAGGTCGCCTACTCCGCCTCGAAGGGTGGCATCGTGGGCCTGACCCTGCCGGCGGCGCGGGACCTCGCCAGCGTCGGCGTCCGGGTCTGCACGATCGCCCCCGGGCTGGTCGACACGCCGCTGCTGGGCAGCCTCCCCGAGGAGGCCCGCACGGCGCTGTCGTCCGGCATCCCGTTCCCGCAGCGGCTGGGCCGGCCCGACGACTTCGCCGAGCTGGCTCTCGACATCGTCGAGCACGGCTACCTCAACGGCGAGGTCATCCGCATGGACGGCGCCCTGCGGATGGCCCCCCGCTGACGCCCCGGGGGGGGCCCCCCCCCCGGCGCGGCCCCCCCCCCCCCCCCCCCCCCCCCCCCCCCCCGCCCGCACCTCTCGCACAGGAGCACCACCGGTGAGCACGACCACTCTTCCCCGACCGGTCCCCGCCGCCGGCCCGCCGCCCGCCTACGCGGCGTCCTTCCGGCCCGACTGGCCGCTGGACCTGCGGCGGACGCTGTCGGTGCACCTGCGCGGCACCGGTGACCCCACGCTGCGGTTCGCCGAGGACGGCGTCTGGCGGGTCACGACGACGCCGGAGGGGCCGGCGACCGTGCGGATCACCGCCCGCGACGGCGAGGTGGCGATCAGCGCCTGGGGCCCCGGTGCGGCGTGGGCGGGCTCCCGGGTGCCCGGCTGGCTCGGGGCCGACGACCGCCCCGGCGACCTCGACCCCGGCGGCCACCCGCTGGTCGCCCGGCTGCACCGCACCAGCCCCTGGCTGCGGCTGGGGCGCACCGGGCGCACCTGGGACTCGCTGGTGCCCGCCGTCCTCGAGCAGAAGGTGACCACCACCGAGGCGCACCGCGTCTGGCGGGCGCTGCTGCGGCTGGCCGGGGAGCCCGCGCCCGGCCCCGCGCCCGAGGGCATGCGGGTGCCGCCGTCACCGCGCCGGCTGCTCGACGTCACCGACTGGGAGTGGCACCGCTGCGGCCTGGACGGCGCCCGGCGCCGTGCCCTGCGCGCGGTCACCTCGGTGGCCGAGCGGATGGAGCCGGCGGAGGCGCCGGACTCCGCGAGCCTGTCGCGCCGGCTGCGCACCGTGCCCGGCATCGGCGTCTGGACGGCGGCCGAGGTGGTGCAACGCGTCTTCGGCTGCCCCGACACGGTCAGCTACGGCGACTACCACCTGAAGAACCAGGTGGGGTTCGCGCTCTCCGGCGCCGCCCGCACCGACGACGACGGGATGATGGCGCTGCTGGAGCCCTGGCGCGGGCAGCGGCAGCGGGTGGTGCGGCTGCTGCTGGCCGGGGGAGTGGCGCGGGCGCCGCGGTTCGGGCCGCGGAACGCGCCGACCGACCACCGCCGCATCTAGGGTCCGCCGCCCAGACGATCAGGGTCCCTGGTCGTCCGTGGTCCTCCCGGGCCGTGGGACGCCGGGGAGGACCCCACACGATCAGGTTCCCTGATCATGTGGGGACGCCCGCTCAGAAGGCGCCGTCCTCCAGCAGGCCGAGCAGGTAGGCGCCGTAGCCGCTCTTGGCCAGCGGCTCGGCGGCGGCGCGCAGCCCGTCGTCGGACAGCCACCCCTGCCGCCAGGCGACCTCCTCGATGCAGCCGATCTTCAGGCCCTGGCGTTCCTCGACGACGGAGACGAACTCCGTGGCCTGGCGCAGCGAGGCGAAGGTGCCGGTGTCCAGCCAGGCGGTGCCGCGGTCGAGCACGGTGACGGTGAGCCGGCCCTGGTGCAGGTAGTGCTCGTTGACCGCGGTGATCTCCAGCTCGCCGCGCGCGCTGGGGGTGATGCCGCGGGCGACGTCGACCACACCGGCCTCGTAGAAGTACAGCCCCGGGACGGCGTAGGAGGACTTGGGCCGGGCGGGCTTCTCCTCGATCGACAGCACCCGGCGGTCGCCGTCGAACTCCACGACGCCGTAGTCCTGCGGGTTGGCCACGTGGTAGGCGAACACGTGCCCGCCGTCGGGGTCGGGCAGCCGGCCCAGGGCGGTGCCCAGGCCCGCGCCGTAGAAGATGTTGTCGCCGAGCACGAGGGCGACCGAGTCGCCGCCGATGAAGTCCGCGCCGATGAGGAAGGCCTGGGCCAGCCCCTCGGGCCGCTCCTGGACGGCGTAGTCGATCCGCATGCCCAGCCGGCTGCCGTCGCCCAGCAGCGCGCGGAACGCGGCCTGGTCGCCCGGGGTGGTGATGACCAGCACCTCGCGGACGCCGGCCATCATCAGCGTCGACAGCGGGTAGTAGACCATCGGCTTGTCGTAGACCGGCATCAGCTGCTTGCTGACCGCCTGCGTGATCGGGAACAGGCGGCTGCCCGTGCCCCCGGCCAGGATGATCCCTCGCATGAGCTGCGACGTTACCGACGTCCGCGGCTCAGACGTGCTCGGAGCCGAGCCACAACCTCCCGACGAGTGAGGTGCCGCCCGGGGTGCCCACCGGCTCCCAGCGGGTGGTCCACCCCTCGGCGTGCAGCTGCACCACGACCGCGCCGATCAGCGCGCCGGCGTTGACCGCGGCGGTGACGGTGGCCCGCTCGGGCAGGTGCACGTCGACGACGCCGTCGTCCTCCCCGCCGTAGCGGAGCACGACCGGGAACTCCGGCAGCGCCGCGGTCGCCACCCGGAACGCCTCGGCGACGGCCTCCCGCTCGCCGGCGCGGGGCACCAGGTCGGTGCCGGGCCGCCGCGAGCCGACCAGGTCGCGCGTGCCGTACTGGAACAGGTCGCCGGCACCCAGCCGCACCAGCGGCCGGGTGCCCGGGTCCTCCGCGGTGCGGGGGAAGGGCAGCCCGCGGACCACCGCCACCGGGACGGCGGCGAGCTTGCCCTTCACCAGGTCCGCCGCGGCGGCCAGCTCGTCGACGACGGCGATCTGGGTGGTCTCCAGCCGGTTGCCGTGCGCGTCGACGTCCCCGCGGTGGTCGACGAGGGCGGGGATGCCGGCCGAGCCGACGGCGACGTCGGTCAGCCCCTCCCGCCAGGCCCGGCCGAAGGTGTCGCTGACCACGACCGCGACGTCGATCCCGAGGAGGTCGCGCAGCCGGGCCCGCAGCGCGCGGGCCGAGGCGTCGGCGTCGGCGGGCAGCAGCACCAGGACGTCGCCCGGGGCGTTGGAGGCGTCGATGCCTGCGGCGGCGACCACCCAGCCGTGCCGGGTCTCGACGATGCGCAGCGGGCCGCGGCGGGCGACCACCCGCACCGCCTCGCCGTCGATGGCGCGCTGGCGGGCGGCCTCGCGGTCCTCCCCGGGCGCGACCCGGACCAGGTTGCCCTCCACCTTGGAGACGACCTTGGAGGTGACGACGACGACGTCGCCGTCGGCCAGCCAGGGCGCGGCGCCGGCGATCGCACCGGCCAGGTCGTCGCCGGGGGAGAACTCGGGCAGCCCTGCGACCGGCAGGACGGAGATGCCCGCCGGGGGCTCCTGCGGGCTAGGCACCGGCGGCCTCCAGGGCGGCGCGGGCGAGGGCCGCGGTGGCGTCGGGGTCGCTCATCAGGAGCGGCACCTGGCGGACGTCGACCCCCGGCACGTCCGCCGGGTCGCCGGGCGCGACCAGCCAGGCGTCGAGCAGGCCGCCGGCGGACCGCGCCCCGTAGTGCCGGCCGACGCCCTCCGCGCTCACCTCCACGCCCACGACCGGCAGGCAGCGGTCGGCCATGCCGCGGACGACGTCGCCGCCGACGATCGGCGAGACGCCGACGATCCGCCCCGGCGTGGCCAGCAGCGCCTCGCGCATGCCGGGCACGCCCAGCACGGTGCCGACCGAGACGACGGGGTTGGACGGGGCGATCAGCACCGCGTCGGCGGCGGCGAACGCCTCGGCCACGCCGGGGGCCGGGCGCGCGGCATCCACACCCACCTGCACGAACGCCGAGGCGGGCAGGCCGGCCCGGTGGCGGACCCACCACTCCTGGAAGTGGATGGCCTGCTGCCGGCCGGACTCCGGATCGGCGACCACGACGTGGGTCTCGACCCGCTGGTCGGTCATCGGCAGCAGCTCCACCCCCGGCTGCCAGCGCTCCGCGAGGGCGGCGGTGACCTGGGAGAGGGGGTAGCCGGCGTCGAGCATCCGGGTGCGGATCAGGTGCGTGGCGATGTCGCGGTCGCCGAGGCCGAACCAGGTCGGCTCCGCGCCGTAGGCGGTGAGCTCGTCCTTGACCACCCACGACTCGCCGGCCAGGCCCCAGCCGCGCTCGGCGTCGACCGCTCCGCCGAGGGTGTACATGACCGAGTCGAGGTCGGGACAGATCCGCAGCCCGTGCATCGTGACGTCGTCGCCGGTGTTCACCACGGCGGTGATCGATTGCGGCGGCGTGACCGCACGGAGTCCGGTGAGGAACCGGGCGCCACCGATGCCACCGGCGAGCACGACGATCTGCACGAAAGTCAGTCTGCCCGATGGGCACTTGTCGACTGTTCGCCCGGCGTGTCGCGAGCCGGAACGAGAACTGACGAACGATCTGTGACGCGTGGGGCTCCTGTGGTCAATCGGTTACACCATGCGAAGTTGACGGTCACCCAACGACACGCGTGTAATTCCCGCGGTGTCATCGAGTGCAGCGCGGTCCGGGGACCTCCCGGGGAACGCGCACCGGGACGAGAGCGAGAGGGGACGCATCGTCATGGCAGAGGTGTCGTGGTTGAGCGATTACGTGAGCGCGTCCGAGCGGACGCCGGACCGGGGGACCGTCGCGTCCACCCCGGAGTTCGGCAGCCTGCTCGGCATGGCGTTCGGCGACGACGACGCCCAGTCGTGGCAGGAGCGCGCCCTGTGCGCCGAGACCGACCCGGAGGCGTTCTTCCCCGAGAAGGGCGGCTCCACCCGCGAGGCGAAGAAGATCTGCACCGGCTGCGAGGTCAAGGCCGAGTGCCTGGAGTACGCGCTGGCCAACGACGAGCGCTTCGGCATCTGGGGCGGGCTCTCCGAGCGCGAGCGGCGCCGCCTGCGCCGCCGGGCGATGTGACCGCTTGACCCTCGCGCCACCCCCCTCCACCACAGCCGTCGACGGATCCCGTCGGCGGCTGTGGTCGTATGGAGGACGTGCGGACACGGGTGGCCACCGGCCGGGCCCGGGTGGTCCGCGAGCTCCGGGCGGCCGCACCCCTCGCGGCGCGGCTGCGGGCACCGGTCCCCGCCCGCGCGCCCTGGCTGACCGCCGTCCTCAACGGCACCGCCGCCCGCCCGGTCGCCGTCGTGGTGGAGGAGCGCCTCGGCGGGCCGCCGGCCGGGCTGGCCGTGCTCGACGTCCGCACCGGGCCGCACGTGACCGCGACGCTGCTCGGGTCGGCCGTTCCCGCCCCGCCCGGCCGGCCGCCGGCCCGCCTGCTGGCCCGGGACGACGAGGCCGCCGGACTGCTGGCCGACGGGCTGCTCGGCCTGTTCGCCGGCCTGCGCCGGCCGTGGACGCTGCGGCTCGGCGGCCTGCCCATGGGCGACCCGACCCTGCGCGCGCTGGGCCGCCGCCGTCCCGACGCAGCGTTCGGCAACGCGCGCAGCAGCCGGCTGGTCGACGCCCTCGACACCCTGGACCGCCCGGTGCACCGCACCCGCGATCCCCGCGAGCTGGAGCGCCGGCTGCCCGAGCTCCTGGACCGCGAGCCCGATCGCCGGGCCCGGCCGTTCCTGCGCGCCGCCGCGCGGCTGCACGCGGCGATCGGCCAGCTCGAGGTCGCCGTCGTCCCGGACGGCGCGCGGACGGGGGCACTGCTGCTCACCCTGGTCGACGGCGCCGACCGGCAGCCGTGGTGGGGCAGCAGCGCGATCGGCGGGCTGACGCGGGAGATGGGCGCCCCGGTGGTCGACCTGACCGTGGCGACCGGCTGGCTCAGCCGGCCCCGCGCACCGCGCTGAGCGCCGGGTCCGCCAGCGCCTCGGCCCGCTCGGTGCCGAGGAAGACCGTGCCGGCGGCCGGCGCCCAGCCGTCGCGAGCCCGGCCGGCCGGCGTCACGGTGAGCGTGAGGGCGTACACGCGGCCGGTGTAGACCGGCTCGGTGCCGGCCGGGTCGGTGTAGGTGGGGAACCGGCCGGTCAGCCGCAGCCCGCCGTCCGCCCGCTCGGCGGTCAGCTGGGGGCTGGGCAGGTCGGCCCACTCGGTCGGGCCGGGCACGCAGCCGGCGGCGACCGGATCGGCCGGTGCGGCGGTGCCCAGGCAGTTCCAGGTGGGCAGCCGCAGGTGGGCCAGCGCGGTGCCGTCGCCGGCGACCGTGACGCTCAGGCCGGGATAGGTGACGGTGACGCCGACCGCGCGCCGTTCCAGCACCAGCCCCCCGAACGCCAGCCGCGCGGTGGTGCCGTCCTCGCCCACGGGCACCGAGCGCATCGCCAGGGCGCCGGCGCCGGTCTCGCCGGGGAGCGGGTCGACCGGGACGCCGGGCAGCGGCTCCGGCGGGGCGGCGGCGGACCCGCCGGCCTGGGCCGTGGCGCCCGGCGTCCGCGAGGAGGTCGCGGACGGCGTGGCGGACTCGTCGGCGGACGGGCGCAGCACGATGGCGACCAGGGCCAGCAGCGCGATGAGCACCAGCGCCGCGGCCACCATCGCGGCCACGACCCGGCCGGTGCCCGCCGCTGCCGGTTCCTCGTCGGCGGGTGGTGCGGACGGCCGCGGTGAGGGCGCCGGCCCGGCCTCGGCCTCCGCGCCCGGGGTGCCCGGCGGGAACGCGAGGAACCCCGGCAGGTCGTCCTCGGCGAACGCCGGGGCGGAGCCGCTCACCCCCGCCTCCGCCGGCGGCTCCGCGGCTGCCCGGCCCGCGCCGCGCGCCCGCCGGGCGCCCACCCGCATGCCGGCGAGGACGGCCAGGACCAGCAGGACGACCCCCAGCACGATCCAGGGCGCGGCGGCACCGGGGGAGACGTCCATCGCGGTCAGCATCCCAGGGGCCCTCCGGCGGCCGGTCGTCTCCGTGCGGAGCCGTCCCCAGGCTGCGACGATGCCCGGGATGGACGTCAGCGGGTCGAGCCGGGTCGACGGTGCCGTGCGCGGCCGGGTCGCCGCGCTGCTCACCGAGCTCGGCGTCGACGCGCCGCTGCTCACCGTGGTCGACCAGTCGGCCCGGCTGGGCACCGTCGCCGGCGTGCTCGCCGACCGGGTGGTGGACCTGGCGGTCACCGAGAGCGGCCGCCGCCGGCTGCGCGCCGAGCTGCGCGGGCGCCGATGGGCCGAGGAGCGCCAGATCGGCGTCCCGGAGGTGCTGGCCGCCGCCGACGACGGCCGGTGGCTGCTCTCCCGCCGGGTGCACCCCGGGCCGACCGGCGGCCCGGACTGGACCGACGCGGCCGTCGACGCCGCCGTCCGCATCGCCCCGCTGCCGGCCCCGCCGGGCGCCCCGTGGCAGCCGGCCGGCGGGCCGGCGCTGCGCCGCGCGCGCTCGTCGGTGGAGAACGCCGGCCGGCTGCTGCGCGCGGGCATCCGGCTGGGGGAGCTGCGCGCGGTCCGGGCCGCGGCGGCGCAGCTGCCGCTCTCGGAGGTCACCCACGGCGACCTGCGCGCCGCGAACGCCGTCCTGGACGCCGACGGCCGGCTGGTCGTGCTCGAGTGGACCGGCGTGCGGGCCGGCCCGCGGCACCGCGACCTGCTGACCCTCTGGGCCAGCACGCCGGACGAGGAGGACCGCGGCCAGATCGCCGACGTCGTGCTCGAGCGCACCGCCGGCTGGGAGCAGCCCGACGTCGGCCTGCTCTGGCACGCCGTCGCCCTGGAGCAGATGGTCGCCCGGGTCACCCGCCCCGACCGCGGTGACGGGCTGGACGTCGCGGCCTGCCGGGCGCGGCTGGCCGAGGCCCGCAGCCGGGCGGCCGAGCTCGGCTCGCCGGTGCCGACGCGCGGCTAGGTACGGCTAGGCCGGGTCGATCTCCTCCGGGTCGCGGCCCAGCAGCACCGCCACCTGGTCGACGACGACGTCGCGGACGAGGTCGGCGAGGTCGTCGCGGTCGTGCGCGCGGATCTCCAGCGGACGCCGGTAGACCACGATCCGGGCCGGCACGTCGCGGCCGTCCTCCCGGTGCGCGGGCAGTACCCGGGCCAGCGGGACCGTGCCGTCGTCGAGCACGTCGGCGTCCAGCACCACCTCGTCGGGGCTGGTGTGGTCGACCCACGGGACGTCCTCGACGGCGAACTCCACCCCGGCCAGCTCCCGCTCCCAGCGGCGCTCGAGGTCCTCGACGGCGTCGAGCACGAGGTCGTCGAACTGCTCGGCGCGGCTGCGGGCCAGCGGCAGCTCCGCGGGCACCAGGCGCCCGCGCAGCCCGCGGCCGTGCCGGTCGCGGCGGGAGCGGGCGGGGCGTCGGGCGGATCGGCTCATCGAAGCGCAGGGTACGGCGCCGCGACACGCCCCGTGGCGGTGCGCGTGCCCCGTGCCGTGGCCGGCGGGGGAGTCGTGCAGGATGTGACGGACCGGCCCGGCGGGCCGACATTCCTCCGCGTGCCTGCTCCCATCGACGCCGCCGCGCGTCTACTGTGCCGTTCGTGAGGAACCGGTGGTGAGGCAGTCACGTCGCTGCTCGCGCAGCGGCTGCGCGCAACCGGCAGCGGCGACCCTGACCTACGTCTACGCGGAGTCGACCGCTGTCGTGGGTCCGCTGGCGACCTTCTCGGAGCCGCACAGCTACGACCTCTGCGAGTTCCACGCCGAGCGGCTGACCGTGCCGCGGGGCTGGGAGGTCGTCCGGCACGAGATCGACGTCGAGGACGCCGGCCCGACCGGCGACGACCTGCTGGCCCTGGCCGACGCCGTCCGCGAGGCCGCCCGGCCCGAGCCCCCGCGCGACCCGGCCGACGACGGCCGCGGCACCCGCCGGGGCCACCTGCGGGTCCTGCCCGACATCCCCTAGGCGACACCGCATCTCGTCGGCCCGCCTGCAGGGCCCCGCTGCGAGCGCGCGAGCAGTGGGGGGCAGGAGGGTCCTTATAGTGTGCTCGTCGTGAGCGACCTGTCCGCGCTGATCAAGGCGTACGACGTCCGTGGCGTCGTGCCCGACGAGTGGGACGAGGGTGTCGCCCGCCGGATCGGCGCCGCCTTCGCCGAGTTCGTGGCCCAGGAGAGCGGCGCGACCGCGATCGTCACCGCGCACGACATGCGCGAGTCCTCGGTGCCGCTCTCGCGGGCCTTCGCCGAGGGTGTGCTGTCCCGGGGCGTGGACGTCGTCGAGGCGGGCCTGGGCTCCACCGACCTGCTCTACTTCGCCGCCGGCTCCCTCGGCGTCCCCGGTGCGATGTTCACCGCCAGCCACAACCCGGCGCAGTACAACGGCATCAAGCTGTGCCGCGCGGGCGCCGCGCCCGTGGGCCAGGAGTCGGGGCTGGTCACGATCCGCGAGTGGGCCGAGGCCGACCGCTACGACCGCGTGCCGGCCCGCACCGCCGGGATCGCCCAGCGCGACCTGCTCCCGGACTACGCCGCCCACCTGCGCTCGCTGGTCGACCTGTCCGGCATCCGCCCGCTGCGGGTGGTCGTCGACGCGGGCAACGGCATGGGCGGGCACACCGTCCCCGTCGTCCTCGACGGCCTGCCGCTGGAGGTCGTGCCGCTGTACTTCGAGCTCGACGGCTCCTTCCCCAACCACGAGGCCAACCCGCTCGACCCGGCCAACCTGGTCGACCTGCAGGCCGCGGTCCGCGAGCACGGCGCCGACATCGGCCTGGCCTTCGACGGCGACGCCGACCGGGTGTTCGTCGTCGACGAGCGCGGCGAGCCGGTGAGCCCCTCGGCGATCACCGCGCTGGTCGCCGTCCGCGAGCTGGCCAAGGGCCGCGGCGACACGGTGATCCACAACCTGATCACCTCGCGGGCGGTCCCCGAGATCGTCCGCGAGCACGGCGGCACCCCGGTGCGCACGCGGGTGGGGCACTCGTTCATCAAGGCCGAGATGGCCCGCACCGACGCCGTCTTCGGCGGCGAGCACTCCGCGCACTACTACTTCCGCGACTTCTGGCGTGCCGACACCGGCATGCTGGCCGCCATGCACGTGCTGGCCGCCCTGGGCGAGCAGAGCCGGCCGCTGTCGGAGCTGACCGCCGCCTACAGCCGCTACGCCGCCTCCGGGGAGATCAACTCCACGGTGGACGACGCCGCGGCCCGCTCCGCCGAGGTGCGCGCGGCCTACGCCGACGCCGAGGGCGTCATGATCGACGAGCTGGACGGGCTGACCGTCACCCTCCCCGACGGCTCGTGGTTCAACCTGCGGGCCAGCAACACCGAACCGCTGCTGCGGCTCAACGTCGAGGCACCCGACGCGGCGCGGATGGCCGAGCTGAGGGACCGAGTACTGGAGATGGTGCGCGCA
Organism: Blastococcus sp. SYSU D00820; assembly: GCF_054050695.1. Classification (NCBI taxonomy): domain Bacteria; kingdom Bacillati; phylum Actinomycetota; class Actinomycetes; order Geodermatophilales; family Geodermatophilaceae; genus Blastococcus; species Blastococcus sp. SYSU D00820. The sequence goes on from NZ_JBJGZW010000009.1 coordinate 62,647, forward strand.
TGAGCAACTCCCACGAGGGCGGTCCCCTGGGGCTGGACCCCACACTGCTGGCGATCCTCGCCTGCCCCGACACCCACCACAGCCCGCTCACCGTGGACGAGGAGACCTCGGAGCTGGTCTGCCCGACCTGCGAGAGGGCCTTCCCCGTCCGCGACGGCATCCCGGTGCTGCTGCTGGACGAGGCGCGTCAGCGGGGGACCGCGGGCGCATGACCTCACCGGAGCTGGCCGAGGAGGTCCTCGACGACCTCGACGTGCTGCGCGCCCGCGACCCCCGCGGGCTGCTGCCCGCGGTCGCCGGTGCCGGCGCCCAGGTGCGCGAGACCGCCCGCCTGACCGACGAGGCCGACCTGAGCCGGGTCACCGAGGGCGGCCGGCCGCGCGGCCTGGTGATCGTGGCCCGCCGCGAGGGCGCCGTGGCCGCGTCGGTGCTGCGCGCGTTGCTCGGCCCCTCCAGCCCGGTGACCGTGGACGTCGTCCCCGGGCCGGACCTGCCGGTGTGGACCGGGCCGACCGACATCACCGTCGTCGCCACCCGCACCGGGGCCGGGCGCTACGCCGTCGCGCCGGCCTACGAGGCGGCCCGCCGCGGGGTGACCCTGCTGGGCATCGGGGCCGACGACGCGCCGCTGCGCGCGGCCTGCTCCACCGCCCGCGCGCCCTACGTGCCGCTGCCGCGCTCGCGGGTGCGGCACACCACGCTGTGGTCGCTGCTCACGCCGCTGCTGCGGCTGGCCAGCGGCCTGGGCCTGGTCTCCGCCGAGACGGCGGACCTCGACGCGATCGCCGACGCCCTGGACGACGTCGCGCGCGAGTGCGGGCCGGCGCAGGAGTCGTTCGTCAACCCGGCGAAGACCCTCGCCCTCGAGCTGCTCGACGCCCTGCCGGTGATCGCGGCGGAGGGCCCGCTGGCCGACACCGCGGCGATCCGCGCGGCCGACCAGCTGCAGACGCTGGCCGGCCTGCCGGTGACCACGTTCCGGCTGCCGGACCAGCGGGTGGCCGCCCGGGCGGTGCTGCGCGGGCCGCTGGCGCCCCAGGACGGCGCCGACGACTTCTTCCGCGACCGTGCGGAGGAGAGCGGCCGGCGGCTGCGGCTGCTGACTATCCGCGACACCGACGCCGGCGACCACGACGGCCACGGGGAGCGCGAGCCGCGGTCGGCCGGCGAGGCGATGTCCGAGCTGCTGCGCACGGCCGCCGCCGCCAACGTGCCCGTCAGCGGGCTCGCCGAGCACGGGGAGCCGGAACGGTACGGGCGCGTGGCCCGGCTGGCCCGGCAGCTGGCCGTCGCCGACTTCAGCGCGGTGTACCTGGCCCTCGCCCTGGACCACGAGCGCGCCCTGCCGGCGTGACCACCCGGTCGCGCGATCGACCGGGACGCACCACCATCAGACGGAGCGGCAGACCCATGCCGATCGACCCGGAGGAGCAGCCGTGGCCGGTGGACTCGTAGCCCTGTTCGACGACGTCGCCGTCCTGGCGCGTGCCGCCGCGGCGTCGGTGGACGACATCGGGGCGGCCGCCGCCCGGGCCAGCGCCAAGGCCGCGGGCGTCGTCGTCGACGACACGGCGGTGACCCCGCAGTACGTGCACGGCCTGGCCGCCGAGCGCGAGCTGCCGATCATCTGGCGCATCGCCAAGGGGTCGCTGCGCAACAAACTGCTGTTCATCCTCCCGGCGATCCTGCTGCTGAGCCAGTTCCTGCCGGTGCTGCTCACGCCACTGCTCATGGTCGGCGGCGCGTACCTCTGCTACGAGGGCGCCGAGAAGGTGTGGCACAAGATCCGCGGGCACTCCGATGGCCACGGCGCGGGCGAGGCCGCGGTGCCGGACGAGGACACGCTGGTCTCCGGCGCCGTGCGCACCGACTTCATCCTGTCCGCCGAGATCATGGTCATCTCGCTCAACGAGGTCGCCGCCGAGGCCTTCGTGGCCCGCGCGGCCACCCTGATCGTCGTCGCCATCGCCATCACCGCGCTGGTGTACGGCGTGGTCGCGCTCATCGTGAAGATGGACGACGTCGGCCTGAACCTGGCCGGCCGTTCCGGCAAGGCCGTCTCCGGGCTCGGCCGCGGCCTGGTCAAGGGGATGCCGCGGCTGCTGACGGCGCTGACCCTGGTCGGCACCATCGCGATGCTGTGGGTCGGTGGCCACATCCTGCTGGTCGGCCTCGACGAGCTGGGCGTGCACGCGCTCTACGGCGTCGTCCACCACCTGGAGGAGGCCGCGGCCGAGGCCACCGGCGCGCTCGGCGGGGTGGTCGGCTGGCTGGTGAACACCCTCGGCAGCGCGGTGTTCGGGCTGCTCGTCGGGGCCCTGGTCGTGCTGTTCATGAGCCTCACGTTCCACCGCAAGAAGGGCGCCGGCGCGGCACACTGACCGGGGCTGCGGGCAGAGTGGGGGCATGAGCCGCACCCAGCTCTCCCCGGAACGACGACGGGCCGACCGTGCCCGGCTGGCCCGCGAGACCGTCGACGTGCTCGTCATCGGGGGTGGCGTCACCGGCGCCGGGGCCGCCCTCGACGCGGCCAGCCGCGGCCTGCGCGTGGGCCTGCTGGAGGCCCGCGACTGGGCGGCGGGCACCTCCAGCCGGTCGAGCAAGCTGGTGCACGGGGGCCTCCGTTACCTGGAGCAGCTGGCGTTCCCCCTGGTCCGGGAGGCGCTGCACGAGCGCGCCCGGCTGGTCGGCACGATCGCGCCCCACCTGGTGCGGCCCCTGCCGTTCCTCCTCCCGCTCACCGCGCCGGCCTGGCAGCGGGCCTACTACGGCGCCGGGGTCGCGCTCTACGACGTGCTGGGCGCCGCGCTCGACGCCGACCGGGGCATCCCCACGCACCGGCACCTGTCCCGCCGGGCGACGCTGGCGGAGTTCCCCGGGCTGCGCCGCGACGCCGTGGTCGGTGCGATCCGCTACTGGGACGCCCAGGTCGACGACGCCCGGCACACGCTGGCCGTCGTCCGCACCGCCGCCGGCTACGGCGCGCGGGTGCTCTCCAGCGCCCGGGTCACGGGCCTGCTGCGGGACGGCACCGGGCCGCAGGCCCCGGTCACCGGCGTGCGGGTCGCCGACCTGACCGACGGCTCGTCGTTCGAGGTGCGGGCGCGCAGCGTGGTCGCCGCGACGGGTGTCTGGAGCGACGACGTGGGGGAGATGCTCGGTGCCTCCGCGCCGAGCCTGCGGGTGCGCGCCTCCAAGGGCGTGCACCTGGTGGTGCCGCGCTCGGCCATCGACGGCGGGCGCGGGGAGGACCGCGCGGGGCTGATCCTCCGGACGCCCACGAGCGTGCTGTTCGTCATCCCGTGGGGCGAGCAGTGGATCGTGGGCACCACCGACACCCCGTGGCGGCTGGACCGCGACCACCCCGCGGCCAGCAGCGCCGACATCGGCTACCTGCTCGACCAGGTGAACCGGGTGCTCACCCGGCCCCTGACCGCCGACCAGGTGCTCGGCGTGTACGCCGGCCTGCGGCCGCTGCTGGCCGGCGAGGCCGACCAGACCAGCCGGCTGTCGCGCGAGCACGCCGTCGTGACGCCGGTGCCCGGGCTGGTGCTCGTGGCCGGTGGCAAGTACACGACCTACCGGGTGATGGCCGCCGACGCCGTCGACGCCGCGGTGCGGGGTCTGCCCGGCGTGCCGGCGTCCCGGACCGCGCACCTGCCGCTGGTCGGCGCGCACCGCTGGACCGCCGTCCGGGACAGCGCGCCGCTGCTCGCGGAGTCCTCGGGCCTGGGCGTCGACGTCGTCGACCGGCTGCTGCACCGGCACGGGGACCGGGTCGGCGACGTCCTGGCCATCGCGCGGCGGGAGCCGGCGCTGGCCCGGCCGCTGCCCGGGGCGCCGGCCCACCTGGCGGCCGAGGTGGTGCACGCGGTGACCGCCGAGGGGGCCCTGCACCTGGACGACGTGCTGACCCGGCGCACCCGGGTGTCGATCACCACCCCGTCGCGCGGCACGGAGAGCGCGCCGGCGGTCGCCGCGCTCATGGCCGGCGTGCTCGGCTGGGACGCCGAGCGCACCGACCGGGAGATCGCCCACTACGCCGCCCGGGTCGAGGCCGAGCGGGAGTCGCAGCGGATGCCGGACGACCGGACGGCGGACGCCGCGCGCCTGGGGGCGCCGGACGTGCGGGCCGGCGCGACGGCCTGACCCCCGCGGGCGAGGTGTGGCGGGCGGCATGGCTGTATCGCGCAACCCGCCAGTAGCCTCGACGCCGATGTGGCAGCTGACCAGTTCCGTCCGGTTCTACCCCTGGGGCAGCCGCACCCTCATCCCCGAGCTGCTCGGCCAGCCGTCGCCCGCTGAGCTGCCGCACGCCGAGCTGTGGGTCGGCGCCCACCCCGACGAGCCCAGCCTGCTGGCCGACGGCCGGCCGCTGGACCGCGCGATCGCCGCGGACCCGGAGCGGCTGCTCGGACCGCCGGTGGTCGAGCGCTTCGGCCCCCGCCTGCCGTTCCTGATGAAGGTGCTCGCCGCCGAGACCCCGCTGTCGCTGCAGGCGCACCCGACCAACGAGCAGGCCGAGGCCGGCTACGCCGCGGAGGAGGCCGCCGGGGTTCCGCGCGACGACCCGACGCGCACGTTCAAGGACCCGTGGCACAAGCCGGAGCTGCTGCTCGCGCTGACCACGTTCGAGGCCCTGTGCGGGTTCCGCCCGGTCGAGGAGTCGCTGCACTGCCTGGCCAAGCTGCAGCTGCCGGAGCTCAAGCCGACCATCGCCGCGCTCGCCCGCGGCGGCCTGCGCGCGGCGATCCCGCAGCTGCTGGCGCTGTCGGGCAAGCGGCGCACCCACCTGGTGGAGGTCGTGGCGCAGCGGGCCGCCCAGTTCGTCGCCGCGCACGACCCGGAGTTCATCAACACCTACCGGTGGGCCGCGACGCTGGCCGAGTCCCACCCCGGCGACCCCGGCGTGGTCATCTCGCTGATGTGCAACCACCTCAAGCTGGCGCCGGGGGAGGCGGTGTTCCTGCCCGCCGGCAACCTGCACGCCTACCTGTGCGGCGCCGGCGTCGAGGTCATGGCCAGCTCGGACAACGTGCTGCGCGGCGGGCTGACCAACAAGCACGTCGACCTCGCGGCGCTGATCGAGGTGCTCGACTTCTCCGACGGCAAGGTCCCGGTCATCCACCCGGTGCTGGGCCCCGGTGGCCTGCGCTACCCCGTGCCGGTCGAGGACTTCGACCTCACCCGCTGCCAGCTGGGCGGTTCGGCCGGCAGCCTCACCACGGCCGGGCCGCAGGTGCTGCTCTGCACCGAGGGCACCGCGGTGCTCGAGGCGCCCGAGGGCGAGCTGGTGCTGGAGCGGGGACAGGCGGCGTTCGTGCCGGCCGGCGGGCCGGTGTCGGCCCGGGGCCCGGCGGTGCTCTACCGCGCGACGACGAACCTGCGCTGAGCGCCGCGGGGGGCGTGTCGCGCCCGCGGCGGGCCGGTCGCCGGACGTAGCGTCGGGCGGTCCAGCCGGCTCGGTGGGGGAGGTCTGCGCCGTGCGCACCCGTGCACCGCGCCGGGGAGTCGTGGCACTCCTCGTCGCGATCGCCGTGGGCCCGGCCGCCTGCACCCTCCCGGGCGACGACGAGCCGTCGACCGGCGCGGGCATGGACACCGCCGCGGCCGGCAGCGCCCTGGAGGCGCTGGGCGCCATCGAGGTCAAGGGCCGCGCGCCCCGGACCGGCTACGAGCGGGACCGCTACGGCTCCGGCTGGGTGGACACCGACCGCAACGGCTGCGACACCCGCAACGACGTGCTCGCCCGCGACCTCACCGGCGAGGTGTTCGAGCCGGGCACGCACGACTGCGTCGTCCTCTCCGGCACGCTGGCCGATCCCTACTCCGGGCGCACCATCGCCTTCCAGCGCGGCCAGGACACCAGCGACGACGTGCAGATCGACCACGTCGTCGCGCTGTCGGACTCGTGGCAGAAGGGCGCGCAGGGCTGGGACGAGGAGACCCGCATCCGCTTCGCCAACGACCCGCTGAACCTGCTCGCCGTCGACGGCTCCCTGAACACGCAGAAGGGGGACGGCGACGCGGCCACCTGGCTGCCGCCCGACACCGGCTACCGCTGCGCCTACGTGGCCCGCCAGGTCGCGGTCAAGCTGACCTACGGCCTCTGGATGACCGCCGCCGAGCACGACGCGATCGCCGGCATCCTGGCCGGCTGCCCCGACGAGCCGCTGCCCGGGGGCGTGGCCGTCGCCGAGCCGGCGGCGGCGCCGACGGCCGAGGCCGCGCCGCTCACCTACGCCGACTGCGGCGAGGTCCGCGCCGCCGGCGCGGCGCCGATCCGGCGCGGCGATCCCGGCTGGAGCGACCGGTTCGACGGCGACGGGGACGGCGTGGGCTGCGAGTCCTGACCGGCCGGGCCCGTGACAGGGGCGGCCCGGTGGCCCGGGTGACGTAGCATGGCTCCCGGCACGAGCCCCGCCGAAGCCTCGGCATGCTCGCTCTTCCATCAAGCGACCGACCAGACCCTGGTCCCGCGGTGGGCCGGGCCGTTCCCTGGAGCGACATGACCGCCAGCACTGGCACGCGCGTACTGACCGACGGCGACTTCAAGGTCGCCGACCTCTCCCTCGCCGGCTTCGGCCGCAAGGAGATCCGCCTCGCCGAGCACGAGATGCCCGGCCTGATGGCGCTGCGCGCCGAGTACGGCGACGAGCAGCCGCTGGCCGGCGCCCGCATCGCCGGCTCCCTGCACATGACCGTGCAGACCGCCGTCCTCATCGAGACGCTGACCGCGCTGGGCGCCGACGTCCGCTGGGTCAGCTGCAACATCTTCTCCACCCAGGACCACGCCGCCGCCGCCATCGTCGTCGGCGACGGCACCCCCGAGCAGCCGACCGGCGTGCCGGTGTTCGCCTGGAAGGGCGAGTCGCTGCCCGAGTACTGGTGGTGCACCCAGCGGCTGTTCGAGTTCCGCGACGAGGACGGCGCCATCGTCGGCCCGAACATGCTGCTCGACGACGGCGGCGACGCCACCCTGCTGGTGCACCTCGGCACCCGGTTCGAGGCCGAGGGTGCCGTGCCGGACACCACCGAGAGCGACTCCGAGGAGTACGGCGTCATCCTCGACGTGCTGCGCGGCACGCTGGCCGAGGACGGGCAGTACTGGACCCGCATCGGCCAGGGCATCCGCGGCGTCACCGAGGAGACGACGACCGGCGTCATGCGGCTCTACGAGCTCGCCCGCGACGGCCGGCTGCTGTTCCCGGCGATCAACGTCAACGACTCGGTCACCAAGAGCAAGTTCGACAACCTCTACGGCTGCCGGCACTCGCTCATCGACGGCATCAACCGCGCCACGGACGTGATGATCGGCGGCAAGGTCGCCGTCGTCTGCGGCTACGGCGACGTCGGCAAGGGTTGCGCGGAGTCGCTGCGCGGCCAGGGCGCCCGCGTGATCGTCACCGAGATCGACCCGATCTGCGCGCTGCAGGCGGCGATGCACGGCTACGAGGTGACCACCCTCGACGAGGTCATCGGCAAGGCCGACATCATCATCACGGCCACCGGCAACAAGGACATCATCACCGCCGAGCAGCTGGCCCGGACCAAGCACCAGGCGATCATCGGCAACATCGGGCACTTCGACAACGAGATCGACATGGCCGGCCTGGCCCGCACCCCGGGCATCGAGCGGACCACCATCAAGCCGCAGGTCGACGAGTGGCGGTTCGAGGACGGCCACACGATCATCGTCCTCTCCGAGGGCCGGCTGCTGAACCTCGGCAACGCCACCGGGCACCCCAGCTTCGTCATGAGCGCCTCGTTCTCGAACCAGGTGCTCGCCCAGATCGAGCTGTGGACCAACCAGGCCGCCTACGAGGGCAAGACCCCCACCGTCACCGTGCTGCCGAAGAAGCTCGACGAGCACGTGGCCCGGCTGCACCTCGACGCGCTCGGCGTGAAGCTCACCGAGCTGAACAAGGTGCAGGCCGACTACATCGGCGTCCCGGTCGAGGGTCCGTACAAGAGCGACCACTACCGCTACTGAGAGAGGACCCTCCTGCCGCCCGCAGCGGGGGCGCCGTTCCCGTAGCTGACCGCCATTCGCGCGCGAATGGCGGTCAGCAGGGGCACTCGTCCGGGGCTTCCCGGGCGGGTGCCCCGACTTCTGGGCGCCGACAGCGCAGAATGGGCGCCGTGCCACCCACCGCACCGCAGAACGGGCCCAGTCGCGGCCGTGTCCTCGTCGTCGACGACGACGCCGCCCTCGCCGAGATGCTCGGCATCGTGCTGCGCCGTGAGGGCTACGAACCGGCGTTCGTCTCCGACGGCAACCGCGCGGTGGGGGTCTTCCAGCAGACCCGGCCCGACATCGTGCTCCTGGACCTGATGCTGCCCGGCCGCAACGGCCTGCAGATCTGCCAGGACATCCGCACCCAGTCGACCGTGCCGATCGTGATGCTGACCGCCAAGGGCGACACCATCGACGTCGTCCAGGGGCTGGAGGCCGGCGCCGACGACTACGTCACCAAGCCGTTCAAGCCCGTCGAGCTGGTCGCCCGCGTGCGCGCGCAGCTGCGCCGCGGCGAGACCGGGCAGGCGGAGAACCTGTCGATCGGCGACGTGCAGATCGACGTCCCGGCCCACCAGGTCAGCCGGGACGGCGTGCCGATCGCCCTCACGCCGCTGGAGTTCGACCTGCTCGTGGCCCTGGCCCGCAAGCCGCGCCAGGTGTTCACCCGCGAACTGCTGCTCGAGCAGGTGTGGGGCTACCGGCACGCCGCGGACACCCGACTGGTCAACGTCCACGTGCAGCGGCTGAGGGCCAAGATCGAGCGCGACCCCGAGCGCCCGGAGATCGTGCTGACGGTGCGCGGCGTCGGCTACAAGGCCGGGCCCCCGTGACGCGGAGGAGCCCGCGGCGGTGACCGTCCGTCCCGCCCCACCGGCGGCGCCGTCCGCGCCTCCGGCGGCTCCGGGCCCGGCGCCGGACGGCCCCCGCAGCGCCCGCGCCCGCGCGGAGCTGCGGCGGCTGCGCCGGGGCCTGCGCCGGCGGGGTGTGCGCACCCGCCGGCGGCTGCGCGGCCTGGTCTCCCTCGCCGTGCACGCCTGGCGCTCGTCGCTGCACGTGCGGATCGGCGCCATCACGATGGTCGTCGCCGGCACCGTCGTGGTGATCGTCAGCATGGTGCTGTTCAGCCAGATCCGCGACCAGTTGCTGTCGGTCAAGCGGCAGGCCGCCGTCGACCAGGCGCTGGCGGGGGTGCTCTACGCGCAGAACGAGGTCGCGGGCATCGCCACCGGCGACGCGGCCGGGGTGCGCTCGACGCTCAACCGGACCGTGCAGCAGCTCAAGACGCGCTCCGGCTCGGCCGGCGACTTCGACGTCGTCATGGTCTACCGCAGCGGCGACACCGAGCGGACCGCCACCAGCCGGCGCTACGTCTACCCGGCGCTGCCGGCGGCGCTGCGTGCCGGCGTCGACTCCGGCGCACCGTTCAGCCAGTACGCCCTGGTGCCCGACCGCTCCGGCGAGCCGCGGCCCACCCTGCTCATCGGCGCGCCGGTGCCCGGGGACCCGTCGGCCGACGAGCAGATCGAGCTGTACTACGCCTTTCCCCTCGACCAGGAGGAGGAGAGCCTCGCGCTGATCCGCAGCACCGTGGTGATCAGCGGGATCGCGCTGACCCTCTTCGTCGTCGGCATCGGGGTGCTGGTCACCCGGCTGGTCGTCGACCCCGTGCGGCGCGCCGCGGGCACCGCGCAGCGGCTGGCCGAGGGCCAGCTCGAGGAGCGGATGGCGGTGCGCGGCGAGGACGACCTCGCCCGGCTGGCCACCAGCTTCAACGCGATGGCCGACAGCCTGCAGCGGCAGATCACCCAGCTCGAGACCCTCTCCCAGCTGCAGCAGCGGTTCACCTCCGACGTCAGCCACGAGCTGCGGACGCCGCTGACCACGGTGCAGATGGCCGCCGACGTCCTGCACGAGTCGCGCGGCGACTTCCCCGCGCACGTCGCCCGCTCCGCCGAGCTGCTGCACACCGAGCTGGACCGGTTCGAGCGGCTGCTGTCGGACCTGCTGGAGATCAGCCGCTACGACGCCGGCGCCGCCGTCCTGGAGTGGGAGCCCACCGACCTCGGTGCCCTGGTGCAGCGGGTGGTCGCCGCCATGGAGTCGCTGGCGACCATGCACGGCTGCGAGTTCGTCGTCCGCGGGCCCAGCGAGAAGGTCATCGCCGAGGTGGACGGCCGGCGGGTGGAGCGGATCCTGCGCAACCTCGTCGGCAATGCCATCGAGCACGGGGCCGGCCGGCCGGTCGAGGTCACCTGGGCGGCCAACCGGGTCGCCGCGGCGGTCACCGTCCGCGACTCCGGCGTGGGGCTGAGCCCCGCGGAGGCCCAGCACGTGTTCGACCGGTTCTGGCGGGCCGACCCCTCGCGGGTGCGGACCGTCGGCGGCAGCGGGCTGGGGCTGTCGATCAGCCTCGAGGACGCCCGCCTGCACGGCGGCTGGCTGCAGGTGTGGGGCCAGCCCGGTGTCGGCGCGCAGTTCCGGCTCACCCTGCCGCTGACCGCCGGTGCGGAGCTGACCAGCTCGCCGCTGCCGCTGCGGCCGGCGATCGTCCGGCGGCCGGGGAGCCCGCGATGACCCGCCGGACGCTGCCCGTCGTGCTGCTCGCGCTGATCGCGCTGGTGGCCGGGTGCTCCACCGTGCCCAGCAGCTCGGCGACCGTGCAGATCACCCAGGCCCCCAGCCGCCCGGACGCCGACGTCGGCATCGAGCCGCTGGAGCCGGAGATCGGCGCGACGCCGGAGGAGATCGTGCGCGGCTTCCTCGACGCCGCGGCCAGCGCGGTGCGCCGGCACCCCGTCGCGCGCCAGCACCTCACCCCCGAGGCGGCTGAGAGCTGGTCGGACGAGACCGGCATCACCGTGCTCGGCGCGGACTACGCGACCGTCACCATCGACGCCGGCACCGTCGCCGTCACCGCCGACCTGATCGGCACCGTCGACCCGCGCGGGGTGTTCACGGTGGGCGGCCAGGCCGTCTACACGACCGAGTTCACCCTCCAGCAGGTCGACGGCGAGTGGCGGATCACCAACCCGCCCGACGGCCTGCTCATGTTCGAGCCGGACTTCGAGCGGCTGTACGAGCAGCGCGCGGTCTACTTCGTCGACCCCAGCGGGCAGCGGGTGGTGCCCGATCCGCGCTACGTGATCACGGGGGAATCCCAGCCGACCGCGCTGGTCGAGCGGCTGCTGGCCGGACCCTCGGCCTCGCTGTCCGCGGGCGTGCGCAACGCGCTGGCCGGCCTCGCGCTGCGCCGCGCGGTGACCGCGTCGGCCTCGACGATCAGCGTCGACCTCACCGGTGTCGGTGGGCTGCCGCCCAACCAGCTCTCCGAGCTCAGCGCCCAGCTGGTCTGGACGCTCGACCAGCTCGCCGTCCCGACCGTCGAGGTGCTGGTCGACGGCGAGCCGCTGGCGCTCGAGGGGGTGCCGGCCCAGCAGACGGTCGACGACTGGTCCTCCTTCGACCCCGAGGCGGCCCCGGTCGGCGCGGTCGGCCACTACCTCGACAACGGCGCGCTGCGCACCGTCGACGGTCAGCCGGCCCCGGGCCCGGCGGGCACCGGCGGCTACGGGCTGACCTCCGCCGCCGTGTCCGCCGACGTCCGCACCGGCGAGCTGACCTCGATGGTCGGCACCGCCACGGTCGACGGGCAGGCCGCCCTGCTGGCCGGGCCCTACGGCGGCGACCTCGCACCGGTCATCACCGGCGCCGGCTCGCTGAGCGTGCCGACGGTGGCCGCCACCCGGGCGGAGTTCTGGGTGGTCCGGGACGGCGCGGCCGTCGTCCGGGTGCCCTCGGGCGGGGGCACGCCGCAGGCGGTGACCGCCCCGACGCTGGAGGGGCTGGGCCGCGCGACGGTGCTGCAGCTGTCGCCCGACGGCGTGCGCGCCGCGGTCGTCGTCGAGGCGCAGGGCGAGGCCGGGCTGTACGTCGGCACCGTCGTGCGCTCCGAGGAGGGGCCGGTCGCGCTGCGCGACCTGCGGGACGTCGCCCCGACGCTGTCGCAGGTGGCCGACGTGGCCTGGGAGTCGGCCGACCGGCTGCTCGTGCTCGCCGGCGACGCCTCGGAGGACCGGATCGTGCCCTACGAGGTCGGCGTCGACGGGTGGGGGCTGACGCCGGTGCCGACGTCGGGCCTGCCCGGGCAGCCCACCGCGATCGCCGCGGCCCCCGGCCAGCCGCCGCTGGTGAGCTCCGACCGGACCATCTGGCAGCAGGTCGGGGGCACCTGGGTGACGCTGATCCGCGGGCAGCAGCCGCTGCCCGGCACGGAGCCGCTCTACCCGGCCTGAGCCGTCCACAGGCTGACCAGCGGAGCCCCGGGCGGGGCGCCGGCGGGGCAGGGTGGGCCGGTGGTCGCCGTCCGGGAGCTGGTGCTCGCGCTCGCCGACCTCGTGCTCCCGCGGACCTGCGCCGGCTGCGGGCTGCCCGGTGCCCGGCTCTGCCGGGCGTGCGCGCGGCTCCTCGCGGCACCGCACGTGGCCTCCCCACGCCGGTTCCCGCCCGGCTTCCCGCCGACCGCGGCCGCCGCGGTGTACGCCGGCCCGGTCCGGCCGGTGGTCAACGCGTTCAAGGAGCACGGCCGCGCCGAGCTCGCCGGGCCGCTCGGTGCCGCGCTGGCGCTGGCGGTCACCGCGGTCCGCGCCGCGGTGCCGCCGCCGCGGCACCGGGCGCCGGTCGTGCTCGTGCCGCTGCCGAGCACCCGGGCCGCGCTGCGCGCCCGGGGCCGGGACCACGTCGCCGAGCTCGCCCGCGCCGCCGTGGCCGAGCTGCGCGCGGCCGGCGTGCCCGCCACGGCCGCCCGGCTGCTGCGCCGGCGCGGGCGGGTGCAGGACTCCGCCGGGCTGTCGACCGCGCAGCGGCGGGCCAACCTGGCGGGCACCTTCGCCCTGGCCGACCGGCGGCCGCGGGTGCCTCCCGGCGCGCTGCTGGTGGTGGTCGACGACGTGGTCACCAGCGGGGCGACGCTCACCGAGGCGGCCGCCGTCCTGAGCGCGACACGCCGGGACGGCGACACGCCGGTGCTGGCCGCGGTGCTGGCCGCGACGCCCCGCCGGCCGACTGCGCGAGCCGACCTGCGTTCTTCCCGGGACCGTTCCGCGGTGGCTCCGGGGGGGCTCCTCGGTCAACTGTCGGGACCGGGGGGAGGGGACTAGCGTTCAACCGATCACACCCGACGAACGGGAGGTCTCATGGAGATCGTGGTCCGTGGCCGCAACGTCGAAGTGCCCGATCATTTCCGCCTACACGTCGAGGACAAGGTCGGCGCGCTCGAACGCTTCGACGGGAAGCTCAGCCGGATCGACGTCGAGTTGTTCCACGAGAAGAACCCACGCCAGTCGGCGAACTGCCAGCGCGTGGAGATCACCCTGCGGGGCAAGGGCCCCGTCGTCCGGGCCGAGGCCTGTGCACCGGACTTCTACGCCGCACTGGACCTCGCAAGCGGCAAGCTCGACAACCGCCTGCGCCGCGCGGCCGACCGCCGCCGTGTGCACCACGGGCGGCGGACGCCGCCCAGCGTCCGGCTCGCCGGCAACACCGCGGAGCCGATCGCGCTCGGTGTCCTCGACACCGCCCCCCTGGAGCACGACCCGGCCGACGGGCCGCTCGTCACCGATCTCGACGAGCACCTCCCCGGCCGCATCGTGCGGGAGAAGCACCACCCGGCGACTCCCATGACCGTCGACCAGGCCCTCCACGAGATGGAACTGGTCGGCCACGACTTCTTCCTGTTCCAGTGCGCCGACACCGGCCGGCCGACGGTCGTCTACCGCCGGCACGCCTACGACTACGGCCTCATCCGGCTGGTCGAGGAGCCCGCCGAAGGCGAGGGCCGGCACGCCGCCGTCCCCGCCGAGGCCGCCGCCGTCCCGCGCTGACGCCCTCCGCGGCCGGTGGGGGCCGATCGTCCCCACCGGCCGCGCCCGGGCGCTCAGTCCCCGGCCACCCGGCCGAAGAGCACCGCGTCCGCCCGGCCGCCGTCCCGGCGGGCCCGGCCCGACCGGACGACGCCCTCCGCACGAAGCGCCCTGAGCGTGCGACGGGTGGGGAGGACGGGGTCCTCCGTCAGACGTTGCCCAGGGCCCGGTCGACCGAGATCTCGATGACCACGCGCGCCGGGTTCTCCCGCGGCTGGCGGTAGCGCCGCGCGTAGCGCTGCTCGGCGTCGGCCACCGCGGCCGCGTCGTCGCGGACCACCGCCGTCCCCTCGAGGGTCAGCCAGTGCCGGCCCTCCACCTGGCACACCGCGACGCGGGCCTGCCCGGCGCGCACGTGCCGGGCCTTCGCCGAGGTCCCCGAGGTGATCACGCGCGCGGTGCGCGTCGCCGCGTCGTAGGTGAAGCCCACCGGGACGACGTGCGGGCTGCCGTCGGCGCGCAGCGTGGTCAGCGTCGCGAGGTGGCGCTCGGTGAGGAAGGTGAGGAAGCCGGGGCCAGGGGTGTCCAGGTCGAGCGCCACGGCGCGAGGTTACGGCGGCCGGCTGCGTGGACCGGCGACCCGGCCAGCAGAGCCGCCTACGCTGGGGTACGTGGTGTTCTCCAGAATCCTCCGAGCCGGTGAGGGCAAGATCCTCCGGCGACTGAACAAGATCGCCGATGCGGTCGAGTCGCTGGCCGACGACGTCTCCGACCTCACCGACGCCGAACTGCGGGCCAAGACCGACGAGTTCAAGGAGCGCTACGCCGACGGGGAGACCCTCGACGAGCTGCTCCCGGAGGCGTTCGCCGTCGTCCGGGAGGCCGCCACGCGCACCCTGGGGCAGCGGCACTACCGGGTGCAGATCATGGGCGGCGCCGCGCTGCACCTGGGCAACATCGCCGAGATGCGCACCGGTGAGGGCAAGACCCTCGTCGGCACGCTGCCGGCCTACCTCAACGCCCTCTCCGGCGACGGCGTGCACGTGGTCACGGTCAACGACTACCTGGCCAAGCGCGACGCCGAGTGGATGGGCCGGGTGCACCGGTTCCTCGGGCTGTCGGTCGGCGTCATCCTCTCCGGCGAGCGCCCGGCGCACCGCCGCGAGCAGTACGCCTGCGACATCACCTACGGCACGAACAACGAGTTCGGCTTCGACTACCTGCGCGACAACATGGCCTGGAGCAAGGCCGACCTGGTCCAGCGCGGGCACAACTACGCGATCGTCGACGAGGTCGACTCGATCCTCATCGACGAGGCCCGCACCCCGCTGATCATCAGCGGCCCCGCCGAGTCCGCCGGCAAGTGGTACACCGAGTTCGCGCGGATCGTCCCGCTGATGAAGCGCGACGTGCACTACGAGGTGGAGGAGGCCAAGCGCACGGTCGCCGTCACCGAGGAGGGCGTCGAGTTCGTCGAGGACCAGCTCGGCATCGACAACCTCTACGAGGCGGTCAACTCCCCGCTGATCAGCTACCTGAACAACGCGCTGAAGGCCAAGGAGCTCTACCACCGCGACCAGCAGTACATCGTCACCAACGGCGAGGTGCTGATCGTCGACGAGTTCACCGGCCGCGTGCTCAGCGGCCGGCGCTACAACGAGGGCATGCACCAGGCCATCGAGGCCAAGGAGAAGGTGCAGATCAAGGACGAGAACCAGACCCTCGCCACGATCACGCTGCAGAACTACTTCCGGCTCTACGACAAGCTCTCCGGGATGACCGGTACCGCCCAGACCGAGGCGGCCGAGCTCTCGCAGACCTACAAGCTGGGCGTCGTCCCGATCCCGACGAACAAGCCGATGGTGCGGCTGGACCGTCCCGACGTCATCTACAAGACGGAGAAGGCGAAGTTCGAGGCCGTCATCGAGGACATCGCCGAGCGGCACGAGGCGGGCCAGCCGGTGCTGGTGGGCACGGCCAGCGTCGAGAAGTCCGAGGTGCTCTCCAAGTACCTGCTGCGCCGCGGCATCCCGCACGAGGTGCTCAACGCGAAGAACCACGCCCGTGAGGCGCACATCGTCGCCGCGGCCGGCCGGGTCGGCGCGGTCACGGTGGCCACCAACATGGCCGGTCGTGGCACCGACATCCAGCTCGGCGGCAACCCGGAGTTCATCGCCGACGAGGCGCTGCGCGCCCGCGGGCTGACCCCCACGGAGACGCCGGAGGAGTACGAGGCGGCCTGGGACGACGCCCTCGCCGAGGCCAAGGAGCAGGTCAAGGCCGAGCACGAGGAGGTCGCCGAGGCCGGCGGGCTCTACGTGCTGGGCACCGAGCGGCACGAGAGCCGCCGGATCGACAACCAGCTGCGCGGCCGCTCGGGCCGGCAGGGCGACCCCGGGGAGTCGCGGTTCTACCTCTCCCTGGGCGACGACCTGATGCGCCGGTTCAACGGCCCGATGCTCGAGTCGATGATGAACACGCTGCGCGTCCCCGACGACCAGCCGATCGAGTCGAAGATGGTCAGCCGGGCGATCCGCTCGGCGCAGACGCAGGTCGAGCAGCAGAACTTCGAGGTCCGCAAGGACGTCCTGAAGTACGACGAGGTGCTCAACCGCCAGCGCACCGTCATCTACGACGAGCGCCGCAAGATCCTCGACGGGCTGGACCTCGCCGACCAGGTGCAGTCGATGCTGGACGACGTCGTCGGTGCCTACGTCGACGGCGCGACCGAGACCGGCTACGCCGAGGACTGGGACCTCGACCAGCTGTGGACCGGGCTCAAGGCGCTGTACCCCGTCGGCCTGGACCGCGACGACCTGCTCGACCGGGTCGCCGACGGCGACCAGTCGGCGCTCACCGCCGACGTGCTCAAGCGCGAGCTGATCGAGGACGTGCACGCGGCGTACGAGACCCGCGAGCAGACCCTCGGCGCCGAGGTGATGCGCGAGCTCGAGCGGCGGGTGCTGCTCTCGGTGCTCGACCGCAAGTGGCGCGAGCACCTCTACGAGATGGACTACCTCCGGGCGGGCATCCACCTGCGCGCGATGGCCAACCGCGACCCCGTCGTGGAGTACCAGCGCGAGGGCTACGACATGTTCAACGCGATGCTCGACGGCATCAAGGAGGAGTCGGTCGGCTTCCTGTTCAACCTGGAGGTCAAGACCAAGGAGCAGCAGGAGGAGGAGGCCCGCGCCAAGCAGGCCGAGGCCGAGGCCAAGGCGCTGGCCGCCGCGCAGGAGGGGACGGCGCGGGTGCTGGCCCGCCAGCAGGCCGCCGCGGCTGCCGCCAACGGCGGCGGTGCGGCACCCGCCGCACCGGCCGCACCCGCGAAGCCGGCGTCCCTGAGCAAGGGGGCTCCGGCCCCGGCCGCCCGCCGGTCGACCACCGGGCCGGGCAAGAAGGCCGCGCCCGCCCGCGCGGCGGCCGCGCCTGCTCCGGTCGCCGAGCCGGCCGCCTCGCCGTCGGGCACCGGACCGGAGCTGTCGGTCAAGGGCCTGGACACCCCTCGGCGGTCGACCGAGGAGCTCAGCTACTCGGCGCCCAGCCTCGACGCCTCGCCCAAGGAGGGTGGCGCGGCCAAGGCGGCGAAGACCGCGACGGTCACCGGGTCCAAGGAGCCGGCGCGCAACTCCCCGTGCCCCTGCGGCTCGGGCAAGAAGTACAAGTTCTGCCACGGGGCGGCCCGGTAGCCAGGTCGGTCCCGACCGCGCCCCCGCCGGCCTTCGCCGGCGGGGGCGCAGTCCGTTCCGGGGGCGGTCAGCCGATCTGCAGGGCGGTGCACCGCCACCGGCCGTCGAGCCCCTCGAGGCGGGCGGCGACGGCGTGCGCCCGGCCGCCGCGCCGGGCCACGGCGCTGACCTCGGCGACGCCGTCCACCGGCTCGCACACGTGCACCGGGCCGAGCAGCAGCGGAGCGGTACCGGCTGCGCACCACTGCGGGCGGCGGCCGCCGCTCAGGGCGGCGTAGACGCCGGGTGCGGTCAGGGACCGCACCTGCGTCAGCGGGCGCCGGCCGGCCAGCGCCTCCAGGGTGAGCGTCAGCACCTGGCGGCCGGCCACCCGGGGATCCGGGAGGTCCGACCGGGTGGACCAGGACGGGCCGCTGTCGTCGGCGACGGCACGCCGCCGGGCCGGTGGGGTGGGGCGGGGCCCCGGCCGGTAGGCCGGCCGCGGCGGCACCCGCGTCCGGTCGACGAGGGGCAGGGCCGGCCCCTCGACCAGCGGGGGCTGCGGGGTCGGCACGACGACCAGCCGGAGCCCGCCGGGGGCGGGAGCGGGGACGGTGGGCGGCGCGGGCGACGGGGTCGCGGTCATTCCGGGCTCCGGGGGACGGGTCGGTCGGGGTGTCGGGGCGGTGGCCGGTCAGGGCGGGGCGCGCAGCACCTGTCCGGGGTGCAGCAGGTCGGGATCGGGGCCGATGACGTCGGCGTTGGCCCGCCACCAGGTGTCGACCGCCGCGGCGATCTCGGCCGGCCCGGGCTCGGCGCCGGTCCGGTCGCGCAGCCAGGTGGCGGCGAGGTCCCAGAGGCAGTCGCCGCGGACGACGACGTGCTCCCCGGCCGCGGCGGCGGGCCAGTCGGGCGCGCCCGCCATGGATGCGGGCCAGTCGGGCACCGCGGCGGGAGCCGGTGCCGGCAGGTCGGCGGCGGCGACGCTGACCTCGGTCGCCGGCGGCGCGGTGCACCCGGCCAGCACCGGGGCGCCCAGGCCGAGCCCCAGGGCGAGGGCGGCCGCCTGCCGGGCGGTGGCGGGCAGCAGGAGGCGGCCGAGCAGCCGGCCCAGCGCGCCGACCGCGCCGGGGGCCGCGGAGAGTGCGGTCAGCCCCAGGCCGAGCACACCCCAGCCCCACGCCAGCCAGGCCAGCACGGCGACCAGCGTGAGCAGCGCCGTCTCGGCCCCGGCCGCGTCGACGGCCTCCTGCAGCCCGGCGCCGGTGGCCAGCCAGCGCAGGTCAGGGGTGCCCGCGGCGAGGGCGACCGCGGCAGCGGCCATCCCGCCGGTGGTGCACAGCAGCCGGCGCAGCGACACGGACGACTCCTCTCGGGGACGGACGCCCACTACAGCAAGCAAACGTCACCAAACGCAAGCGTGGCTGTGGATTAGGCTCCGGCGCATGCGCTGGCAGCGGCTGTTCGCGGACCTCCAGGCCGAGTTCGAGGCCGCGGAGGAGTCGGCCGAGCGCGCCGAGGCGCCGTCCCGCGAGCGGGAGGCGGCCGGCGCCGTCCGGCTGGTCGAGCGCCTCGGCGGTGCCGTGGGTGCGCAGGTCGCCCTGCGCTGCCGCGGCGCGGGCGAGGTGCGGGGCGTGCTCACCGAGGTGGGGGTGGACTGGCTCCTGCTGGCGGAGGAGACCGGTCGCGAGCTGCTCGTCGCCACGGCCGGGGTGCTCACCGCCGGCGGGCTGCTCCGGGCGACCGCCGTGCCGGCCGACGGCGTGGTGCGGCAGCGGCTGGACCTGCGGTGGGCGGTGCGCGGACTGGCCCGCGACCGCAGCGGCGTGCAGGTCGTGCTCGAGGACGGGACGGCGCTGACCGGCACCGTGGACCGGGTCGGCGCCGACTTCCTCGAACTGGCCGAGCACCCGGCGGGGGAGCCGCGACGCCCGGCTGCGGTGCGCGGTGTGCGGGCGGTGGCGCTGGCCGCGGTGATCGCGGTGCGCCGGCTGGACGTGGACCCGGTCTGACCGCGGAGCCGACCGGGGGTCAGCTGCCGGCGACCTCCGCGTCGTCGGCCTCGGCGAGGTCGGGCACGGGGGTCTCGCGGGCCTCGGCGTACTTCTGCTGGATGAAGCGCTCGAGCTCGTCGACCTCGACCCGCCACTGACCCCGGCCGCCGATCTGGATGGCGATCAGCTCCCGGCGCCGGACGAGCGCGTACACCTGCCGCCACGAGACGTTGAGGATCTCCGCCACGTCGTTGAGCGTGAGGAAGCGCGGTGAGGGCATGGGCTGGTCTCCGTCCGGTCCCGGCCAGTCTGGCAGGACCCGCGCGGGACCCGGGTGACGTGCCCACCCGAACGTGTGGACAACCAGTGCACGTATCCGTGCCGGTGCCGCATCATCTGCGTCCGAGCGTCGCCGTCCGGCGGCGGAGCGTGGAACCCGGCGAGCTGACCGGGGTGGACGGGGAGGCGCGGCGTGGTCGACCTGCGGACCGCTCCCGGCAGCGGCGCGGCGACGACCGCAGGGACGCCGCCGACCCGGGGACCGGTGCCCCGCCGGGTGCGCCCGCCCCGGTGGCTGGACCTGCGGCTGGTGCTGGGCGTGCTGCTCGTCCTGGGCTCGGTGCTGCTCGGCGCGCGGGTGGTGACCGCGGCGGATGCCACGGTGCCGGTGTGGTCGGCCGCCGTGGACCTGGCCGCCGGAACGGTGCTCGAGCCCGGTGACCTCGTCGCTGTCGACGTCCGCCTGGACGACGCCGCCGGGGCCTACCTCGCCACCAGCACGCAGCCCGAGGGCCGCACCCTCGGCCGCGCGGTGCGCGCCGGGGAGCTGCTGCCGCGGTCGGCGCTCGAGGAGCCGGCCGAGCTGGTGCAGGTGGCCCTGCCGGTGCAGGCCGGCTACGCCCCGCCGGGGCTGGCGCGCGGGCAGGTGGTCGACGTCTACGCGGTGGCCGATCCGGCGGCCGGCGCGACGGGCACCGCCGACGGCACCGTGGCGCTGGTGGTGGGTGCCGCGCCCGTGCAGGCGGTGTCCGGCCGGGCCGACGGAGTGCTCTCCAGCGCGACGACGACGGTGCAGGTCGTGGTGTCCGTGGCGGCGGACGAGGCGCCGGACGTGCTGGCGGCGATCGGCGGCCGGCCGCTGGTCGTGGTCGTGCACGACTCCGTGGAGGGCGCGGCGCCGTCGGCGGGCAGCGTTCCGTCGGGCAGCGTTCCGTCGGGCAGCGTTCCGTCGAGCAGCGCGCCGCCCGGCTCCGCCCCGGCGACCGCGGAGCCCACGGGCTGATGGCGCTGCAGGTCTTCACCGCCGTGACCGGCGCCCCCTGGGAGTCGGCCCTCGTCGGCGCCCTGGACCGGGACGACCACGGGGTGACCGTGGTCCGCCGGTGCGTCGACGTCCCCGAGCTGCTGGCCGCCGCGTCGACCGGCACGGGCCAGGCGGCCCTGCTCTCGGCCGACCTCCGCCGGCTGGACGGTGACGCGGTGGCCCGGCTGGCCGCGGCCGGCGTCGCGGTCGTCGGGCTGGTCGACGCCGGTGATCCGCGCGCCGCCGAGCGGCTGCAGGCCATCGGGGTGACCCACGTGCTGGCCGCCGACGCCGAGCCGGCGCAGATCGCCGCCGCCCTGCGCGCCGCGGTGGCGGGCGGCCCGGCGGCCGGCCACGACGTCGCGGATCCGCGGGCGGCGCTGCCCGGAGCCACCGCCCCAGCTGCCGCGCGCTCCGCCGGTTCCGGGGCCGGCCGGGTCGTCGCCGTGTGGGGGCCGACCGGTGCACCCGGGCGCACCACCGTGGCGGTAGGCCTGGCCGACGAGGCCGCCCGGCTCGGTGTGCCGACGCTGCTGGTGGACGCCGACGTGTACGGCGGCGTCGTGGCGCAGGTCCTCGGCCTGCTGGACGAGTCGCCCGGGCTGGCCGCTGCGGCACGGCTGGCCGCGGCCGGCTCCCTCGACGCCGCTGCGCTCGCCCGGCTGGCCTGGGCGGTGCGGCCCGACCTCGCCGTGCTGACCGGCCTGGCGCGGGCCGACCGCTGGCCGGAGCTGCGCCCGCGCGCGGTCGCCGCCGTGCTGGAGGAGGCGCGGCGGTCGGCCGACCTGGTCGTCGTCGACTGCGGCTTCAACCTGGAGGAGGACGAGGAGCTGTCCTTCGACACGGCTGCCCCGCGGCGCAACGGCGCGACGCTCACCGTCCTGGAGGCCGCCGACGAGGTGGTGTGCGTCAGCGGCGCCGATCCGGTCGCCCTGCAGCGCAGCATCCGGGCGCTGGGCGAGCTGCGGGAGGTGCTGCCCGACGTGGCGCCGGTGCTCGTGGTCAACCAGGTGCGGCGCGGCCCGGTGCCAGGGGATCCGCAGCGGGAGATCGCCGGGGCCCTGGAGCGGTTCGCCGGGCAGGAGGTGCGGGCGTTCCTGCCCGCCGACCGGGCCGCCACCGACGCGGCGCTGGCCGCCGGCCGGACGCTCGCCGAGGTCGCTCCCGGATCGCCGCTGCGCACCGGCCTGCGGGCACTGGCCGCTGCCCTCAGCGGGGTGCCGGAGCCCGTCCGGCGGCGCGGGGTGCGCGGCCGCCGTCGCGCCGGATGAGCGCCGGCGAGGAGCCGCTCGCCGGCGGATGGGGCCGGTCGCCGTCCCGACGTAGCGTGAGGGACCCGATCCGGAGGAGACCGATGCTCGAGCGGCTGACCCCCATGGACGCGTCGTTCCTCTACCTCGAGGAGCCGGACAGCCCGATGCACGTGTCGGGCGTCCTCGTGCTGGAGCGGCCGGAGGGTGGGCTGGAGGCGCTCGCCGCGCTCGTCGAGGCCCGGCTGCCGCTGGTGCCGCGGTACCGGCAGCGGGTGCTCGAGGTGCCGGGGCACCTGGCCGACCCCGTGTGGGCCGACGACCCGCACGTCGACGTGGCCTACCACGTGCGGCGGTCGGCCGTGCCGCGGCCGGGCACCGAGGAGCAGCTCCTGGAGCTGGTCTCGCGGGTCACCTCCCGCCCGCTGGACCGCAGTCGCCCGCTCTGGGAGGTGTACCTGGTCGAGGGCATGGCCGACGGCCGGGTCGCGGTCATCACCAAGACCCACCCGGCGCTGGTCGACGGGCTCGGCGCGGTGGACATCGGCCAGGTGCTGCTCGACCCGTCGCCGGACGTCGTCCTGCCGGAGCCGCCCGAGCCGTGGGCACCCCGCCGCCTGCCCACCGGCGCGGAACTGGTGCGCACGGCGCTGCAGGAGTACGTGCAGCGCCCGTCCGCGGCGGTGACCACGCTCCGCTCGGCGGTGACCGACGTCCGCTCGACCGCCGCCCGGCTCACCGGCGCCGCGGGGGCGGCCGCCCGGGCGGTCCGCTCGGCGGTCTTCCCGGCGCCGCACAGCCCGCTCAACGCGACCAGCGGCCGGCAGCGCCGGGTCGCCGTCGCCCGGGTGGAGCTCGACGACCTGAAGGCGGTGCGCAAGGCGCACGGCGGCACGATCAACGACGTCCTGCTCACGCTGGTCACCGGCGCCCTGCGCGACTGGCTGCTGTCCCGGGGGGAGGCGGTGCTCGGCTCCACGTCGTTGCGCGCGCTGGTGCCGGTGTCGGTGCAGGACGACGAGGACGAGGAGCCGGGCAGCCGGGTGTCGAGCTACCTCGTCGACCTGCCCGTGGGCGAGCCCAATCCGCGGGTGCGGCTGGCCCGGCTCAGCTACGCGATGCGCGGGGTGGCGCACTCGGGGAGGTCGGTCGCGGCCGAGACGCTCATCGCGCTCACCGGTTTCGCCCCGCCGACGCTGCACGCGCTGGGTGCCCGCGCCGCCCGAGGCCTCTCCCAGCGGATGTTCAACCTGGTGGTCACCAACGTGCCCGGACCGCAGGTGCCGCTCTACGCGGCGGGCGCGCGGATGGACGAGGTCTTCCCGGTGGTGCCGCTGGTGCGCGGGCAGGGCCTGGCGATCGGGATGACCAGTTACGACGGCCGGGTCTTCATCAGCCTCAACGGCGACCGGGACACCGTCGGCGACGTGGGCCTGCTCGCCGACCTCATCGAGGAGGAGATCGGCGAGCTGGTGCAGACCGCCCGCTGACCCGACGCCGAGGCGCGGCAACGGCCGCGGGATACCGTCGTCGCTCCACCGATGGAGGGAGCGACCCGGGTGCGCGTGTACCTGCCGGCGACGACGAACGTGCTGCGGACCCTCGTGGACGAGGGCCGGCTGACCGGTCCGCTCACCGCCTTCGCCGTCACCCCGCCCCTCCGCGAGCACTACGCGGTCAGCGACGCCGAGGCCGACGTCGAGGAGCTCGAGTACGCGGCGCTCCTCGCCGCGGCCCGGGCCAGCCTCCGCCTGCTCGACCACGATCCGCTGGCCGCCCGCCGCCGGGCGGTGCTCGCTGCCGACGTCCCGGACGCCGGGGTGACCGTGCTGGACGAGCCGCACATCGACGCCGGGGCGGTGCGGGTTCCCGGCGATGTCCGGCTCGCCGACGTCGCCAGCGCGCACGTCGACGGCGCCGACGCCGAGGACGACGTGCGGGCGGCGGTCACCGTGGTGCTGGAGGCCGACCTCGGCAGCGAGGACGCCCAGTTCGTGGTCGACCAGGCCGAGGGGCACGAGCTGGCCTGGTACGCGACCCAGGAGATCGGGCCGCTGCTCGACCTGCTCTGACCTCACCGGGTGCGCCGGACCGAGACCTGCACGCGGACGGGCTCGCCGGCGGTCACCAGCCAGCCCGAGCCCGGCCGGGCCGGCAGCGCGGCGCGGGGCAGCCGGACGCCGATCACGTCGCCGTCGCCGGGGCCAGGACGCAGCAGCAGACCCGTCCGGCGCCGGCGCAGCGCGGCGACCGGACCGCGGTACGCGCCGGCCAGTTCGCCGGCAGTGCCCGCGGCCACGACCACCAGCCCGTCCGGCAGCTCCGCACCGGCCATCGCCGTGACGACCGGGCTCTCGGCGAGCGCCCCGGCGTCGTCGAGGACGACCACCGCCGGCTGGTCCCCGAGACCGGACAGCCACGCCTGCCACGCGGTGGTGTCCGAGGCGGCGAGCGCGACGGCGGGGGATCGGGGCCCGGAGCGCGGACCGCGCGTGACCGCGGCGACGGCGGCTCCTGCGGCGCGCAGGTGCGTGGCGAAGGCGGTCAGCGCGGCCGACCGGCCGCTGCCCGGTGGGCCGACGACCAGCAGGCCGCCCGTGCGCCGCAGGTCGACCGACAGCAGGCCGCCCTCGTCGCCGCCCGGCCCGACGGGGAGCAGGAGGCCGCCCCCGGGAACGGCGGGCAGCGAGAGCACCGGATCGGCGGGCAGCTCCACGATGCGCAGCGCGCCGCTGGGCGCCCCGGTCGCGTGCGCCGCGGCCGGCGGGCGCGGCAGCACCAGCTGGCACTCGCGGTCGTCGTCGCCGACCAGCGCCCGGCCGGGCGGGCGGTGCCCGGGCACGGCCCGCGGGGGGATGCCGGCGATGCCGTAGTCCGCGCGGTCGGGCAGCGGCAGGACCAGCCGCATTCCCGCGGCCGCCGCGAGCCGGCCCCCCGGCACGGCGCGGTCCGCGGTGAGCACGCAGGTCAGCCCGGCGGTGGTGCCGTCGCGCACCAGTCGCAGCAGCGCGGTGGAACCGCCGGGATCGGCGTCGTCGAGCGCGGCGAGGACGGCCTCCGCGCCGTCGACGAGGAGCAGCACGGGTGGCGTGCTGCGGCCGCGGCGGCGCCGCTCGGCCACCTCCCCGGTCAGCCGGGCGACCAGCCGGCCGGCGCGCAGCACCTCGTCGCTGCACAGCGCGGTGCCGGTGTGCGGCAGCCGCGCCGCCTCCGCGGCCAGTGCGCCACCACCGCCGTCCAGCACGTGGACGTGCAACCGGTCCGGCGCCAGCGTGCGGGCGGCCTCGCCGAGGACCGTGCGCAGCAGCCCCGACCGTCCACTGCCCGGGCCGCCAACGGCCAGCCAGCCGCCACCGGTGGCGAGGTCGACCTCGAGCGCTTCCTGGCTCTGCCGGTCGGGGCGGTCGACCAGGCCCAGGCGCAGCCGGGTCGATCCGGCCGGCGCCGGTGGACCCGCCACCGCCGCCAGCGTGTCGGCGGACAGCCGATCGGGCAGCTCCGGACACCACGGACGGTGCGGAGCCCGGACGCCCGACCGGATGGCGGCGTCGGCCAGGTCCGTGCACAGGCGCGCGAGGTCCGACGGGCCGCCCGTCGCCGCCGGCGTGGCCATGGCCGGACGTGGCGGCCAGGTCGCCCGCCGCACGCTCGGGCCGGGATCGGGGCCTGCCGCGGAGCCGCCCACGCGGGCCACCTGGAGGAGCACCGGCGCGGCCGAACCGGTGCGCAGGAACGCGCGCCCGGGCAGGTCCGGCGGCAGGCCGGCGGCGTGCGGGGTGCCCAGCACGTCCCGCGACTCCGCCTCGCCGGTGGTGCGCAGGCACAGGCGCAGGCTGCAGTTGGCGCGGATCTCCGGCGACACGACCCCGCCGGGGCGCTGCGTGGCGAGCACGAGGTGGATGCCGAGGGAGCGGCCCCGCTGGGCGATGGCGACCAGGCCCGACACGAATCCGGGCAGCTCCTCGGCCAGTCCCGCGAACTCGTCGACGACGATCACCAGCCGGGCCAGGTCGGTTCCCTCGTCCAGCGCGGCGATGTCGGCGACGCCCTCGGCGGCCAGCAGCGTCTCCCGCCGGGCGAGCTCGGCGGTGAGGGACCGCAGCGCGCGGGCCGTCGTCCGGGCGTCGAGGTCGGTGAGCAGGCCGACGGTGTGCGGCAGGCTCGCGGCCTCGGCGAAGGCGGCTCCGCCCTTGTAGTCGACGAGCAGGAACGAGCAGCGGTCCGGCGGGTGGTGCAGCGCCAGCCCGGCGACGAGCGCCTGCAGCAGCTCGGACTTCCCCGAGCCGGTCGTGCCGGCGACGAGGGCGTGCGGCCCGTCGCGGCAGAGGTCGACCGTGACGGTGCCGGTCACCGACTGCCCGAGGACGGCGGTCAGGCGGGTGCGCTCGCGGGACCAGCCGGCGCCCGGGCCCGCCGCCGGGGGCGCGAGGTCGGCCGCGAGGAGGTCGGTGAGGCGGACCTCACGGGGCAGCGCGCCGGACCGGCCGCCCGAGGTGAGCGGTGCGAGGTCCCGCGCGAGGGCGGCGGCGACGTCGGGGGTGACCCGGTCGAGCACGACGTCCGCCCGTTCCCCGTCGGACGCGGACCGGAGCGTGCCGGTGGTGGCCGTCGGGCCGGTCAGCTGCAGGGTGGCGCCCAGGGCCGGCGGCAGGTCCGGGACGGCGGCCGCCGTCACCAGCGGGACCACCCCCGACCGGCCCGCGTCCCGGAGCGCGGCCAGCAGGGCCGGCTCGGCGGGCCGGTCGAGGACCACGACCACGCGCTGACCCGGCAGCGCCCCGGCCGACCGCGCGGTGCGGTCGGTGAGCCGGGCGACGAGGGGGGCGTCGCCGGCGGGACCGCTCGACGGGAGCACGGCCGCGAGGTGGGGCAACCAGCGCAGCCATCGCCAGTCGGGCAGCCGGTCGGAGGTCGTGACGACGACCAGCTGCAGGTCGGCGGGTGGGAGGAGGGTGACCGCCTGGGCCAGGACGCCGGCCACCACGCCGAGCACCGGCTGCCGCGGGCCGGCCACTCCCAGCCCGGCGGGCGCGAGGTCGACGGTCAGGGGGAGGCCGGCAGCCGGCACGGGCGCGCGGCGGCCGTCGGGCCCGACGCGGGTCACGCGGGTGGCGCCGGGTGCCGTGCCGAGGCGGACGGTCAGCGCGTCGGGGTCGCCCGCCCGGCGCTGCCACAGGGGCTCGGTGCGCCGGTGGGCGGCGGAGAGCAGGACCCCCAGGTCGGGGCGTTCCGCCGCGGCCGCGCGCACGTCGGCCAGGACGGCCCGCTCGACGCGTGCCTCGGCCTCCGCGACGGCGGCCGCGTGCGCGGCGTCGTCCCGCCGGCTCCGCCGTCGGCCGGTCCACCGGTCCGACAGCCAGGTGCCGACCGCCACCAGCGGCCCGGTGAGCGCGAGGAGGAGGAAGGCGGGCGTGCGCAGCAGCCAGGCCACGAGGCACGCACCGACCGCGGGCAGGCACACGGCGATCCAGCCCAGCGGGCGGCGGGGAGGTGCCGCCGGTGCGGACGGCATCGGGATCTCCACCTCGCGACGGGGCACCGCGAGCCGGTCGCCGGGGCGGAGTTCGCGGCGCCCACCCGGTGCCGGCGCCGTCGTCAGGCGGAGCGCGGAGGGGCCGCGCAGGGTGAGCGCCGAGGCACCGAGGCGCACGGTCGCGCCCTCGGGCCACGGCCGGCCGGCGCCTTCCAGCGGCCGGCCGTCCAGGGTCGTCCCGTTGCGCGCACCCAGGTCGGCCACCGTGACCGCGCTCCCGCCGACCTCCACGGCGGCGTGCCGCCGGGAGACGCCCGGATCGTCGAGCGCGAGGTCGGCTCCGCTCCCGCGGCCGACGACGTGCCGGCCCCGGTCGAGCGGCAGGATGCGGCCGGCGTCGGGCCCACCGGTCACGTGCAGGGACAACGCGCTGCCGGGCCCGCCGCCGGAGCGCGGGCCGGGACGGCCCCAGCCGAGGACGGCGCCGTGCCGCAGCGGCGGCGCACCGAGCGGCAGGTCGTCGGCCAGCCGGTCGGAGCCCGACCACACCTCCCCGGCGGGCAGGCCCAACTGGCTGGTCAGGGCGGCGACCACCTGCCCGAGCCGGACGTCGTCGGCCGCGCCGACCTCCACCTCGACGGTGCCCTCCGCCGCCACGAGCGTCCAGCAGCGCGGCGGGGTGGAGCGAGAGGAGGAGGCGGTCACGCGCCGATCGTCGGGGCGCCCGGCCGTCGGCAGGCACCGCCGGGCGCACCTGTGGACGGCGCCCCCGGTTGTGGACGGACGACGGCGCGGCGACGCACGACCGCTCTACCGTCCGCCGCACCCCGGGAGGGACCCGGGCCGACAGGAGGACCCGTGAAGGTCGACATCGCCACCCTGCAGGCACTGGCCGGCCGCTGCCGCGCCGAGGCCGGCGAGACCGCCGCCCGGCAGGCGGCGCTCTCCAGCAGCGTGAACACCTCGGTGCTGGAGGGCTGGACCGACAGCCAGGCCGCGCTCCGCTTCATGGAGCTCTACGAGCAGTGGCGCACCGCGGCGCAGGGCGTCTCCGACGCCCTGACCGGCATGGGCGGGCTGCTGTCCCAGGTCGCGGACTCCTACGCCCAGCACGAGGCGGACATGGCCGCCCGCATCGGGGCGCTGCTGTGAGCTGCCGTCCTCCGGTCAGGCGCGGGCCGGTGCGCCCTCCGCCGGGGCCGGTCCGGCCCGGCGTCGCGCGCGGGGCCCTCGCAGCCGGTCGCGGAGCTCGGGCACCCGTTCCCACGGCAGGATCGACAGGATCGCCACGCAGTGGGGGAGGAAGACGATGGTCACGCCCGCGTAGACCATCAGGTGGAAGCCGATCAGGAAGACCACCAGCGCCACCCGGGCCCGGTCGCGCCAGACCAGCAGCATCAGCGGTGCCAGCGCCTCCAGGATGATCATGACCCACTGCATGGTCACGAGCAGCCACGGGAACTCGAGCATCCACTCCGACAGCGGGGTGCCCCGGCGGATGACCGCGCGGGCCAGCGTCGCGCCGGTCGGCCAGTCCCAGCCGCCGAACCGGACCTTCGCCCAGGCGGCCAGGAAGTAGGTGAGCATCACCGCGACCAGCACCGCGGCCATGGCGAAGCCGGCGGCCTCCGAGCGGCGGCGGTCGCGCCAGCGGGCGGCGCCCACGGTCGGCAGCACGGCCAGGAGCACCAGGAAGGCGATCCGGTCGTGGTCCACCTTCCCGTAGCTCATCGCGATGATCATCCACTCGAAGTAGAGGAGGAACACCGCGGTGCCGAGGACGCGGGGCGCCCGCCCGGTCGCCGCCAGGGCGGCGGTGACCAGCAGCGCCCACTGCACGACGTGCACCACGGTGGACGTCGGCGTCGGCAGGTTCAGCACCTTGCCGATGGTCAGCGGCGCGTACCACTCGGTCGGGACGTCGGCGTGCGCCTTCACCCAGGCCGTGGTCAGCCACACGTCGACCCAGATGAACAGGTAGGCGAGGGTGCGCATGACCGCGATCCGGGTCAGCGGCACCGGCCGGAACCACCAGCCGGCGACCGCGCCGAGCCCGCGGCGGGAGGTGGGGGAGGTCGGCGCGCCCGCGGCGTCCGGCTCGGAGGAGGTCGCGCGGCTCACGGGGTGCCCTCCAGGTCGAAGTCGACGACGACCGTGTCGGTGTAGTCGCCGGTGCGCTGCCCGTCCGCCAGCTCGAAGCGGCGGTGGACCACCTGCACCTCGACCAGCGGCTCGGCGTCCGGGTGCCGCTCGGCGTAGGCGTCGGCGATCAGGCCGAGCAGCTCGGGGTGCTCGCGCATGCGCGGCAACTGGCCCTCGAACTCCGCGCGGCGCAGGCCCACCTCACCACCGGAGAGCCGGACCTCCTCGCCCGCCGCGGTCAGCCCCACGACGCGCGTGGAGATGACCGGCGTGTTCGGGTCGTTGCGGGTGGAGTACATGCGGAACGGGCCGAAGGGGAACTCGGAGTCGTCGCCCCAGACGGTCCCGGCCATGATCAGGAGGAACACGACGGCGGTGACGAGCAGGCGCGCCCAGCGCGAGGCGCGCGAGAGGCGGACGACCTCCGTGCCGCCGAGGCTCTCCTCCGCAGAGAGCTGTGACACCAGCGCATCGTAGGATCGGCGCCCATCCAGATGGGTCACCGACGTGCGCGGGCGCCCGGCACACCGCGCTCCGCCGGTGGACCGCTGTCCCGTGCGTCCCGGTGCCCCCACCAGCACCGTCGCCGGGAGGACGCAGATGCAGTTCGGTCGCTACTACGAGGAGTTCGAGGTCGGGGCCGTCTACAAGCACTGGCCCGGGAAGACCGTCACCGAGTACGACGACCACCTGTTCTGCCTCATCACGATGAACCACCACCCGCTGCACATGGACGCGCACTACGCGGCGGAGACCACCGACTTCGGCAAGAACGTCGTCGTCGGCAACTACATCTACTCGCTGCTGCTCGGCATGAGCGTCCCCGACGTGTCGGGCAAGGCCATCGCCAACCTGGAGATCGAGTCGCTGCGGCACGTCGCGCCGACCTTCCACGGCGACACCATCTACGGCGAGACGACGGTCCTCGACAAGACCGAGTCCAGGTCCAAGGACGACCGCGGGATCGTCTCCGTCGAGACCATCGGCTACAAGCAGGACGGCACCGTCGTCTGCATCTTCCGCCGCAAGGTCATGGTGCCCAAGCGCTCCTACGGGGAGGCCCGCGGCGGCGAGCAGCCCGGCCGCCCGGAGCCCGCGCGCCGTTCCTGACGCCGCCGGTCGGCGGGAGGGGATGCCGCCGGGGTCAGCCCGGCAGCACGCCCCACCCGCCGAGGGTCGCCAGCAGGCCCGGTGTGCAGGAGAGCCCGGCGAGCGTGGCGGCGTCGACGAACGCGACGTCGTCGGCGTCGTCCCCGGCCACCGGCTTCGGCCGGTCGTCGGCCAGGGTGCACGCCAGGTCGACGACGTCGTACTCCACGCCGCGCCCCGGGATCCGCACCCGGCCCACCGGCTCGCCGGCCCGCACGCGCAGGCCGGTCTCCTCGAGCACCTCGCGCTCCACGGCCGCGGCGAGGGTCTCGCCGGGCTCCACCCGGCCGCCGGGCACCGACCACAGCCCGCGGCCGGGCTCGGTGCCGCGGCGGATCATCAGCAGCCGGCCGGCCGCGTCGTGCACCACGGCACCGACGCAGGCGACGACGGGCACGGCGGCATCGGGCACGCCCGGAGGCTAACCAGGGCCCGGCCGCTCCCGCCGCTGCGCTTGACGAACATCTCCGGTCACAGGACGGTGAACCCGATGTCTGCCTCCCCGGTCTGCCCCCGCTGCGGCGAGCACCTCACCGTCCGCCCGGGGAGCGCAGGCCAGGCGTGGTGCCACGTGCACGGAGCGGTCACGCCGCTGCACCACACCGTCGTCATCGCCCACGACGCGATCGCCGCCGTCTGCGCCGACGCCCGGGTGCCGGCCTGGGTGCCCGATCCCGTGCCGCCGGGCTGGGCGGTCACGGGCATCGCCTGGGGCGGGGAGCCCGGCGCGCGGGCGATCGTCGTCGACTGCGGCGGTCCCGCACCCCTGGGCGGCTCGGCCGAGCTGGTGCTCGTCGCCGAGGAGCCGGGCACCGGGGTCGGCTGCGGCTACGCGGGCCTGCCCGGTCTCGACCCCGGCGACGTCATCTCCGGCCCCGCCTCCACCGAGCTGGAGGCCGCCGGCCAGCACACGCCGCTGTGGGCGGTGCCCACCACCGACGACCGCGCGGCCTTCGTCGGGGAGGCCTACGGCGTCTGGCTCTGGCTGGTCATGTGGCCGATGTCGGCGGCGTGGCTGCTCGCCGAGCAGCTCGAACTGCTCGACCTGCGCGACCGGCTCTATCCCGACCTGCCGCTCGGGCCGCCGGGCGAGCACCTGCTCCCCGGCCGATAGCAACGACTCGGTCACCTGCGGCGTGTCCCCGGCTGGGGGCCGTGGGATCCGTGTTACCCATGGGACTCGGTCCGGCCGGGCCGACCGGAGCGGACCCCCGCCCGGCCCTGGGAACGCACCCGTGGAGGTGGCGGTGAACCTGAAGAAGGTCATCACCTGGCTGGTCGTCGCCTTCGTGGTGTTCTACGTCATCCAGGCGCCGGAGTCGTCGGCCGAGCTGGTCCGCAGCGCCGGCGAGGCGCTCGGCGACGCCGCCTCCTCGCTGGCCTCCTTCGTCGGGTCCCTGGTCTAGGCGCCCACCTCCAGGCCCACGTGACCCGCCCGTCCGCCGGCCAGCGCCCCGAGCGCTGGCGCAAGGACGCCGCGAAGTACCTCCTCCCGCAGGAGCACCCGCCGGTCATCGCCACCCGGCGGCACTGGGCGGTGCTCATCGCCCCCGCCCTCAAGGCGCTGCCGGTGCTCGCGGTCGGCGTGTGGCTGCTGCAGCTGGCGCCGGAGAACCGGGTCAGCAGCACCGCCGGGCTGCTCGTGCTCGCCGGGGCACTGGGCTTCCTCGCCCTGCGGGCCGGGGAGTGGTGGATGCGGCACTTCATCGTCACCAACCGCCGCGTGCTGCTGACCAGCGGGATCGTCGTGCGCACCGTCGCGCTGCTGCCGCTGCGGCGGATCACCGACCTGACCTGGAAGGAGACGCTGCTGGGCCAGCTGCTGGGCTACGGCACGTTCCGCTTCGAGTCGGCCGGGCAGCAGCAGGCGCTGTCGGAGATCACCTTCCTGCCGCACGCGGACCTGCTGTACCGGCAGGTCAGCCAGCTGCTGTTCGGCGGGGACGGCGTCGAGGAGAACCCCGAGGACGAGGGCGGCATCGAGCCGGTCGCAGACCGCAGGGGCGACACCCAGCCCATCCCGCGGCCACCCTCCCCGGCGTGAGCGCGAGCCGCCGCCGGGTGGGCCGGCCCGGCGTGCGGCAGGCTGGCTGCTGATGCGGATCGACCTCCACACCCACTCGTCGGTGTCCGACGGCACCGAGACCCCCGCCCAGCTGCTGGCGGGGGCGCGCGCCGCCGGGCTCGACGTCGTGGCGCTGACCGACCACGACACCACCGCCGGCTGGGCGGCCGCCGCGGCGGCGCGGCCCGCGGGGCTCACGCTGGTGCCGGGCATGGAGCTGTCCTGCCGGTGGTTCCCCGCCGGCGACAAGCCGATCAGCGTCCACCTGCTGGCCTACCTGTTCGACCCCGACCACCCCGGCCTGGCCGACGAGCGGGCCCGGCTCCGCGACGAACGCCTGGGGCGCGGCGAGCGCATCGTCGCCGCGCTGGCCGCGGCCGGCTACCCGGTCGAGTGGGCGCGCATCGTCGAGGCCTCGCAGGGCGGCGTCGTCGGCCGGCCGCACGTGGCACGGGCGCTGGTGCAGGCCGGCGTCGTCGCCACCGTGGACGAGGCCTTCGCCGGCCTGCTGCACCACTCCAGCCCGTACTACCTGGCCAAGGCCGACACCGAGGTCCGCGAGGCGATCGCCCTGGTCCGCGCGGCGGGCGGGGTGCCGGTGTTCGCGCACGGGCTGGCCACCAAGCGCGGCCGCGTGGTGGGCGACGACGCGATCGCGGCCATGGCCGAGGCCGGGCTGCTGGGCCTGGAGGTCGACCACCCCGACCACGACGAGACCGAGCGCGAGCACCTGCGCGGGCTGGCGGCCGACCTCGGCCTGCTGGTCACCGGGTCCAGCGACTACCACGGCACCAACAAGACGACGCCGATCGCGGCCTGCACCACCGACCCCGCCCAGTTCGAGGCGCTGGTCGACGCCGGCACCGGCTGCGCACCGATCGGCGACTGACCGGGGCCGCGCTCAGGCGCTGACCGGCACCGCCTGCGCCACCCGCTCGAACCCCGCCCGCACGATCGGTGACTGCCGGGCGCGGGCCGGCAGCGCGAGCATGCCCGACCGGAACGCGCGCAGCGCCGCGGTGGCCGCGGGGTCGGTGACGCCGAAGCCCGGCAGCGAGTACATCTGCCGCGCCCAGCGGGGGAGCGTCGCCGCGGCGAGCGAGGCGAGGGTGCCCCAGGCCGGGCGGGCCGGCGTCAGGAACCGCACCCAGGCCGGCATCGGCGGGGTGACGACCAGCTTCCAGGCGTCGCGGGCGGCCGGCGTGACCGCCAGCTCGGGCCGCATCCGCGCCAGGTAGGCGGCCAGCCCGGCGGCGTCCCGCGGGACGTCGTCCTCCGCGGCGCCCACCAGGACGGCGGCGGTGACCTGCTCGGCGACGTAGCGGTCGGCGTCCCGGGCGTCGACGACGCCGGCCCGCCGGGCGACGTCGAGCAGCGAGTCGACCTCGCAGCAGTGCACCCACAGCAGCAGGTCGGGGTCGTCGACGCGGTAGGCGCGGCCGGTGGCCGGGTCCTCGGAGGCCTTGCCGCGGTGGATGCCGCGCACCCGCCGGACCGCCCGCATCGCCTCGCGCCGGGTGCCGAAGGTCAGGGTGTCGACGTAGGCGGCGGTGCGCGCCAGCCGCGGCCACGGATCGGTGCGGAAGCCCTCGGAGAACGTGGCGACGCCGTCCATCGCGACCGGGTGCAGCGCCTGCAGCAGCAGCGCCCGCAGCCCGCCCACGGAGAAGACCGGATCGGCGTGCACCCGCCAGCTCACGCTGTCGGGCCCGAAGAAGCCGAGGAGGTCCTCCTCGGGCGTCCAGTCCCGCGCCGAGGGCCGGCCGGTCATGCCGCGCCCACCGCCGACCAGAAGGACAGGAGCACCTCGAGGGTGCGCTCCGGGTTCTCGATGGCGGGGGAGTGGATGGACGCCTCGATCACCTCGTGGCGGGCGCCGAGCCGGCGCGCCATGTCCGCCTGCGACTCCGGCGTCCAGGCGTCGTCGGCCACGCCGTGCGCGACCAGGACCGGCACGCCGGTGGCGGCCAGCTCGGCGACCCGGTCGGGCTCGGTGGTCATCGCGTCGGCCATGCCGCGCAGCCCGGCGGCGCTGTTGGCCAGGAACCGGCGGGAGAGGAAGGCGCGCGTCTCGGCCGGCACGCGCTGCGCGCGGGGATCGGTCATCGCCAGCTGCTCGAGCGTCTCGTGCACGAGCGGCACGCCGCCGGCCTCGAGCAGGGGGCCGAGGTGGTCCAGCAGCTCCACGCGCGGGCCGACCAGCTTCGCCGGGCCCGAGCCCAGCAGCGTCAGCGAGCGGAACGCGCCCGGGTCGGCGAGGACGGCGGCACGGGCCACCAGACCGCCGAAGCTGTGCCCGAGCAGGTGCGGCGTGCCGGTCTCCTCGCACAGCACCCGGGCCACGGCCACGAGGTCCGCGCCCAGCTCGGGCACGGTGTAGGCGGCGGGGTCGTCGGGGCCGGGGGACTCGTACTGGCCGCGCTGGTCGATGGCCACGACGCGGTAGCCGGCGCCGCACAGCGGAGCCAGCAGCGGGGCGAAGTCCTCCTTGCTGCCGGTGTAGCCGGCCACCATGAGGACGGTGCCGTTCTCGCCGTCGCCCCCGGTGTCCAGGGCGGTCAGCGGGCCGGCGCCGCCGGCGAAGCTGCGGTGCCGGGCGTCGTGGTCGGCGAGCTGGCGGAGGTCGTCGGGAGCGATGGCGACCGCGGAGGCGCGGTCACCGGGGCCACCGGGCATCACCATGCGGCGCCCCGCGGAGCAGAGGTGTGCATGTCCTCCAGTCAACCTCGCGGCGGCGGTCCGCGCCGCTCCGGGTCAGCGGGCGGCGGACACCCGGTCGGGCAGCGCGGTGAGCACCAGCGGGCCGAGCACCGCCGTCCGGATCCCGTCCGGGAGGGGGCCGGTGGCCGCTCGGGCCAGCTCGGCCCCGGTGAGCGGATCGCGCTGCACGAACGCGCCCTCCTCGGGCACCCAGACCTGCGCCTTGCCGGCCAGCAGGTCGACCGAGGTGGTCACCGCCGGGACACCGAGCGCCGGCACCGACCAGCGCACCGCGCCGCCGTCGTGGGCCAGCGCCCAGAGCGTGCCGCTGGCCCAGACGAAGGTGGTGTCGCCCGTGGCGGCGGTCAGCGCGGCGACGCCGTCGTCCTCGCCGGGCGGCAGGTCGAGCGTCTGCACAGGGGCGCCGGTCGCGCCGTCGAACACCTGCACCTGATCCCCGGCGACGACGGTGACCAGGTCGTCGACGCCGGCCAGGGTCACCGCGCCGCCGGCGACGTCGCGGGTCCACGACTCCTCGCCGGACAGCCGCTGCAGCAGCCGCAGCCGCGGGGCGGGCGCGTCGGCGCAGCTCTCCAGCAGCACCACCCCGGCCGAGCCGACGGCGGAGTCCTCGATCCGGCAGCCCTCCCCGGCCGCGGCCCGCCAGCGCAGCGTGTCGCCGATCGGGTCGAACGTGGTCACGCCGGTGGGCGCCGTGGCGAGCACCGTGCCGGAGGTGCTGGTGAGCGTGATGTCCGGCCGGAGGGAGGTGTTGCGGGTCCACTGCCGGACTCCGGTGCCGGCGTCGAGCGCGACGGCCTCGTCGCAGCGGTCCTCGGTGGCGAAGACGGCGACCACCCGGTCGTCGACGGCGGTGAGGTCGCACAGCCGCGCGTTGGACCGGGTGTAGTGCCAGGCCTCCTCGCCGGAGACCGCGTCGAGTGCCCGCACCCCGTGCTCGACGGCCAGCACCACGCGGCCGGCCTGCACGAACCTCCGCGGCACCTCGGCCGCGTCCACCGTCCACCGTTCGGAGACGGCACCGGCCGGCGTCCCGTCGGGGACGTCGGCCGGTGCCGCGGTCGTGCTCTCGGTGGCGGCGGCGTCCGAGCCGCGCCACAGCAGGGCGGCGAGGACGGCGAGCGCCACGGTGGCCGCCGTCCAGACCCACACCCGCAGCGGCGGGCGGCGCGGTCGCACCGTGCCGCTGGTTACGCGGCGGACTCGGACCCGCGGCCGGAGCCGCGGCGCCGCCGGCGACGGCGCGGCTTGGCCGCCCCGCCCTCGCCCTCGGCCCCGCCCTCGGCCGCCGGCGCGGCGGCCGACTCGACCGGAGCGCCCTCGCCGGAGGACTCCCCGGCCCCGCTGCGGGTGCGGCGGCGCGGCCGGCTCTTGCCCGAGCGCGCGGGCGCCTCGGCCGGCTCCTCGGTGCGGCCGGGGCCGCGGCCGCCACCGGCGGGACGGTTGCGCTTGCCGGTCTCGCCGAGGTCCTCGAGCTCCTCGGCGTCCAGCCCCTCGCGGGTGCGCTGCGAGCGCGGCAGCCGGCCTTTGGCGCCCTCGGGCACGTCGAGGTCGGTGTAGACCCACGGGGAGGTGGAGTAGGTCTCCGGCGGGTCGGCGAAGTCGAGGTCGAGCGCCTTGTTGATCAGCTGCCAGCGCGGGATGTCGTCCCAGTCGACCAGCGTCACCGCCACGCCCTGGGCGCCGGCGCGGCCGGTGCGGCCGATCCGGTGCACGTAGGTCTTCTCGTCCTCGGGGCACTGGTAGTTCACGACGTGGCTGACGCCGGTGACGTCGATGCCGCGGGCGGCGACGTCGGTGGCGACCAGGACGTCGACCTTGCCGCTGCGGAACGCGCGCAGCGCCTGCTCGCGGGCGCCCTGGCCGAGGTCGCCGTGCACCGCGGCGGCGGCGAAGCCGCGCTCGACGAGCTCGTCGGCGACCTTCTGCGCGGTGCGCTTGGTGCGGCAGAACACCATGACCAGCCCGCGGTCGCGGGCCTGCAGCACCCGGGAGAGCAGCTCGGGCTTGTCCAGGTTGTGGGCCCGGTAGATGAACTGCGTGGTCTGCGGGACCGTCGAGCCCTCGTCGTTGCCGTGCGCCCGGATGTGGGTCGGCTGGGTCATGAACGACCGCGACAGGGTGACGATCGGGCCGGGCATCGTCGCGGAGAACAGCATCGTCTGGCGCTGGTCGGGGACCATGCCCAGGATCCGCTCGATGTCGGGCAGGAAGCCCAGGTCGAGCATCTCGTCGGCCTCGTCCAGGACGAGCACGCGCACCTTGCCCAGGATCAGGTCGCCCCGCTGGGCCAGGTCGAGCAGCCGCCCGGGCGTGCCGACGACGACCTCGACGCCCTTCTGCAGCGCCTCCACCTGCGGCTCGAACGCGCGGCCGCCGTAGATGGCCTGCACGCGGATGCCGCGCTTGGCGCCCGCGGTGGCCAGGTCGCGCGAGACCTGCACGCACAGCTCACGGGTGGGGACGACGACCAGCGCCTGCGGGACGCCGTCGGAGCCCTCCGCCGGCGGGGTGACCCGCTGCAGCAGCGGCACGCCGAAGCCGAGGGTCTTGCCGGTGCCCGTGCGGGCCTGGCCGATCAGGTCGTTGCCGGCCAGCGCCAGCGGGAGCGTGAGCTCCTGGATGGCGAAGGTGCGGGTGATCCCGGCCTCGGCCAGCGCGGCCACGATGTCGGGGTGCACGTCGAAGTCGCTGAACAGCGGGCTGTCGGAGGCGACCGGGGCGCCGCCCAGCTCCTCGACCTGCGACTCGATCTCCTCGGGCGCGGGCGCGCCGGTCTCGGCGTGCTCCAGCTCGGGGGTGGTGGGGGTGTTCTCGGTGGAGGTCAGTTCACTCGCCTCTGGTCTGCTGGGGGAGCGGGGGCGACGGACGTCGCTCCGGGCCGCTCCGCGGTCGGGTGTCGCGGGATGTCGTTCCAGCGCCGACGCGGCCAGCAAGACCGGGCGTCCAGGGGGACCCGCCCGGGAGACTGCCCCCGAGCCCGGATCCCGGGCCGCGGAGGGCGTCGTCCAGCGGTGTCAGCGCACAAGGACAAGCGAGCCTGGCGGCTCACCGATTCCCATGGTAGCGCGTCGACCGGTTAGCCTCCCTGCGCCGCCGCCGGGAGACGGCCCGGATGACCCGTCCGGGGGAGGGGGCGGGGACGCCCCGAGCAGCGAGGAGAGCCCGTGACCGCGGTCGACCCCCGAGCCGTCGTCGACCTCCTGGGGGTCCTCGCGTACGCCGAGCTGACCGCCTTCGACCGGCTCGCCGAGGACGCCCGGCTGGCCCCCACGCTCACCGGTCGCG
Source organism: Blastococcus sp. SYSU D00820 (assembly GCF_054050695.1). NCBI lineage: Bacteria > Bacillati > Actinomycetota > Actinomycetes > Geodermatophilales > Geodermatophilaceae > Blastococcus > Blastococcus sp. SYSU D00820. Next base: position 101,578 of record NZ_JBJGZW010000009.1, read on the forward strand.
CCGCGCTGGCCCGCATGGCGGCCGCCGAGATCGGCCACCACGGCCGGCTGACCGCGCGCATCGTCGAACTCGGCGCCGACCCCGCGGAGGCCATGGCGCCGTTCGTGCCCGCGCTCGACGCCTTCCACGAGAGCACCCGCCCGCGCACCTGGCTGGAGGGCCTGGTCAAGGCCTACGTCGGCGACGGGCTGGCCAGCGACTTCTACCGCGAGGTCGCGACCTTCCTCCCCGAGCCCGACCGCGGGCTGATCCTCGAGGTGCTCGCCGACACCGGGCACGCGGAGTTCGCCGTCCGCGAGGTGCGCGCGGCGATCGCCGAGCACCGCACCGTCGCCGGCCGGCTCGCCCTCTGGGGACGGCGGCTGGTGGGTGAGGCGATCACCCAGTCGCAGGCGGTCATCGCCCAGCGCGAGGAGCTCGCGGAGCTGATCATGACCGGCACCGGCGACCTGACCGGGATCGGCCGGCTGGTCGAGCGGATCACCGGCGCGCACACGCAGCGGATGAAGGCGCTCGGGCTCAACCCCTGACATCGTCGGCCCACCGGCCGACACCGCGGCCGGATGCCGAGACGCCGACGGGGCGCCCCTGCGATGCAGGAGCGCCCCGTCGGGGAGTCGCGGATCAGACGCCGGCGATGAAACCCACCCGGCGCTGGTCGGCCTGGGCGATCTCCACGTAGGCGATCCGGTCGACCGGCACCAGGACCCGCCGGCCCCGCTCGTCGACCAGGGTCAGCAGGCCGTCCTTGGTCGCGCCGGACATGGCCGCGGCCACGTCGGCCGCGATCTCGTCGGGCGTCTTGGGGCTGTCGATGACCAGCTCCCGGGGGGAGTGTTGGACACCGATCTTGACTTCCACGGCGGATGCCTCCTCGAGTTGCGCGGCTGTCGTCCACGCTAGTCCAGCGGGGGACCGCCGGGGCGGTCGTGCGGATGCGCCGACAGCGAACGCGACCGCTGGTCAGGCGGGCGGGCCGTCGCCGCTCTCGATCCGGGGGAAGCCCGACATGCCGCGCCAGGCCAGCGCGGACATGAACGTGACCGCCTCGTCGCGGGCGACGTTGCCCTTGCTGGCCAGCCACCACCGGGCGCTGGTCTCGGCCAGCCCCGTCAAGCCGGAGGCCAGCAGCAGCGCGCGCTCGGCGTCGGCGCCGGTCTCGGCGGCGATGACCTCGGCGATCGCCTCCACGCACGCGCGGGTGCCGCGGTCGACCAGCCCGCGGACGTCGTCGTCGTTGCGCAGGTCGGACTCGAACACCAGCCGGAAGGCCTCGCCCTCGGCGTCGATGAAGTCGAAGTAGGCACCGACGGCGCCGTCCACGCGGGTGCGGTTGTCGTCGGTACCGGCCATGGCCGCGCGCACCCGGTCGGTCAGCTCGGTGACCTGCAGCTCCAGCAGGGCCAGGTACAGCTCCCGCTTGCCGGGGAAGTGCTGGTAGAGCACCGGCTTGCTGACCCCGGCCCGGTCGGCGATCTCGTCCATCGCCGCGGCGTGGAAGCCCTGGGCGACGAAGACCTCCTGCGCGGCCTGCAGCAACTGCAGCCGTCGGGCCCCGCGCGGGAGGCGGGACGTGCGGCGGGCCGGCGCTTGGCCGGAACGGGGCAGTGGCATGGCGGGCCAGATGTTACCGGCGGGTCACCAGAGCGCGCGCCCCGACGGGAGGCGGTACTACCGTCGCGCGGGTGTCCCGCTCCGCCGTCCCCTCCGCGCCGGCCGGGGGAGCCGCGCCGTCCGGTCCGCGACCGGGCGTCCCCGCACCGCGCGCCGCCGTCCCGTCCGACACCCCGCTGCCCGGCCTGGACACCGCGTCGCCGCCGTGGCCCGGCGAGCAGGTCCCGGTGCGCGGCGGCAGCGTCTTCGTCCGGCGGACGCCGTGGCGCGGCCCGGTCGACGGCGACGGGGACGGCGCCCCCCGCGAGCGCGCCCTCTACGTCCACGGCCTCGGCGGCGCCTCCACCAACTGGACCGACCTGGCCGCGCTGCTCGCCGTCCGCTTCGACGGCTGGGCGCTGGACCTGCCGGGCTTCGGCCGCAGCAACCCGCCGGCCCGCGGCTCCTACTCCATCCGCGGCCACGTGCAGGCGGTCGTCGACGTCCTGGAGCGGATCGTCGCCGAGCCCGGCGAGGCGGCCGGGCGGCCGGTCCACCTGCTCGGCAACTCCCTCGGCGGGCTGGTCAGCGTGATGGTCGCGGCCCGCCGTCCGGACCTGGTCGCGACGCTGACCCTGGTGTCCCCGGCGATGCCGGTCTACCGGGTGCCCCGGGCGTTCAGCCCCGCGCTGCTGCTGCTCCTGCTGCCCGGCGTGCCCTCCATCGCCGAGCGCCGGCTGGCCGGCGTGACCCCCGAGCAGCAGGTCCGCGGCATGGTGCAGATGTGCTTCGGGGACCCGTCACGGGTGCCGCGCGAGCGCATGCAGCAGGCGCTGGAGGAGATGCGCGAGCGGTCGGAGCAGGCCTGGGCCGGCCGGGCGCTGGCCCGCAGCATGCGCGGGCTGATGACCTCCTACCTGCGGATCGGGCCGGCCAACGCCTGGCGGATGGCCCGCTCGCTGCGGCCGCCGACGCTCGTGCTCTGGGGGGACCGCGACCGGCTGGTCGACCCGGCGCTCGCCCCCCGGCTCACGGCGGTGGTGCCCGACTCCCGGCTGCTGGTGCTCGAGGGCGTCGGGCACGTGGCGATGCTCGAGGTGCCCGAGCTGACCGCCCGCGCGGTGCTGGGGATGGTCGAGGAGGCCGCGTCCCGGGATTGACGCTGCGTGCCCGGCCGGACACGCCCCGCCTGCCACCGGCTGCTCCACCGGGGTCGCCGTCCGTGAGAACCTGACCGGAGACGGCGGGCCGACCGGCCCGCGGCCGGCGGGGGGCCGGCCCGACACCAGACCGGCGGGAGGTCGGCCCGTGGCAGGACCGCCGGCCGGCGGCAGGTCCGGGGACCGCCCTCGCGTACCGCCCGCCGCAGCGCGCCCGCCGCTCCCGCGCGACGTCCGCCGGCCCGTCGCGGGCGCGCGTCCCCCCGTGCGCGAGCCGTCCACCGCGCCCCGGGCGGCGGTCCGACCGCCGCGCGCCGAGGTGCGCGCCCCCCGGCGTCCGGCTCCGGCGGCTCCGCTGGTGGCCCGTCCCGCCGCCGAGCTCCGCGACCCCGCCGCCCCGGGGCGCACCCCGCCGGCGCGGCCGGCCGGGCGGATCCGCCGGTTCGTCCTCCGCTACGGATGGCGGGCCTACGCGATCCCGCTGCTGACGATCGCCACGCTGCTCACGCTCGTCGACCTCGCCCGCACCGGGGTGGACGGCGGCGCGACCAGCACCGCCGGCGCCACGGCGGCGGCGAGCTCGGCGGCGCCGGAGGTCGCCGAGGGCGAGGGCGCGCCGGCCGACGTGACGGCGCCGGCTCCCGGCAGCAGCGCCGAGGTGGAGTCCGCGCCCCCGCCGGTCGCCGTCGAGACCGCGCCCACGTACGTCGAGCGGGGCGGCGGCAGCGTGACCGTGGTGCCCGGCACGTCGCAGGTCTACGGCAGCGGGCCGCTGCGCCGGTTCGTCGTGGAGGTCGAGGACGGCATCGGCGTGGACGGCACGGCGTTCGCCGCCGCGGTCGAGGCGACGCTGGGCGATCCCCGCTCGTGGGGCAGCGGCGGCCGGATGTCCTTCCAGCGGGTCGGCGTCGAGGAGGAGGCCGCCGGCGCCTTCGACTTCAAGGTCACCCTGATCAGCCCCGGCAACATGGAGACCTACTGCCCGGGCGTGGGCACCGGCGGCTACACCTCCTGCCGGTACGGCGACCGCGCGGTCATCAACCTGGCCCGCTGGGAGACCGCCGTCCCCGACTACCAGGGCGACATCGCGACCTACCGGCAGTACGTGGTCAACCACGAGGTCGGCCACGCGCTGGGCAACGGCCACCAGCCCTGCCCCGGCGCCGGCCAGCTGGCGCCGGTCATGCAGCAGCAGACGCTCGGCCTCGACGGCTGCGTCAAGAACGCCTGGCCCTTCCCCTGACGCGGCGCCTCTCCCGGCCCGCGACCGCGCGCGGGCACGGCTAGCCTCGCCCGGTGATCGGCCGCCCCCCGCATCCGTTCGACCTCCGCTTCGCCGAGCTGACCCGGCACCGGCCGGTCGCCCTCCTGTCGCCGCTCGTCGAGGTCGACCGCGAGGGGCCGCTGCCGGAGGGCGCCGGCCCGCTGCCGCTCGCTCCCGGCCCGCGGGCGCCCTTCGCCGCCGTCGTCGTGGACGTCGTCCGTGCCGACGACGGCGGCGGCGTCGACTGCGGCCTGGCCGGGCCGGCCGGAGCCGTGCTCGCCCGCCACCGCGACGGGCGGGTGCGGCTCGAGGTGGCCGCCGGTGCGGGCGGGCCCGTGGTCGTCGCCGAGGGTGACGCCGGCACCGGCACCGGTGCCCCGTTCCGGCTGGCCTGCGTGGTCAACGAGAACCGGGTCGTCGCGCTCGTCGCGCCCGCCGGCACCGAGGAGTGGCGGCCGGTCGCCTGGGAGCGGGAGCGCGTCGCCGCCGTCCTCGACCTGCGCGACCCCGCCGTCCTCGCCGGGCTGTCCTACGCCGCCGGCGTCACCGGCCCGGCGGAGACCGGTCGGGTGCGGGCCGGGTACTCCGGTGCGGTCGGGCTGCGCGATCCCCAGCTCGTGCGCCATCCCGACGGCCGTCCGGTGGTCCGGGACGGCAAGGCCTACCTCACGCTGACCAACGCCGGCCTGGGGTTCTTCCAGCAGGCGCACTGGGGCGTCTGGACCCTCGACCTCGCCGATCCCGGGCGGCTGGAGCAGGTCGGCGCGCTGTTCTCCGAGCGCGACGGGCTGGTGCTCGGTGACCACGCCGGCTGCGTGGTCTGGGACGAGGAGCGGGCCCGGTACACCGTGATGGTGTCGTCGTGGGGCGACCACGACCCCGAGCGCGGCACCCACGTCCGCGTCGCGGTCGGCGACGAGCGCGAGCTGCTCGCCGGGGTGCACGTGCTGCGCACCGAGCGGCTGGAGCTGCCGACGGAGGTCAGCGCCTGGGACCCGTCGCTGGCCCGGGTCGGCGACCGGTGGCTGCTGGCCTTCACCGAGTGCCCGTCGTTCGGGCCGCCGCGCTACGTCTTCCACCCCGCGCTGGCCGAGACCCGGGACGCCGACCCCACCCGCGGCCTGCGGCTGGTGGGCGCCGACGCCGCGCTCGAGCAGACCGAGGGCACGCTGCTGCAGCGGTTCGGCGACGACTGGTACCTGCTGGCCAGCGACCGCGACGCCGCCGAGTACCCGGTGTACGACACCGCGATGCGGCGGGTGCGCAGCCTGGTCGCGCCCTACGGGACGAACATCCCGCACCCGCTGCTGGTGCGGCCCGGGCCGGACCGCCCGGAGGCCTGGTGGATGGTCACCTTCGACGGGACGGCGTGGCACGAGGAGGCGCTCGGCTACGGCACCCACGGTGACCTGCTGGTCCTCGGCGGCACGCCGCCGGCGCCGCGGGAGCGGCTGGAGGCTCTCGCCCGCGGTGCGGCCCGGCGGCTGCCGCCCGGGGTCAGGGCGGGGCTGCGGTCGCTCGCGGGACGGCGGGGCGCGCCGCCGTCCTGAACGTCGCGGCGACGGAGGCCCTGCGGGCGGGGCCCCGGGTCTAGGCTGCTCCGCGGTGCGCCGGGAAGCCTGGTCGGCAGTCGTGTCCGCGACTCCCCGGGGAGGGCTCCACCATGACCGCCACCGCCGTCCGCGCCTGCGAGCTGACCAAGCGCTTCGGGTCCACCCTCGCCGTCGACGGCCTGTCCCTCGACGTGCCGGCCGGTGAGGTCTTCGGCTTCCTCGGCCCCAACGGTGCCGGCAAGTCCACGACGATCCGCATGCTGCTGGGGCTGATCCGGCCCAGCTCGGGCACGGCCGAGATCCTCGGCCACCCCGCGGAGGACGTGGAGACGGCGCACCGGTCGCTCGCCTACGTCCCGGCCGACGTCGCACTCTGGCCGGCGCTCACCGGCCAGGAGTGCCTGGACCTGCTCGCCGGCGTGGGGCCCGGCACGGACCTGCCCTACCGCGCGGAGCTCGTCGAGCGGTTCGGTCTCGATCCGCGCAAGCGGGCCCGCGCGTACTCGACCGGCAACCGGCAGAAGGTGGCGCTCGTGGCGGCGTTCGCCACGCGCGCGCCGCTGCTCGTCCTCGACGAGCCCACCAGCGGCCTGGACCCGCTGATGGAGCGCGAGTTCCGGCGCTGCATCACCGAGGCCGCCGAGCGGGGGCAGACGGTGTTCCTCAGCTCCCACCAGCTCGCCGAGGTGGACGCCGTGTGCACCCGCGTCGCCATCCTGCGCCAGGGGCGGCTGGTGGAGGTGGCCGGCCTGGAGGCGCTGCGCCGGCTGCGCCGCTCGGAGGTGGTCGTCGAGCTGGACCGGCCGGCTCCGGAGCTCCGCGGGCTCGCCGACCTGCCCGGGGTGACCGAGGTGCGGTGGGTCTCCGACGTCCGGCTCGCGCTGGCCCTGACGGGGCCCCCGGGCCCCGTGCTGCGGGCGCTCGGTGCGGCCGACGTCGCGCGGCTCGAGGTCCGCGAGCCGACCCTCGAGGAGATCTTCCTCGACTACTACGGCGAGGTGCGGCGGTGACCAGCCGGACGGCGGCCCCGCCGCAGGCACCGGTCGCCGGCCCACCTGCTCCGGTGCGCGGGCCGCTGCGCCTCCTCCTGCGGCTGGTCCGCCGGGGAACCCTCGTCGTGACCGCGGTCTGCGGGGTGCTCGTCGCGTTCGTCGCCGCCGAGTACCGCGACACCTTCCAGGGCACGGTGACGGCCGGCTCCCTGACCGCGCTCGCCGACAACCCGGCCATCCGCACGCTGTTCGGCCCGGCGCGGGCGCTCGACGACGCCGGCGGCTTCACGGTCTGGCGCACCGGCACGGTGCTGGCGGTCCTCGTCGGCGTGTGGGCGGCGCTCACCGCCACCCGGGTCACCCGCGGTGAGGAGGAGGCCGGCCGGACGGACCTCCTGCTGGCCGGCCGGGTGCGCGCCGGTGCGCTCGCCCGGCGTCAGCTCGCCGGCGTCCTGGGTGCGGCGGTGCTGCCGGGGCTCGCCGTGTCCGCCGGCGCGCTGCTGGCCGGGACGGCGACCGCCGGGTCGCTCCTCTTCGGTGCCGTCGTCGCGGGGGCCGGCCTGACCGGCGCAGCCGTGGGCGGCCTGGCCGCCCAGCTCGTCGCCGAGCGGCGGGCGGCGTCCGGGCTGGCCGTCGGGGTCGTCCTGGCGGGCCTGCTGCTGCGCATGGTCGGCGACGGCGTCGACTCCCTCGCGTGGCTGCGCTGGGCGAGCCCGTTCGGACTGCTGAGCACCGTGGCGCCCTACGCCGCCGACCGGGCGGCGCCGCTGGCGGTGCTCGCCGTGCTCGCCGCGGCCCCCGCCCTGGCCGCCGTCGTGCTCGCCGACCGGCGGGACGTCGGCGCCGGCGTGCTCCACGCGCGGGACGCCGTCCGCGCGCCGAGCCGGCTGGTGGGGAGCCTTCCCGGCCTGGCGGTGCACCGGATCCGCCGCCCGGTGCTCACCTGGGCGCTCGGCATCGGGGCCTACTTCCTGCTCATCGGGCTGCTGGCGACGGCGATGCTGGACTTCCTCCGCGACAACGCCCAGTTCGCGCGGCTCGCGGTGCAGGCCGGGTTCGCCGAGCTCGGGTCGGTCCAGGGCTACGCGTCCTCGCTGTTCTCCGTGCTCGCCGTCCCGATCGGGGCGTTCGCGGCCGGGCGGATCGCGGCCGGCGCCGCGGAGGAGGTGGCCGGGCGCCAGGTGCTGCTGTACTCGCTGCCCGTCGGGCGGTCGCGGTGGCTTCGCACCGAGGCGCTGGCGGTGGCGCTGGGCTGCGGCGTGCTCGCGGTGGTCGCCGGGCTGGCCACGTGGGCGGGCGCGGCGTGGGTGGACGCCGGGCTGACCCCGGGGCAGGCGCTGGCCGGCGCGGCGAACGTCGTCCCCGTCGCCCTGGTGTGCCTGGGCGCGGCGGTGTTCGCCCTGGGGTGGGCGCCGGCGGCGGTGCTGCCGATCGGCGTGCTGCCCGCCGCGGGCGGGTACCTGCTGCTGGTCCTCGCGGACACGTTCGGCTGGCCGGACGCCGTCCGCGCGCTGTCGCCGTTCGCGCACCTCGCGAAGGTGCCGGCCGAGGCGCCGGACTGGGCCGGGACGGCCGGCATGCTCGCCGTCGCGGTGGCCCTCGGGCTGGCCGGGCTGGCCGGTTACCGCCGGCGGGACCTGCGGGGCTGAGGGCCGGCGCGCGTCCCCGGATCGGTCGGGAAGAGAGCGGGGTGTCACGCTGTTATGCGCACGAACGCCGGCCCCCCGGGGCCGCTGTCCGCGACCTGAGGAGCAAGCGTGTCCCTGCCACCCCTGGTGGAGCCCGCCGCCGACCTGTCCATCGACGAGGTCCGCCGCTACAGCCGCCACCTGATCATCCCCGACGTCGGGATGGACGGGCAGAAGCGGCTGAAGAACGCCAAGGTGCTCGCCGTCGGCGCCGGTGGGCTCGGTTCCCCGGTGCTCATGTACCTGGCCGCCGCCGGTGTGGGCACGCTCGGCATCGTCGAGTTCGACGTGGTCGACGAGTCCAACCTGCAGCGGCAGATCATCCACGGCGCGTCCGACGTCGGCCGCTCGAAGGCCGAGAGCGCGCGGGACTCCATCAAGGAGATCAACCCCTACGTCGACGTCCGGCTGCACGAGACCCGCCTGGACAGCGACAACGTGCTGGACATCTTCAGCCAGTACGACCTCATCGTCGACGGCACCGACAACTTCGCCACGCGCTACCTGGTCAACGACGCGTGCGTGCTGCTGGGCAAGCCCTACGTCTGGGGCTCGATCTACCGGTTCGACGGCCAGGTCTCGGTCTTCTGGAACGAGCACGGCCCGAACTACCGCGACCTGTACCCGGTGCCCCCGCCGCCGGGGATGGTGCCCTCCTGCGCCGAGGGCGGCGTGCTGGGCGTGCTCTGCGCGACCATCGGCGCCATCCAGGCCACCGAGGCGGTCAAGCTCATCACCGGCATCGGCGAGACGCTGCTCGGCCGGCTGATGGTCTACGACGCCCTGGAGATGACCTTCCGCACCATCAAGGTGCGCAAGGACCCCGAGGGCGAGCCGATCACCGGCCTCATCGACTACGAGACCTTCTGCGGCGTCGTCTCCACCGAGGCGCAGGAGGCGGCCGCGGGCGCGACGATCACCGTCGACGAGCTCAAGGACATGATGGACGCCGGCAAGGACTTCGAGCTGATCGACGTCCGGGAGCCCAACGAGTACGAGATCGTGTCGATCCCCGGCGCCAAGCTCATCCCCAAGGACGAGCTGCTCTCGGGCCGGGCGCTGTCGCAGCTGCCGCAGGACAAGCCGATCGTGCTGCACTGCAAGACCGGCGTCCGGTCGGCCGAGGTGCTCGCCGCGATCAAGAACGCCGGGTTCAAGGACGCCGTGCACGTGCAGGGCGGCGTGACGGCCTGGGCGACCCGCATCGACAAGGCGCTCCCGACCTACTGAGAGAGGGCCCCGTCCCGAGGACGGGGCCGCGATGTCAGGCCCCACCTCCCGCACGGGAGGTGGGGCCTTCGTCGTGTCGGCGGGCTGGGCGCGGTTCACTGGGGAGGTGCCCGACCGCGACGCCGCCGAGCTGCTGGAGCTGCTCCAGCGCGCCCAGAACGCCTTCACCGACCGGGTCGACGCCGTCGAGGCGGGCCAGTGGGACGACGAGGCGCTGCCGGGCTGGACCGTCGCCGACCTCGTCGCCCACCTGGTGCACGAGGCCCGGCGGGTGCCCCGGCTGCTGGCCGGCGAGCCCGCCGACCCGGCCTCGCTGCAGGGACCCGCGCCGAGCGGGCGAGGCGTGGGGGGCAGCGGGGTCCTCCTCCTGGGCGGCGACCCGCTCGCGGCCTGGGAGGACGCCGCGGACGGCGCGCTGACCGCGGTCGCGCTGCACGGCGACCTCGACGGCACGGTGGCGCTCGACGGCGGGCCGGTGCCCGTGCGGGCCTGGCTGACCCGGCTCACCGCCGACCTGACCGTGCACGCCTGGGACCTCGCCCGCGCCACCGGGGGCGACGAGCGGCTGGACCCGGCCCTGCTGGCCGCCGCGGCGCGGGCCGCGGAACTGCTGCCGCCCGGCGGGGTGCCGGGTGCCTTCGGCCCCGCCGTCGACGTGCCGGCCGGCGCGCCGGAGCAGGTGCGCGTGCTGGCCCGGTTCGGCCGCCGGGCCTGATGGAGGACCCCTCCGCCCCCCGGGCCCCGCAGGCCCGCCCCGGGCCCCTGCGGAGCGGCCACACCGATCCGGCCGACGTCGACGAGGCGGTCTACGACGCGGTCGAGGGGATCCCGCCGGGCCGGGTGAGCACCTACGGCGCCATCGGCCGGCTGGTCGGCGTGGGGCCGCGGCGGGTGGCGCGGGCGCTGGCCCAGGGTGGGGGAGCGGTGCCCTGGCACCGGGTGGTGCGCGCCGACGGCACGGCGGCCGAGCCGGTCCGCGTCCGGCAGCTGGCCCTGCTGGCGGCCGAGGGCGTCCCGGTGCGGAACGGTCGGGTCGACCTGCGCGCGGTCGGCTGGCCGGACTGAGGGAGGGTCCACCCCCGGGCTGACCTGCGGCTCCCGATGATCATCCCGCCGGCCGACGCGGCCGGGGAGTGCCGCGGGATCGACTGGTCCCGTGCCCGAGACCGCCCTCGCCCCGTCGCCCCGTCCACCGTTCGCGGCCGTCCCCACCCGGGCCCGGCGCCGGGTGCTGCGCCGGCTCGCGCTCGCCGTCCTCACGGTGCCGGTCGTGCTCGCGCTCGCCCTCGCGGGGGCCTGGCTCGCCACGCCGGGCGTGGACGACGCCCGCGCCCGGGTCGACGCGCTGCTCGCCGCCACCGGGGGCACGCCGCTGACCGGCGAGCTGCCCGAGCGCCTCGTCGTCGCCGTCCTGGCCACCGAGGACAGCCGGTTCGCCGACCACCCCGGCATCGACTGGCGCGGCGCGCTCCGGGCTCCGCTCGGCGTCGTCCTGGGCCGCGACCTGGGCGGCTCGACGCTCGAGCAGCAACTGGCCAAGAACCTCTACGGCGACGGCGACACCGGTCCGGCGGCCAAGGCGCAGGCGGTCGTGCTGGCGCTCAAGCTGTCGGCCGGCTGGACCAAGGAGGAGGTCCTGCGCATGTACCTCGACACCGCTTACTACGGGCACGGGTACACCGGCGTGGTCGCCGCCAGCGAGGGCTACTTCGGGGTCCCGCCGGGCGAGCTCTCCTGGGCGCAGGCCAGCCTGCTCGCCGGCCTGCTGCAGGCGCCGAGCGCCTACGACCCGGTCGTGCACCCGGAGCTCGCCGCGGCCCGGCAGGCCCACGTGCTCGACCGCCTGGTCGACGTGGGCGCCCTCTCCCGGGCCGAGGCCGACGACGTGGGGGACCAGGCGTGGGAGCTGGTCGCCGGCTGACGGCGGAGGGCATGGACCGGCTCGACGCCGGCCGGTTGGCTGACGTCATGCCCGTGGTGCCCGCCACCGTCCCCCACCGGAGCGCCACCGCGGGAGCCGGCCGGTGACCGGGACGGCCGTCGTCGTCGCGGCCGCCGTGGGCAGCGGCCTGGTGGCCGGCGTCTTCCTCGCGTTCTCCGGCTTCGTCATGCGCGCGCTGGGCAGCCTGCCGCCGGCCGCGGGCGCCGCGGCGATGCGGGCGGTGAACGTCGCGGCGGTACGGCCACCGCTGATGACCGCCCTCTTCGGCACGGCGCTGCTGCACGTCGTCGCCGCGATCGGCGTCCTGGCCGGGGGACCGCTCGACCGGTCCGGCGTGCTGGTCCTGGCCGGTGCCGTGGCGTACCTGGCCGGCCTGGTGGGGGTGACCGCCGTCGCCAACGTGCCGCTGAACGACCGGCTGGCGGCGACCGAGCCGGGCAGCGCCGACGAGGCCGCGTCGTGGGCCCGGTACACCCGCCGGTGGACCCGGTGGAACACCGTCCGCACCGTGGCCGGGACGGTGGCGGCCGCGGCGATGGCGGTGTCGCTCGCCGGCTGACCAGCGGTGCCCCGGAACTGTCGGCCCCGCGTGCTTCCATCGGGGACGTGGCAGTGCGGGGGGACGTCGAGCCGGTCTACCGGCTCGTGCAGCAGGAGGAGGCGCCGGCGGCGGCCCGGCCGCGGCTGGACCCGACCCAGCAGGCGGTCGTCGACCACCCCGGCGGCCCGCTGCTGGTGCTCGCCGGCCCGGGCACCGGCAAGACGACGACGATCGTGGAGGCCGTCGCGGCCCGCATCGACCGCGGGGTCGACCCGGAGTCCATCCTCGTCCTGACCTTCAGCCGCAAGGCCGCCGCCGAGCTCCGCGAGCGGATCACCGCCCGCGTGGGCCGCACGATCCGCGAGCCCCTGGCCCGCACCTTCCACTCCTACGCCTACGGCGTGCTGCGCCGGGCGGCCGTGCTCCGCGGCGAGGCGCCGCCCCGGCTCCTCACCGCCGCCGAGCAGGACGCCGTCGTCGCCGAGCTGCTCTCCGGCGACCTCGCCGAGGAGGGCGCGGTCCGCTGGCCGGAGTCGCTGCTGCCGGCGCTGGCCACCAACGGGTTCCGCGGCGAGCTGCGGGAGCTGCTGCTGCGGGCCACCGAGCGCGGCATCGGCGCCGACACCCTCGCCACGTGGGGTCGCGAGCTGGGGCACGACGCGTGGGTGCACGCTGCGGCCTTCCAGGAGCAGTACGAGGCGGTGACGGCGTTCGCCACGGCCGCCCGCGGCGAGGCCTCCGGCTACGACCCCGCCGAGCTGGTGCGGGCCGCGATCGCCGAGCTCGAGGGCGACGACGAGCTGCTGCGCCAGGAGCGGGAGCGGGCGCGCTGGCTGTTCGTCGACGAGTACCAGGACACCGACCCCGCCCAGGTCGAGCTGCTGGAGCTGCTCGCCGGCCGCGGCGGTGACCTCGTCGCCGTGGGCGACCCCGACCAGGCCATCTACGCCTTCCGCGGCGCCGAGCCGCGCGGCATCGTCGAGTTCCCCGACCGGTTCCGGCACGCCGACGGCCGGCCCGCGGCCCGCGTCTCCCTCGGGGTCTGCCGGCGGTCGGGGCCCGAGCTGCTGGCGATCAGCCGCAGGGTGGCCGAGGGGCTGCCCGGTCCGTGGGAGCACCGCCGGCTGCAGGCGGTGCCCGGCGCCGACCCGGGGTCGGCCGAGGTGCACGTGTTCGGGTCCACGGCGGTCGAGGCCGCCTACGTCGCCGACGTGCTGCGCCGGGCCCACCTGCTCGACGGCGTGCCGTGGTCGGAGATGGCCGTCGTCGTCCGCAGCATGCTGGCCCTCGGGCCGCTGCGCCGCGCGCTGTCCTCGGCCGGGGTGCCGGTCGCCGTCTCTTCCGACGAGCTGCCGCTGGCCGCCCAGCCGGCCGTCGCGCCGTTCCTCAGCGCGCTCACCGCGCTGCTGCCCCGCGCGGCCGACGCCGGCCCCGCCCTCGACGAGCCCGCCGCCGAGGCGCTGCTGGCCTCCCCGCTGGGCGGCGCCACCGTGCTCGACCTGCGCCGGCTGCGCCGGGCGGTGCGCATCGCGCTCGCGCAGCAGGGGGTCGACGCCGCCGAGCGCGGCGCTCCGCTGGCCACGGCGCTCACCGACGAGCCGCTGCTGGAGGCACTGCCCGAGTCGGTGTCCCTGCCGGCCCGGCGGGTCGCCGGGGTGCTCGCCGCCGGGCGGGCGGCGCTGGCCGCCGACGGCTCCGCCGAGGACGTGCTCTGGGCGATGTGGCAGCGCAGCGGGCTGGCGACGCGCTGGGCGCGGGCCAGTGCCGCGGGCGGCGCCGCCGGCGCGGTGGCCGACCGCGACCTCGACGCGGTCGTCGCGCTGTTCGACGCCGCGGCCGGGTTCGTCGACCGGCTGCCCTCGGCCGACGTCCGGGCCTTCGTCGAGCACCTGGCCGCGCAGGAGCTGCCCGGCGACACCGGTGCGGCGCGGGCCACCGCCACCGAGACGGTGCGACTGCTGACCGCGCACGCCAGCAAGGGCCTGGAGTGGGACGTCGTCTGCGTCGCCGGGGTGCAGGAGGGCGTGTGGCCCGACCTGCGCGACCGCGGCTCGCTGCTGGCCACCGAGGTGCTCGTGGAGCGGGCCGCCGGCATCGACGGCACCGCGGTCGACCGGCGCACCCTCGCGCTGGCCGAGGAGCGCCGGCTGTTCTACGTGGCCTGCACCCGCGCGCGCCGCCGGCTCGTGGTCACCGCGGTGGAGGGTGCGCTCGACGGCGCGGAGGCCGGCGCCACCGCCTCCCGCTTCCTCGACCTGGTCGTCCCGCCCCCGGAGGACGGCCGGCCCCTGACCCCCCTGCCGCGGTCGCTGACCCTGCCGGCGCTGGTGGCCGAGCTGCGCCGGGCGCTGACCGATCCGCACACCCCCGCCGAGCGCCGGTCGGCGGCGGCCGCGGTGCTGCGCCGGCTGGCCGAGGAGCGGGTGCCCGGCGCCGCCCCCGGCGACTGGTGGGGCCTGCCGCCGCTGTCCGACGACGCCCCGCTGGTGGCCGAGGACCTCCCGGTGCGGGTGCGCCCGTCGGCGATCGAGACCTTCCAGCGCTGCCCGCTGCGCTGGGTGCTGGGCGCGGTGGGTGCGGAGGCCTCGCCCGACGCCACCCGCACCGTCGGCTCGGCCGTGCACGCGGTGGCGCAGAAGGTCGCCGACGGGCTGCCCGCGGCCGAGGCCCGCGCCGCGCTGGCCGCCGAGCTCGACCAGCTCGACCTGGGGCCGGGGTGGTCCGACCAGCGGCAGCGCGACTCCGCGCACGACATGCTCGACCGGTTCCTGCGCTGGCACGCGGCCAACGGCCGGGAGCTGCTGGCCGCCGAGGAGGACTTCGACGTGACCGTCGGCCGGGCCCGCATCCGCGGGCAGGTCGACCGGCTGGAGCGCGACTCCGACGGCCGCCTGGTCGTCGTCGACCTGAAGACCGGCAAGAGCGCGGCCCGGGAGATCGACACCCACGGCCAGCTGGCCGCCTACCAGGTGGCGATCGCGGCGGGTGCCTTCGGCGACCACGGCAGCACCCCGGGTGGCGCCGCCCTGCTGCAGGTCGGGTCCGGGGCGAAGGCCAAGGAGCAGCACCAGCCGCCGCTGCCGGCCGACGCCCCGGTGGAGCAGACCTGGGCCGGCGAGCTGGTGGCCACGGTGGGGGAGGGCATGGGCGCGGCGACCTTCGAGGTGCGCACCGGCACGCACTGCCAGCGCTGCCCGGCCCGGAAGAGCTGCCCCCTGCAGGAGCGCGGCCGGCAGGTGACGGCATGAGCCCCCGGCACGGCGCCAGCGCTCGCCACGGCACGGCGCCCGACGAGGCGCAGCTGTCCTTCGACGAGCTCTTCGACGTCCCCGCGCCGGCGCCGGCCCCGCGGCGGCTGCTCGACCCGGCCGAGGTGGCCGCCCGCTGCGGGCTGTCCTACGCGCCGTCCCCGGAGCAGGCCCGGGTGGTCGCCGCCCCGGCCGACCGTCCGCTCGTGGTCGTCGCCGGTGCCGGGTCGGGCAAGACCGAGACCATGGCCGCCCGGGTCTCCTGGCTGGTCGCCAACCGGATCGTCGAGCCCGAGGCCGTCCTCGGGCTGACCTTCACGCGCAAGGCCGCCAGCGAGCTCGGCGAGCGGATCCGGCTGCGGCTGGGCGCGCTGGCCCGCCATCCCGAGACCGAGCAGGACCTGCGCGACCGGCTGGAGATCGCCCAGCCCACCGTGTCGACCTACCACGGGTACGCCGCCTCGCTGGTCGCCGAGCACGGCCTGCGGATCGGCGTCGAGCCCGGCGCCGGCGTGCTGGGCCCGGCGATGTGCTGGGGGCAGGCCACCTCGGTGGTCGCTGGCTACACCGGCGACATGGCCGACGTGCCGCTGTCGCTGCTGACCACGGTCGAGGACGTGCTGGCGCTGGCCGCCGAGATGGGCGAGCACGACGTCAGCCCCGCGGCGCTGCGGGCCTGGACCGCCCGCCTGGAGGCGCAGATCGTCGGCTACGCCGACGCCCCGAAGAAGAAGGGCCCGTACAAGGACGTCCTCGACATGCTCGCCCGGCAGCGGGCGCGGGTGGCGCTGCTGCCGCTGGTCGAGGCCTTCGAGGCGCGCAAGCGCGCGGCCGGTGCCATCGACTACGCCGACCAGGTGGCGCACGCCGCACGGATCGCCGTCTCCGCACCCGAGGTCGGCCGGCGCGAGCGGACCCGCTGGAAGGTCGTGCTGCTCGACGAGTACCAGGACACCAGCGTCGGCCAGCTCCGGATGCTCGAGGCGCTGTTCGGGCGGGCCACCGGCCACCCGGTGCTCGCCGTCGGCGACCCGCGCCAGTCGATCTACGGCTGGCGCGGGGCCTCGGCCGGCACGATCGAGCGGTTCGCCCGCACCTTCGCCGGCACCCGCGGCAAGGAGGCCCAGCGGCTCACCCTGGCCACCAGCTGGCGCAACGACGGCGCCGTCCTCGAGGTGGCCAACGCCGTCGCCGGGCTGCTGCCGGCCCCCGACGTGCCGCTGCCCGACCTGGCACCCGCGCCCACGGCCGGCCGCGGCTCGGTGGTCGTCGGGCTCTACGACACCGTCGCCGACGAGACCGAGGCCCTGGCCGACCGGCTGGCCGCGTGCTGGCAGGGCACCGACCCGGTGGTGCCGCCGCGGCCGGACGGCCGGCCGCCGACGGTCGCGGTGCTGGCCCGCACCCGCAAGCAGCTGCCGGGCATCGCCGCCGCGCTGCGCGCCCGCGGCCTGCCGGTCGAGGTCGTCGGCCTCGGCGGCCTGCTCGAGGTGCCCGAGGTGTCCGACGTCGTCGCCACGCTCACCGTGCTGGTCGACCCCACCGCCGGCGACGCGCTGGGCCGGCTGCTCACCGGGGCGCGCTGGCGGATCGGCCCGCGCGACCTCGCCGCGCTGGAGGCCCGCGCCCGGGCGCTGGTGCACGCCCGCCGGCCGGAGCCACCGGCCGGGCAGCCGGCTCCCGCGGAGCCGCCGCAGGAGCGCGGCAGCATCGTCGAGGCCCTCGACGACCTCGGCGATGCGTCCGGCTACTCGACCGCCGCCTACCGGCGGCTGCGGCGGCTGGCCCGGGAGCTGGGCCACCTGCGCACCCGCCTCGGCGACCCGCTGCCCGACCTCGTCGACGAGGTCGCCCGCACGCTGGGCCTGGAGACCGAGCTGGCCAGCACGCCCGGCGTCAGCCCGGCCGGCGCCCGCGCGCACCTCGACGCGCTGCACGCCGTCGCCGCGGAGTTCACCGAGCTGGCCGAGCTGCCCTCGCTGCCGGCGTTCCTCGGCTACCTCAAGGACGCCGAGGAGCGCGAGCGCGGGCTGGAGCCCGGCGAGGTCGCGGTCAACCCCGAGGCGGTGCAGCTGCTCACCGGGCACTCGGCCAAGGGCCTGGAGTGGGACGTCGTCGCGGTGCCCGGCATGACCGCCGACCAGTTCCCCGCCCGCAGCGACACCAGCGACTCGTGGATCCGCGACCCCGGCGCCATCCCCGCCGACCTGCGGCTCACCGACCGCGAGGAGCTGCCCCGGCTCCGGCTGCCGGTGCCCGGCTCGGGCGACCAGGCGGTCGTGAAGGCCGCCCTCGAGGACTACGTGCAGGAGTGGAAGGACTTCGGCCTGGCCGAGGAGATCCGGCTCGGCTACGTCGCGGTCACCCGCGCCAAGCACCTGCTGCTGTGCTCGGGCAGCTGGTGGCGCGACGGGGTGAAGCCGTGCGGGCCCTCGGTGCTGCTCGACACCGCCCGGCGGGCCTGCACCGCCGGCGCGGGGGTGGTCGTCGCGTGGGCCGAGCCGCCGGCCGAAGGGGCCACCAACCCGGCGCTGGAGGAGTGGCCGGTCGGCATCTGGCCGGCCGATCCGCTCGCGCCGGCCCGGCGGCGGGCGCTCACCGCGGCGGCGGAGCTGGTCGAGAACGCCGCGCCGCACCCGCTCGACGTCGAGCGCACCCTCGGCGGCGGCGACGAGCTGGTCGAGCAGTGGGTCCGCGACGCCGACCTGCTGCTGCGCGAGCGGGCCCGGATCGCCAGCCCGACCGTCGACGTCCCGCTGCCCTCGCACCTGTCGGTGTCCGCGCTGGTGACGCTGCGCCGCGACCCGGCCGAGCTGGCCCGCCGGCTGCGCCGGCCGATGCCGGCCGCCCCGGCGCCGCAGGCCCGCCGCGGCACCGCCTTCCACGCCTGGCTGGAGGAGCGCTTCGGCGCCTCCCGGCTGCTCGACCTCGACGAGCTGCCCGGCTCCGGCGACGAGCTGGCCGTGCCCGACAGCTCGCTGGCCGGCCTGCAGGAGGCCTTCCTCGCCGGCGAGTGGGCCGACCGGCAGCCGATCGAGGTGGAGGTGCCGTTCGAGACGCCGCTGGGGCCGCTGACCCTGCGGGGCCGGATCGACGCGGTCTTCGCCCGCCCCGACGGCGGCTTCGAGGTCATCGACTGGAAGACCGGCCCGCCGCCCACCGCGGCCGAGCTCTCCGCCGTCGGCGTGCAGCTGGCCGCCTACCGGCTGGGCTGGTCGCGGCTCACCGGCGTGCCGGTCGAGCAGGTCAGCGCCGGCTTCCACCACGTGCTGGCGAACACCACCGTGCGCCCGGTCGACCTGCTCGACGAGGCCGGGCTGCTCGCGCTGGTCTCCGGCACGGGGTGAGGGTCAGGTCGAGGCGATCCGGTCGATGATCGCCGCGGCCAGCGCCTCCGGCGCCTGCTCCGGGATCCAGTGCGAGACACCCGGCAGCTCGACGAACCGGTAGTCCCCGGTCACGTGCGCCGCGCAGCCCTCGGCGGCGACCCGGCCGATCGCGACGTCGGCGTCGCTCCACACGTAGGTCGTCGGCACCGCCACGTCGTCCACCGGGATGTCGGAGCTCATCGCCCGGTACCAGTTCAGCGCCGCGGTGAGCGCGCCGGGCGCGGACAGCACCGCGACGTACTCGTCGACCGCCTCGGCGGGGACGGCCCACCCGCCCTCGCTGCCGAACATCCGCCGCAGCCGCCGGGCGTCGTCGGCCAGCAGCACCTCCTCGGCCTTGCCCGCCTGCCAGAACAGCCGGATGTAGGCCGAGCGCTCCCTCTGCTCCGGATCGCTGCGGTACGCCGCGGTGTAGGCGGCCGGGTGCGGCACCGAGACGGCGGTCAGCGAGCGCACCCGGTCCCCGTGCCAGGCCGCCAGCGCCCAGGCCGCGTTGGCGCCCCAGTCGTGCCCGACGACGTCGGCCACCGGCGCGTCGAGCTCGGTCATCAGGTCGGCGGTCACCTGGGCGAGGTGGGTCAGCGCGTAGGCATCCACCTCCGCCGGCCGGGCGCCGGGGGAGTAGCCCAGCTGGTCCACGGCGTACGTGCGCAGCCCGGCCTGGGTGAGCAGCGGGGTGACCGCCGCCCACGACAGCGACGTCTGCGGGAAGCCGTGCAGGAGCAGCACCGGCCGGCCGTCCTCGGGCCCATCGGCCCGCACGTCGAAGGTCAGGTCGCCGACGTCCACCCGCTGCAGTCCTCCGGCCATGGCCGCGACGCTAGCCCGGCCCAGGAGGCGGCGCGCCCGCGCCACTACCGTCGTCGGGGTGACCAGCCCGGAACGCGAGTACGTCCGCGCCCACCTCGACGACCTGCACGCCGACCTCGACGCGTGGCTGCGCATCCCGTCGATCTCCGCCGATCCGCTGTCGGCCCCGGCGGTCGCCGAGAGCGCCGAGTGGCTGGCCGAGGCGCTGCGCCGCACCGGGTTCCCGACCGTGGAGATCTGGCCGACCCCCGGCGCGCCGGCGGTCTACGCCGAGTGGCCCAGCGCCGACGCCGGCGCCCCCGTCGCGCTCGTCTACGGCCACCACGACGTCCAGCCGGTCGACCCGCTGGAGCTGTGGGAGCACCCGCCGTTCGAGCCGACCGTGGTGGAGGGTCCCGACGGCCCGGAGCTGCACGCCCGCGGCGCCATCGACGACAAGGGCAACGTCGCCTTCCACCTGCTCGGCATCCGCGCCCACCTGGCCGCCACCGGCCGCGACACCCCGGCGGTCACGGTGAAGCTGCTGGTCGAGGGCGAGGAGGAGTCCGGCTCGCCGCACTTCGCCGACCTGCTGCGCGAGCGCGCCGACCGGCTGCGCTGCGACGTCGTCGTGGTCAGCGACACCGGCATGGCCGCGCCCGACGTGCCCAGTGCCGTCGTCGCCATGCGCGGGCTGGCCGACGCCGAGATCACCCTGCGCGGCCCCGCCGTCGACCTGCACTCGGGCTCCTTCGGCGGCGCGGTGCCCAACCCGCTGCACGCGATGGCCGAGCTGCTCGCCGCGCTGCACGACGAGCAGGGGCGGGTCACCCTCCCCGGCTTCTACGACGCCGTCCGCCCGCTGACCGACCGCGAGCGGGAGCTCATGGGCCGGGTGCCGTTCGACGAGCAGGCCTGGCTGGCCGGGCCGGCCGCCTCCCGCGCGCTCGCCGGCGAGGCCGGCTTCAGCACCCTGGAGCGGATCGGCGCCCGCCCGACCGCCGAGGTCAACGGCATGTGGGGCGGCTACACCGGCCCCGGCCACAAGACGATCATCCCCGCCGAGGCACACGCCAAGCTGACCTTCCGCCTGGTCGCCGACCAGCGGCCGGCCGACATCGGCCCGATGCTGCGCGCCTGGGTCGCCGAGCGGGTGCCGGCCGGCATCGAGGCGGAGGTGCACACCCCGCCCGGCGGCGTCTCCCCGTGCGCCAGCGATCTGGACTCCCCGGCCATGGACGCCCTCCTCGCCGCCATCGGCCAGGCCTTCGACACCGATCCCGGCGCGGTGCTGTTCACCCGCGAGGGCGGCAGCGGGCCGGAGGCCGACCTGGTCGACGTCCTCGGCGCACCGCTGCTGTTCCTCGGCGCCGGCCTGCCCACCGACCGCATCCACTCGCCGAACGAGCGGGTGCTGCTGCCGATGCTCCACCGCGGCGCCGAGGCGGCCGCCCACCTGTGGCGGGAGCTGGCCGCCCAGGCCGCGTCCGCGCGGTGACCGGGCCGGAGGGGCAGGAGTTCGGTCCGTACCGGGTCCTCGGCGTCCTGGGGCGCGGCGGGATGGGACAGGTGCTGCGCGCCCACGACGCCGAGCACGAGCGGGACGTCGCGCTCAAGGTGCTGCCGCAGGCGTGGGCCGGCGACGAGGGCTACCGCGAGCGGTTCCGCCGCGAGGCCCGGATCGCCGCCCGGCTGCACGAGCCGCACGTCATCCCGATCCACCGCTACGGCGAGATCGACGGGCAGCTGTTCCTCGACATGCGGCTGGTCGAGGGGGAGGACCTCGGCTCGCTGCTGGCCCGCACCGGCCCGCTGGACCCCGCCCGCGCCGTCGACGTCGTCGGCCAGGTCGCCCGCGCCCTGGACGCCGCGCACGCCGGCGGGCTGGTGCACCGCGACGTCAAGCCGTCCAACGTGCTGCTGGTGGCCCGCGCCGACGGCCGTGACCTGGCCAGCTCGGCGGCGGGGGAGGACTTCGCCTACCTCGCCGACTTCGGCATCGCCCGCGTGACCGACGAGGGCACCGGGCCGGGGCTCACCGGCACCGGGCTGGCCATCGGCAGCACCACCTACATGGCGCCCGAGCGGTTCGGCCGCGGCCCCCTGGACGGCCGCGCCGACGTCTACTCGCTGGCCTGCGTGCTGGTCGAGCTGCTCACCGGCCGCCCGCCGTTCCCGCCCGGCGACCCCGTGGCGCTGATGCACGCCCACCTGCACGAGCAGCCCGAACCGCTCTCGGCCCGGCGGCCCGGCCTGCCCGCCGCCCTCGACGCCGTCGTGGCCCGCGGCCTGGCCAAGGACCCCGCGCAGCGGTGGCCCAGCGCCGGTGAGCTGGCCGCCGCCGCCCGTGCCGCGCTCGCCGGCAGCGGCGTGCCGGTGCCGGCCGGTCCCGACGACCGGACCGCGGTCGGTCCCGTCCCGCCCGCGGACGGCGCCCGCGCGGCGACCCGCGTCGAGCCGGTCGCCGCGCCCTCCCGCCCCGCGGCGGCCACGGCGGCGCCCGCACCCGCCGGCCGCCGCCGGGGCGCCGCGCTGCCCTGGGCGCTGACCGCCGTGCTCACCGCCGCGGTGGTGGCGCTCGCCGTCGTCCTGGTGCTGGTCGACCGCGGCCGCGACGCCGCGGCCGCCGACGCCGTGGAGAACGCCGACCGGCTCCTCGCCCTCGCGCTGCCCGAGGGCGTGACGCCGGGCGACTGCGCCGTCGAGGAGCCGACCGGCGACGCGCTGCGCGAGCTGACCTGCCCGGACGGCGACCCCGACGCCGAGCTGCCCGACGGCACCTACACCGCGCTGCCCGGCACCGCCGCGCGTGACGGGTTCGCCGACGACCGCGAGCGCGAGGACTGGCCGCGGCTGGAGGACGTCTACGACTGCGGCGGCGGCGACACCCCGCAGGGCTGGCTCCCGGTCACCGATCCCGACGACCGGGTGGTCGGCCGGCTCGCCTGCTACGTCGACGACGAGACCGACGCCGTCCTCACCTGGACGTGGGACGACCTGGGTACCCGCGCCGTCGTGGAGGTGCGCGGGGGTGGCGAGGACGGGCTGCGCAGCCTGGCCGGCTGGTGGGACGGCGCCGCCGACCGCGGCCACTGACGCGGAGGACGGCGCTGCGCCGCCGTCCCCCCTCCGCGCCCTACCCTGAGCCCCGTGACGGGACCAGGGGAGCAGAGCGCGCCCGCGGGGTGGTACCCCGACCCCGACGGGGCGCCCGGGATGGTGCGCTGGTGGAACGGGGTGAGCTGGTCGGACGTGACCACGCCGGCCGGGCCGGGCGTCGCGGTCCGTTCCGCACCCACGCTGGCCCCGCCCCGCCCGGTCCCGCCGGTGCCCCCGCCGGCCACCGCGCGCTCCGGTGGGCGCACCACCGCCTGGATCGTGGCCCTGTCGGTGATCGGCCTGGTCGTCGTGGTCGTCATCGCGCTGCTGGTCGGGCGCGGCAGCGACGGCGCCACGGGCGTCGAGGCCGGCCCTGCGGTCAGCGACCCGTCGACGCCGGCCGGGCCGACCTTCCCGCCGGGCACGGTGCGCATCGTCGACGAGGCGGCCGGCATCGCCTATCCGTTCCTCGGCGACGGCTGGTACGAGTACGACCTCGGCGAGATGAACGAGACCAGCGAGGTCGCCGGCCAGTACTTCACCACCCAGGACCAGACGCCCGCCGGCATCTTCATCGCGCAGTGCACCTCGGGCCCGCTGGTGCCGAGCTTCGGCTACGCGGGCGAGGGCACCCTCGCGACCACCGTGCAGGCCGTCGCCGACAGCGCCCGCCGTAACTACTACCCGGCGCCCAACGAGCAGCGGATCCTGCGCGACGAGGCGCTGACCGTGGACGGCGCGCCCGCGCACCTCATCGAGTTCGACCTGTCCTGGGACGTCGAGGGCTACGACGCGACCGGCGAGCGGGCGGCGCTGCTGCTCATCGACGTCGGCCGCGCGGCGCCCGCGCTGCTGTACATCTCGATCCCGAACACGCACGCGGAGCTGTACGGGACGATCGACCGGGTCCTCGACGCCGTCGAGGTGCTGTGACATCGCGGTCCTCCGGACCGCGCTGCGGCCGGCTGCCGTTCCCGTGACCACCCGGCGGCAGATCTCCCGCCGCGGTTAGGGTCGGGACGTGACAGCAGCTGGGGCCGACCTCACCCTCCGGCACCCGGTGGAGCGCTTCCGCCTCGACAACGGCCTGCGGGTCGTCCTCGCGCCCGACCGCAGCGTGCCGGTCGTGGCCGTGACGGTCTTCTACGACGTCGGGATGCGCAACGAGCCCGAGGGCCGCACCGGTTTCGCCCACCTCTTCGAGCACCTGATGTTCCAGGGCTCGGCGCACGTGCCGAAGATGGAGCACGCCCGGTTGGTCCAGGCCGCCGGCGGCACCTTCAACGGCTCGACGCACCAGGACTACACCAACTACTACGAGGCCCTGCCGGCCGAGGCGCTCGAGCGGGCGCTGTTCCTCGAGGCCGACCGCATGGCCGCCCCGGCGATCACCGCCGAGAACCTCCGCAACCAGATCGACGTGGTGAAGGAGGAGATCCGGGTCAACGTGCTCAACCGGCCCTACGGCGCCTTCCCCTGGCTGCAGCTGCCGCAGATCGCCTTCGACAGCTTCGCCAACACCCACGACGGCTACGGCTCCTTCGTCGACCTGGAGTCCTCCACGGTCGACGACGCCGCGGACTTCTTCTCCCGCTACTACGCCCCGGGCAACGCCGTCCTCTGCATCGGCGGCGACCTCGACGTCGCCGAGACCGAGCGGCTGGTGCAGCGCTGGTTCGGCCCGGTCGAGGCACGTGACGTGCCCCCGACGGTGGCCACCGGCGAGCCCTCGCCGACCACGGTCCGCTCCGGCGTCGTGGAGGACCGGCTGGCCCCGGCCCCGGCGGTCGCGCTCGGCTGGCGCGTGCCCGACCCGGTCGGCGACCTCGACACCTACCTGGGCACCGTGCTGCTCGCCGAGCTGCTCAGCGAGGGCGACGCCTCCCGGCTGGAGCGCCGGCTGGTCCACCAGGACCGGCTCGCCGTCGCGCAGAGCAGCTACGTGGGCCTGTTCGGCGACCCGTTCGACGTCCGCGACGCCACGCTGCTCACCACCCAGGTGCACCACCCGGCCGCCGTGCCCGTCGACGCCGTCGTCGGCGCGGTGCACGAGGAGATCGCCGCGGTCGCCCAGCAGGGCGTCGAGCCCGCCGAGCTGGCGCGGGTGCAGGCCCGCACCGAGGCGCAGCTGCTGCGCCAGGCCGACAGCGTGCTCGGCCGCACCCTCGGCTTCGCCGCCGCGGAGCTGGTGCACGGCCGCGCCGAGCTCGCCGGTGAGCTCGCCGCCCGGCTGGCCGCGGTCACCCCGGAGCAGGTGCAGACGGCGGCCCGCGGGCTGGACCCGGGCACCGTCGCGGTGCTGGAGCTCAAGGCCACGGGAGGCCAGCGATGAGTGCGCCCGTCCTCGACCTGGACCTCGTGCCGCCGCTGGGCGAGCCGCGCCCGCAGCCCGACCTCGCGGTCACCGAGACCACCCTGCCCAGCGGCCTGAAGGTCGTCGTCGTCCCGCGGCCCGGCGTCCCGCTGGTCGAGCTGCGGCTGCGCGTGCCGTTCGCCGCCGGCACCGCGCGCGCGGCGCACCAGCACACCGCGCGCGCCGCCGTCCTCTCCGGCGCGGTGCTGCTCGGCACCGAGGCGCACGACCAGACCCAGATCGCCCAGCTGCTCCAGGAGCACGGCGGGGAGCTGTCGGTCTCCACCGACCCCGACCGGCTGCTGTTCTCCACCACGCTGCTGGCCGAGGGGCTCGGCCCGGTGCTCGGCGTGCTGGCCGAGCTGCTGACCTCCGCCACCTACCCGGCCGACCTCGTCGAGGCCGAGCGCGCCCGCGTGGCCGAGCGGATCTCGATCGCCCGCTCGCAGCCGGGTGTCATCGCCCGCATCGCGCTGGCCGAGCGCCGCTACGGCGCGCATCCCTACGCCCTCCAGCTGCCCGCCGCCGAGCAGGTCGGCCTGGTCCGCGGGACGGCGCTGCGCAAGCTGCACCGCGAGCGGGTGCTGCCCGCGGGCAGCACGCTGGTGCTGGTCGGCGACCTCGACCCGGCCGCCGCGGTCGACGCCGCCGGCACGGCGCTGGCCGGCTGGACCGGCGAGGGGACGGCGGTCGCCGCCCCGGCCGTGGCCGAGCGCACCCCCGGCGCGCTCCAGGTCGTCGACCGCCCCGGCGCGGTGCAGTCCAACCTGCGCCTCGGCGGGCCGGCCCCCAGCCGCACCGACGCCGACCTCGCCGCCGTCCGGCTGGCCAACATGGTCTTCGGCGGGTACTTCTCCTCGCGCCTGGTCGAGAACATCCGCGAGCGGCGCGGCTACACCTACAGCCCGCGCAGCTCGGTCGACCACCTGGCCGCGGCGTCGTCGTTCGTGGTCGAGGCCGACGTCGCCACCGAGGTCACCGGCCCGGCGCTGCTCGAGACGGTGTACGAGCTCGGCCGGATGGCGCTGCTGCCGGTCACCGACGCCGAACTCGACGGCGCCCGCCGCTACGTGCTGGGCAGCATGGCGCTGTCCACGGCCACCCACGCAGGGCTGGCCAGCACGCTGTCGGCGATCGTCGGCGCGGGCCTGTCCCCGGACTGGCTGGCCGAGCACCAGCGCGCCCTGGCCGGGGTGACCGTCGAGGAGGTCCAGGCCGCGGCCCGCCGGTACCTGGCGCCCGACGTGCTCACCGCCGTGGTCGTCGGCGACGCCGGCCGGGTGAGCGAGCCGCTGGCCGCCCTCGGCCCGGTCGAGGTCGTCGCCCCGCCGGCGCAGACCGAGCCCGCGTGACCGTCCCGGCCGGCGGCAGCACGCCCGCGGACAACCCGGATCCGGAGACCTGGCCGCGCGACGACCGGCCGACCACCGGCCGGGTGCCGCTGCTGGCCCGGTCGGCGCACGACCGCAACCACCTGGCCCGCGCCGAGGCCGACCCGGCCGGCGGCCGGCCGGTCCGGGTGCTCACCGTCGACGAGCGGCGCACCGTGCCCGTCTCCGAGGGCGACGCCGGCCCGCGGCTGGTCTGGGACGAGCAGCCGGCCCTGCCGGCGGGCGCGGTCTACCTCGGCGAGGCCGACGGCGTGCCCTACGCGGCGGTCCGCGGGGAGCGCAGCCTGACCGTCAACGGCCGGCCGGTGGACGCCTGGAGCGGCCTGCGCGAGCTGGGCGCCGACCTCGCCGACCTCGACGCCGGCCTGCTGGTCGAGGCGATCGGCATCCTGGAGTGGCACGAGCGGGCCCGGTTCAGCCCGCTGTCCGGCGCGGCCACCACCATCGAGCGGTCCGGCTGGGTGCAGCGCGACCCGGTCACCGGCGCCGAGCTGTTCCCGCGCACCGACCCGGCGGTGATCATGCTGGTGCACGACGGCGGCGACCGGTGCGTGCTCGGCCGCCAGGCGGTCTGGCCGCCCGGGCGGTTCTCGATCCTCGCCGGGTTCGTCGAGCCGGGGGAGTCGGCGGAGCAGGCGGTCGCCCGCGAGGTGGCCGAGGAGGTCGGCGTCCGCGTCACCGACGTCCGCTACGTGGCCAGCCAGCCGTGGCCGTTCCCGCAGTCGCTGATGCTCGGTTTCACCGCGCGGGTCGACGGCGACCAGGACCTGCGGGTCGATCCGACCGAGATCGAGGAAGCCGCCTGGTTCACGCGGGACCAGCTGCGCTCCGGCTCGGGTCCGCGCGCCCTGCCGCCGTCGATCTCCATCGCGCGCACGATCATCGACCGCTGGCTGGACGGCGACCTCTAGGCGGCGAACCGGCCCTGCAGCACCAGCGCCGGGTGGTCCGCGGAGTCGGCCAGCACCACGGCGTCGGCCAGCGCGGTGGGGTCCACCTCGTCGTCGTAGCGGTCGAAGGCCGGCAGCTCCCAGGCCTGGTCGGAGGGCGTGCGCCGGCGCCGGGCGGCCGGCGCCACCCGCAGGTGGACGACGGCGTCGAAGGCCAGCCCCAGCCCCTGCAGCAGCGCCCCGGCGACCAGGAGCACCCCGCCGGCGGGCATCGGCACGCGCCCGGCCCGGGCGGCCCGGTCGCGCTCCAGGTCCCACAGCACCGGCAGGTAGTGGCCCGAGCCACCGGGGCCGAGCGGGTCGAGCACCTCCCGGGAGAGCGCCCCGGCGTCCAGCCAGTCGGTGTAGCGCGCGTCCGGGTCGGTGCGCCCGTGCTCCAGCCGCAGCGAGGCGGGCCGGTAGAAGCCCGGCGCGGGGACGACGGCCGCCGGCCGACCGCGGGGCGGCAGCCGCTCGGCGATCGCCCGGGCGAGGTCGACGGGCGCGGCGACGTCGGGACCGTCGACGGCCACCCGCAGCGCGGTGGCGCCGGCCTCGGGGGGCAGGTCGGCCAGGAGACCGGCCAGCCGGTCGGCCAGCGCGGCGGGGGAGAGCGGTTCGGGACGGGTCAGGGCCGGCCGTCCGCCGCGGGGACCGCGGCCGCCCGGGTGCGGGTGCGCCGGCCGCTCGGCCCGCGGGGCGCGGGCGGCAGGGCAGTGGTCTCCTCGGCGGCGGGCGCTGCGGTCAGCGGGACGGCGGGCCGCTCGTCGAGACCCTCCAGCACCTCGCGCGCGAGCTCGTGCACCGGGCGGCCCTCGGCGCGGGCCTGGCCGCGGATCAGCTCGAACGCCGAGCGCGGGCTGGTGCCGTGGCGCTCGGCGAGCACCCCGATCGCGCGCTCGGTGGACACCCGCGCGGCCAGCGCGTGCTCGAGCTGGGCGACGGTGCGCTCCAGCGCGGCGATGCGCATGTCGCGGGGGTCGGCGTCGGGATCGGCGGCCGGGCCGGCGGGACCGCGGGCGGCACGGCGGGCCGTGCGGTCGGGGTCGGTCGGGGTGCCGCTCTCCTCGGCGAACAGGTCGGCCAGCGACAGGCCCTCGACGAGGTCGCCGACCTCCTCGGCGGACCCGGGCGACATGACCGACCACCCGCGGGCGGTGCGGACCACCATGACCGCCGGCACGGACGCCGTCAGGTCGGCGTCCGCGCGGGCAGCCGCATCGGCGGCGTGCTCGACGCTGGAGCTCACGGCACGGGCCTCCACGCAGACGTCCAGCCCGGCAGGGCCCGGGCACCGGCCGCCGGTCGCGGCCTCCTCGGAGGCCGATCATGCCAAGCCGGCGGCCGGTGTGCGTAGCGCACGCGCCGAGGCGCGCCGGTCCGGTGTCAGGCGAGCTGCGCGAGCTGGGCCTTCACCTGGTCGATGCTCGGGTTGGTCAGGGCCACGCCGTCGGCGAAGACCAGCGTCGGAACGGTGCGGTTGCCCCCGTTGGCCTTCATGACGACGTCCGCGGCGCCCTCGGTGACCTCGATGTCGACCTCGGCGAACTCGATGCCCTCGCGCTGCATCAGCTTCTTGAGCCGGTTGCAGTAGCCGCACCAGGTCGTCGTGTACATCGTCACCGCGGCAGCCGCAGCGCTCATCGCAGGTCCTCCAGGGTCCGGTCGTGGCGGCGCCCGTCAGGGCGTCCCCACGCGGCAACACCACCGCGGTGGGGATGCTTCCCCGTCGCTGTCGGCGGGGGCTGGGAGTATCGGTCGGGTGAGCACAGCGCAGCGGGTCCCGGAGCCGTCGGCCGGAGCGGAGGCGGTGCTGGCGGGTCTGGACGACGAGCAGCGCGCCGCCGCCTCGGCGGTCACGGGTCCGGTCTGCATCCTCGCCGGTGCCGGCACCGGGAAGACCCGCACGATCACCCACCGCATCGCCTACGGCGTGCACGTCGGGGCGTTCGTCCCCGAGCAGGTCCTGGCCGTCACGTTCACCGCGCGTGCGGCGGGGGAGCTGCGCGGCCGGCTGGCCCAGCTGGGCGTCGGCGGCGTGCAGGCCCGCACCTTCCACGCCGCGGCGATGCGGCAGCTGCGCTACTTCGCCCCGCGGGTGCTCGGCGGGCCGCTCCCGCCGCTGGTCGAGAACAAGCTGCGGGTGGTGGCCACGGCCGCGGCCCGTGCCCGGCTGACCACCGACCGCACCAGCCTGCGCGACCTCGCCAGCGAGATCGAGTGGGCCAAGACGACGCTGGCCACGCCGGAGGACTACCCGGCCCGGGCGGCCGCCGCCGGCCGCGACCTGCCGTTCGAGGCCGCCGCCGTGGCGCAGGTCTACGCCGGCTACGAGTCGGCCAAGCAGCGCGACGGCGCGCTGGACTTCGAGGATCTCCTGCTGGTCACGGCCTTCGCCCTCGAGGAGCACGACGACGTCGCCCGCCAGGTGCGCGCCCAGTACCGGCACTTCGTCGTCGACGAGTACCAGGACGTCAACCCGCTGCAGCAGCGGCTGCTCGACGCCTGGCTCGGCGGCCGCGCCGAGGTCTGCGTGGTCGGCGACCCCAACCAGACCATCTACTCGTTCACGGGTGCGAACCCGGACTACCTGCTCGGCTTCGCCGACCGCTATCCCGACGCCGAGGTGGTCAAGCTCGAGCGCGACTACCGCTCCACCCCGCAGGTGGTCGGGCTGGCCAACAAGCTGATCGGCCAGGCGCCGCGCCGCAAGGGCCTGCCCGGGCTGCGGCTGCTCGGCCAGCGTGCCGAGGGCGCCGAGCCCCGCTTCGTCGAGCACCCGGACGAGCCGGCGGAGGCCGCGTCGGTGGCCGCGGCCTGCCGGGCGCTCATCGACGCGGGCACGCCGGCCGCCGAGATCGCGGTGCTGTTCCGCATCAACGCCCAGTCCGAGGTCTACGAGAACGCGCTCGCCGCGGCCGGCGTGCCCTACGTCCTCAAGGGGGGCGAGCGGTTCTTCGAGCGGCCCGAGGTGCGCGAGGCGGTGCTGCTGCTGCGCGGCGCCGCGGCCGGGGGCAGCGAGCCCGGGGCGCTGGTGCCCACCGTCCGCGACGTGCTGGCCTCCACCGGCTGGGTCGAGCACCGGCCGCCGCCGGGTGGCGCCGCCCGCGACCGGTGGCAGTCCCTGGCCGCGCTGGTCGACCTCGCCGTCGACCTGGTCGCCGAGAACCCCTCGCTCGACCTCCCCGGCTTCGTCACGCACCTGGCCGAGCGGGCCGACGCGCAGCACGCGCCGACCGTCCAGGGCGTCACGCTGGCCTCGATGCACGCGGCCAAGGGCCTGGAGTGGGACGTCGTCTTCGTCGTCGGCCTGGTCGACGGCGTCCTGCCGATCGCCCAGTCGCTGTCCCGGCCCGAGGCGGTCGAGGAGGAGCGGCGGCTGCTCTACGTGGCGATCACCCGGGCCCGCGAGCAGCTGACCCTCTCGTGGTCGCTGGCGCGCAACCCCGGGGGCCGGCGGTCCCGCCCGCGCAGCCGCTTCCTCACCGGCCTGGCCCCGGAGTCCGGGCCCACGGCGCCGCCGGCCCGCAAGCCGGCGAAGAAGCAGAAGGTCGTGCTCGAGGGCGAGGCCGGCGAGCTGTTCGAGCGGCTGCGCGCGTGGCGCAGCGCGACCGCGCAGGAGGCCTCCGTGCCGGCCTACGTCGTCTTCACCGACGCGACGCTGCAGGCGATCGCGGAGTCCCGGCCCGGCACGCTGCGCGAGCTCGGCGCGCTGCCCGGGATCGGGGCCCGGAAGCTCGAGCTCTACGGCGCCGGCGTTCTGGCCACGGTCAGCGGCGAGTCGGTCACCGTCTGACACGGCAGGGCGGTCCGGGTGGCCGCCGTCCGACGACTGGGGGACGCGGTCGTTAATTGCGTTGACCCGCTTCCGCGGGTCCCCCTACTGTCCAACTCGCGCTCGGGGAGCCCGAGCGCGCCAGACCCGAGAACGGCCGAACGGCCGGGCTCCGACCCCGGGAGGAGGGGCGTTCCTGTGATCAGCACGCTGGACATGTGCGCCCTCGCCGGGGTCTCCGGCCCGGGCAGCCTCGTCGCGCGTCCGCGCTACGCCGTGGTCCGGTCGATGACGCCGTTCGACCTGACCGGCAGCGCCTCGGCTGCCTTCCTCGCCCCGCACGAGGGCACCGGTCTGCCCGCCGCCGACTGCACCGCCGAGCCGTTCGGCACCGCTCCGTTCGGCACCGCTCCGTTCAGCACCGCCTGGTTCGGCGCAGTGGTGCCCGGCGCCCCGCGGACGACCGAGTTCGTCGACGTCCCGCGCACCGGCGATGTCCTCCGCAACGGCGACGTCCAGCGCACCGACAACAGCACCACCCTCGGGATCCGATCCCCGGGGAGACCCCTGAGCTAGCCGCTCACCGGTCCTCCTCGAGGCCGCGGAACCCGAATCCCGGGATCCGCGGCCTCTTCGCTTTCTCCTCCGCGGCACCCGGCCCCGACCGACCGGTCGGCGGGCCCCCGCCGGCCGTGCCACGAACGAGTACGAGGAGGAGCGGCTGTGCCGCAGACGATCGAGCGACCGACGTCCTCCCGCCGCCCCGGGTCGTCCCGGACCGGTGGACATCTCCCGCGGGTGCCGCGCACCCCCGTGGCTCCTGCCCCGGTGCGGCGCCCGCTGCCCTGCCGGCAGGAGGAGCGGGACCTGTGGTTCGCCGAGACCCCGGCCCAGCTGGAGGAGGCCAAGGCCCTCTGTGCCGCCTGCCCGGTGCGGGACGCCTGCCTGGCCGGCGCGCTGTCCCGCGGCGAGCCGTGGGGCGTGTGGGGCGGCGAGATCTTCGAGCGGGGCGTGGTCATCGCCCGCAAGCGCCCGCGGGGTCGTCCCCGCAAGGTGGTCGCCGCGTGAGCGGCGGACCGCGGAACTCCTCCGGAACAGCGAGTACGCCCAGATCTGCGATTCGAGGGACCGAGATGTACAGCTACGAGTACGACCTGGCCTGCGACCACCTCGCCGAGCTGCGGGCGCAGGCCGACGCGGCGACGCGCATTCGCCGGCTACGGGCCGCCCGCCGCTGGGCCCGCCGCGCCGAGTACGCGACGCTGCGCGCCGCGCGCGCCAGCGCTGCCGTCCGCTGAAGGAACGACCCCGGTGTCCCGACCCTGGTCGGGACACCGGGGTCTCAGCCCGTGAAGCCGGGCAGCCACTCCTCGAGGACGGCGCGGAAGTCGCCGGCGGCGTCGAGCTGGCACAGGACGCCGATCGAGCCGATCGTCACCCGGTGGATCATCAGGTAGGCCGGCGGCAGGTTCAGCTGGCGGCCGAGCCTGCTGGCTTCGTTCCGCGGATCGGCGACCCGCGCGGCCTGCTCCTGCATCCACGCGCGGGTGAAGTGGAAGTGCCGGTCCTCGATGGGGGCCAGCAGCGGGCGCAGGTAGTCCAGCACCCCCTGGGCGTCGACCTCCATGCCCGGTCGCACGAAGCCCTCGGTGCGCAGGTCGACCAGGACGTCGTCCGCGCGGCCCTCCAGCGCCCAGCGCAGCAGCCGCCCGATCGGCTCCGGGTGCCCGTCGGGCAGCCGCGCGGTGGCTCCGAAGTCGATGACGCCCAGCCGGTCGCCCACCAGCCGGAAGTTGCCGGGGTGCGGATCGGCGTGCAGCAGGCCGGCGCGGGCCGGCGCGGAGAAGTGCAGCTCGGCCATCAGGATCCCGGCGCGGTCGCGCTGCTCCCGGGTGCCGTCGGCGATGATCCGCGAGAGCGGCGTGCCCTCCAGCCACTCGGAGACGATCACCTTGGGCGCGCTGGCCACCACCCGCGGGACGACGATGTGCGGATCGTCGACGTAGGCGGCGGCGAACTGCCGCTGGGCGTCGGCCTCCAGCCCGTAGTCCAGCTCCTCGATCACGCGGGCCTTGAGCTCGGCGATCAGCGGCTTGACGTCCATGCCCGGGAACAGGGCGGCGAACAGCCGCGCGAACCGGGCCAGCTGGTTGAGGTCGGCCATCAGCGCGGTGGCCGCGCCCGGATACTGGATCTTGACCGCGACGTCCCGGCCGTCCCGCCAGGTCGCCCGGTGCACCTGCCCGATGCTGGCCGCGGCGGCGGGCTGGTCGTCGAAGTGCCGGAAGCGCTCGCGCCACTTGCCGCCCAGCTGCTGGGCCAGCACCGCGTGCACGGTGCGCACCGCCATCGGCGGCGCCTCCTCCTGCAGCTTGACCAGGGCCTCGCGGTAGGGGGCGGCGACCTCCTCGGGCACGGCCGCCTCGAAGACCGACAGCGTCTGGCCGAGCTTCATGGCCCCGCCCTTGAGCTGGCCGAGGACGGCGAACAGCTGCTCGGCGGTGCGCTGCTGCAGCTCCGCGGCGACCGCGTCGGCCGGCCGGCCGGACAGGCGCTTGCCGATGCCCAGGGTGGCGCGACCGGCGGCGCCGAGCGGGAGTGATGCCAGCCGGGCCGTCCGTGCGACCGACCCCCGCGGGATCTCCCGTCCCGTGTCGCCCACGTGCCCTCCTCGCCGGCGCCGGTCGGCGGCCGCCCCGCTGCAGTGTGCCGTCGGTCACCCCCGCAAGGGCCCCCGGCCTCTTGTCATTGTCCCCGCCCGGCTCCCGGTGTGACGACAGCGGGTCGGCGTGGCTCCCCCGAAGGGAGGTCGGTGGCCTCCTGGGGCTCCTGGGGCAGGCAGCCGCAGGCCGGATGCGGGCTCCACCGGCGGATCCGCGGTGCGAGGTCGGGGGGTGCCAGCTCCACCGTGCTGCCGAGGGTGACCGGGGCGCCGCTGCCGTCGAGGAGCGCCAGCGCCTGCTGCGCGGCGGTGAGCGCGGTGAGCAGGCAGGTGAGCGTGGCGCCGCTGGCCGGCGGCCGCCCGGCGGTCAGCTGGGCGGCCAGCATCGGCCAGCGCGGATCGGCGTCGCGCCGGTGCAGGTCGGCGCAGCGCAGGCAGCTGGTGGCGCCGGGCACGACCAGTGGGCCGACCACCCCCGTCTCGCCGCGGACGTCGGCCACGAGGTGCGGCACCCCCGAACGCTGGAGCTCTCCCGCCGGCGGATCGCTGGCGGCCCAGGGCCGGGCCAGCACGACCAGGTCGGGGACGGCGCCGGCCGGCAGGGGGCGGACGTCGGTGAGCGGGCTGGCGCGCCGGACGGCGTCCGCGGCGGCCAGCACCCGGGGGCGGCCCTCGTCGTCCGCGGTCAGGCCGCCGACCACCGCCTCGGCGGCGGTGACCAGGCCGGTGTCGCGCACGCTCACCCGTCCCACGCCGCTGGCGGCCAGCAGCGCGGCGACGGGCACCCCCACGCGGGTCGCGCCCTCGACCACGACGGTGGCGCCGCGCCGCGCCGCCCAGCGGGACCGGCCGGTGCCCGCGGCGCGGGTGGCGGGCAGCTCGGCGGTGCTGCGGGCCGCGGCCGCGGGCCCGGCGTCGCCGGCCAGCAGGTCGGCCGGCTCGACGTCCACCAGCAGCCCGGTGGCCCGCAGCCCGTCGAGCAGCGCGCCGACCGCGGCGGGGGAGAGCCCCTGGGCGGCGGCGTCGGCGAGGACGGTGCGCTGGGCGCGGCGGCCGTCCAGGCTCTTCAGGAGCGCCGTCATCCCGGCGGGATCGGGGCTGACCACCAGGCCGTCGGCGGAGTCGACCCCGCCGACCTGGAGCGCGTCGGCCCCGGCACGCAGCAGCGGGGTGGCCGGGGGGAGCAGGGGGTGGGCGGCGTCGGACACGCGCGGCAGCGTGACAGCCGGGAGGCGGTCCCCGCCGGCGTCGTCCACAGGTCCCGGAGACGAGGACGGCGGCGTCTCCGCGAGGGAGCGCCGCCGTCGGCCCCTCCGGAGAGGGGTCCTCGGATCAGGCCTTGCCGAGGATCCGGTTCATCTTGGTGCCGCAGACGGGGCAGGTGCCCTGCGCCATCCGGCGACCGGACTCGCTGACCTTGACCTCGCCGTCGAAGTCCCGCTTCTCCTTGCACTTCACGCAGTAGCCGTTGTAGCTCTCCGCCACGGTGCCTCCTCCATCAGGGCTCTCCGTCGCCCCTGCCGGGGCGCCGCTGCCGGAGCACGCTACCCGGACGCGCCCGCCCGCTCCGGGGCACGGCGACCGGACCGGTCCGCACCGTGCCCACAGCCTGTGGACAGCGCTGTGGACCCGGTGGGGACGGCGTGGCGTGTCGCTGTGCGCGGCCGGGGGACGGCGGGCGGCCGCAGCCGCTCCTCCGCCGTCCCGACCGGCTCCTCACCTGCGAGAACGGGCCAGGAAGGGCTGTGGAGAGCCGAGGGGGCCGCAGGTCCCCGGGTCGGGCGCATCCGGTGTCCACCGTCCGTGCGCACCTGCACCCGAGCGGGTGTCGCCGCCGGGTGGAGCCGGGGGGCGCTCGCTACCGTTCAGGCGTGCCCGGCAGGACTTTCGACACCCCGCACGGCCCCGCAGCGACCGACCGCCGATCGACCGGTCCCGGGGCCGCCCGCGCGCTGCCCGCGACCGGGCCCGCGCCGACCCGTTCCGGGCCGGCGGGCGACGGTGAGGTGGAGGTGCGCCGCAGCGCGCGCCGCCGCCGCACGGTGACCGCCTACCGCGAGTCCGGGCGCACGGTGGTGCTCATCCCCGCGGCGTTCACCAAGGCCGAGGAGCGCCGCTGGGTGGCCCAGATGGTGGCCAAGCTGCAGGTCCGGGAGGAGCGCCGCCGCCGTTCCCTGGGCGGGGACGACCAGCTGATGGCGCGGGCGCGGTCGCTGTCGGCCGCCCACCTCGACGGCATCCCCCAGCCGACCAGCGTGCGGTGGGTGGACAACCAGAACCGGCGCTGGGGCTCGTGCACCCCCGCCGACGGCAGCATCCGGCTGTCCAGCCGGCTGCGCTCGATGCCGGAGTACGTCGTCGACTACGTGCTCGTGCACGAGCTGGCGCACCTGCTCGAGCCGAGCCACGACCAGCGCTTCTGGGCGCTGGTGGCCCGCTATCCCCGCGCCGAGCGGGCGCGGGGCTTCCTCGAGGGCGTGGAGATGGTCAACGTCGGCGGGGCCGCCGACGGCGACGACCTCGTCGGGTAGCTCCCGCCACGGTTCGTGCACTCCCCGTGGTCCGGAGAGCCCGCGGACCACGGCGAGTGCACGAACCGGCGTCCCGGGGACGGCGGTCGGGGGTCACTCCCCGTCGGTCAGCCCCTTGAGCTCGTCGTCCTGGCCCTGGCGCGCGACGAAGTCCAGCGGCTCGTCGAGGTCGTCGGAGGTCGGCAGCAGGTCCGGGTGCGACCACAGCCGGTCGCGCTCGGCGCTGCCGTACCGCTGCGCCATCGCACCCCAGACGGTGGCCGCGTCGCGCAGCCGGCGCGGCCGCAGCTGCAGCCCGACCAGGGTGGCGAAGGTCTGCTCGGCCGGGCCGCCGGACGCCCGGCGGCGGCGCATCGTCTCGGCCAGCGCGCCGTGCCCGGGCAGCCGCTCGCCGGCGGCCGCGGCGACGACGGCGTCCACCCAGCCCTCGACGAGGGCCAGCAGGGTCTCCAGCCGGCGGAGGGCCATCTGCTGCTCGGGCGTCTCCTCCGGCTCGAGGACGCCGCTGCCCAGCAGCCGCTGGATGCTCTCGGGGTCGCTGGGGTCGATGCCGCCCTCCATGGAGCCCATGGCCTCCTGCAGCCCGCGCTCGATGGCCTCCCGGTCGACGGTGATCCCCCGGGCGTAGGCGTGGACGGCGTCGGTGAGCTGCTGGCGCAGCCACGGCACGTGCACGAACAGCCGCTGCGAGGCCGCCTCGCGCAGCGCGAGGAACAGCCGCACCTCCTCGGCCGGGCGGTCCAGCCCCTGGGCGAACTCGGCGACGTTCTGCAGCACCAGCACGCCGGCGCCGGCGGGGGCCAGCGGGATGCCGACCTCGGTGCCGGTCAGCACCTCGCCGGACAGCCGGCCGAGGGCCTGGCCCACCTGGCCGCCGAACATGACGCCGCCCATCCGGCCCATGATCCCGGCCAGCGGGCCCATCATGGCCGCGGCCTCCTGGGGGAGCGCGCTGGTCATGGCGCCGACGACGCGCTCGGCGAGCGGGTCGATCAGGGCCGTCCACGCCGGCAGGGTCTGCTCGACCCACTCGACGCGGGACCACGCCAGCGTGCGGTCGATGCCCGAGGGCAGGTCGGTGACCTGGTCCAGCCAGAGGTCGGCCAGCCGCAGCGCCTCGGCCACGGCGGTCCGCTCGGCGTCCGAGGTCGGCTGGCTGCCGGCGGCCAGCGTGCTGATGGCGCCCTGCCGGGCGAGGTCCCAGTTCACCGGCCCGCCGGACCAGTTCATGAGCTTCTGCAGCTCGGCGAACAGCGGCATCTTGGCCAGCAGCTCCTCGGGCGTGCCGGCGCCACCGCCGGGCCCCCCGCCCAGGCCGCCGAAGAGGGCGCCGAAGCCGAACGGGTCGTTGCCACCGCCTCTTGCGCCGGAGCCCTGCGGGTCCCGCCGCTCGGGGTCGCGGTCGTCGGGCAGGCCGAAGCCGAACGGCACGTCACTCATGGCTCCACGGTAGACGCGCACCCCCCGCCTGCGGCCCGACCTGCTCGTACGCCGTGAGCGGACGCGCGGCCGGGCGGGCGGCGCGGGCCTGCGCGGCGGAACCGCCGCCGCGTCCTCCTAAGCTGGCCGGTCGTGACCCGTCGGATCGCCGTCCTCATGACCGGCGTGGTGCTGCTGGTGGTCTTCGGCGTCCTGGGCGCGGCCCTGCCGGTGCCCTACGTCGCGCAGGTGCCCGGACCCACGATCAACACGATCGGCGAGGTCGACGGCGAGCCGGTCATCCGGATCGAGGGCCGCGAGCCCAACGACGTCGAGGGCAACCTCAACCTGACGACGGTCGGCGTGAGCGCAGCCGGGCTGAGCCTGGTCGAGGCGGTGCGGGGCTGGTTCGACAGCGAGGTCAGCATCGTGCCGGAGGAGCTGGTCTACCCGCCGGAGCAGACGCCGGAGGAGACGCGGCAGCAGAACCGGGAGGCGTTCCTCACCTCGGAGCAGGCGGCCGAGGCCGCGGCGCTGGCCGAGCTGGGCTACCCGGAGAAGGTCGTGGTCCGCGGGCTGAGCGGGGAGGACTCCCCGTCGGAGGGCCTGCTCGAGGAGGGCGACGCCATCGAGTCGGTGGACGGGCGGCCGACCCCCGACAGCGACGCGCTCGCCGAGGTGCTGACCGCGATCCCCGGCGGCACCGACGTCACCGTCGCCTACACGCGGGCGGGGGAGCCGGGCACCGCCACGATCACCACCCTGGCGGCGACCGACCGCGCCGGCTCGCTGCTCGGCGTCCTCGTCGGCGAGCTGCCCTCGGCGCCGTTCGACGTGGAGATCAACGTCGCCGACGTCGGCGGACCGTCGGCCGGGCTGATGCTGACCCTCGGGATCATCGACCTGGTGGGCGACACCGACCTCACCGAGGGCGCCGTCATCGCCGGCACCGGCACGATCACCGCCGACGGCACCGTCGGCCCGATCGGCGGCATCCAGCTGAAGATGGTGCGCGCCCACGAGATCGGCGCCGAGCTGTTCCTCGTCCCCGCCGAGAACTGCGAGGAGGCGCTGGCCGCCCCGCAGCCGGACCTCGTCCTCGCCCGGGTCGGCACGCTGGACGACGCGCTCGACGCGCTCGCCGACCACCGCGCGGGGCGCACGCCGGAGGGCTGCTGACCGTCCCCGCCACCACCGTCTGGCGGAAGTGGGGGAAGCTGTCGCCGGGAGGTCCCCGGCGGGAACCCGGTGCGGCCCCGAGCGTTGTCCTGGGTTGACCGGGAACGGCGCCGGGGCGGTCCCGGAGGCCGGACCCTGCCGACGCCTGGCCGACCGTGGCCAGGCGCGCGTGGCCCAGCGCCACACCTGAACTGAAGGAGACCGCTCGTGGCCATGCGGCCCCCCGTGTCCGTACCCACCCTGTCGCGGCGCGCCAAGGTGGTCATCGGGGCCATCGCCGTCCTGCTGGTGCTGTTCACGGCCATCGGGACGCTGACCAACGTCTACGTCGACTACCTGTGGTTCGACGAGACCGGGTACACCGAGGTCTTCTGGACCGAGCTGCAGACCCGCGCCCTGCTCTTCGCCGTGGCCGGGGTGGCCACCGGTGGCCTGGTCGCGCTGGCGATCCACCTGGCCTACCGGTTCCGGCCCACGTTCCGGCCGATGTCGCTGGAGCAGCAGAACCTGGAGCGCTACCGGCAGTCGCTGGAGCCGCGCCGCACCCTGGTGCTCTCCCTGGTCGCCGTCGTGCTCGGCCTGTTCGCCGGCTTCACCGCGCAGGGCAGCTGGGAGACCTGGCTGACGTTCAGGAACAGCACGCCGTTCGGCACCACCGACCCGCAGTTCGGCCTGGACGTCTCGTTCTTCGTCTTCGACTACCCCTTCTACCGGCTGCTGCTGGGCTTCGGCTTCGCGATCGTGCTGCTGGCCCTGGTCGGCTCGCTGCTCACGCACTACCTGTTCGGCGGCCTGCGGCTGCAGACGCCGGGCCAGAAGCTGACCTCGGCGGCGATGGTGCAGCTGTCGGTGCTGCTGGGCCTGTTCGTGGCGCTCAAGGCGGTCGCCTACTGGCTGGACCGCTACGGGCTGGTCTACTCCGACCGCGGCGGGCTGTTCAACGGCGCCAGCTACACCGACGTCAACGCGCTGCTGCCGGCCAAGACGATCCTGGTCTTCGCCGCGGTCATCTGCGCGATCGCCTTCTTCGCCAACATCGCCGTCCGCAACTTCCGGCTGCCGGCCGCGGCGCTGGTGCTCCTGCTGGTCTCCAGCCTGGTGATCGGCGTGGCCTACCCGGCCATCGTCCAGCAGTTCGTGGTCAAGCCCAGCGCCGACCAGCGCGAGGCCGACTACATCTCCCGGGCCATCGAGTCGACCCGGGAGGCCTACGACCTCTCCGACGTCGAGTACGTCGACTACGCCCAGCAGAGCACCGGCGACGAGGTGGACACCGACGCCGTGCTGGCCGAGCTGCGCAACGACACCGAGACCATCCCCAACGCCCGGCTGCTGGACCCGAACGTCCTGTCCGACACGTTCACCGCGCGCCAGCAGATCCGCAACGTCTACGGCTTCCCCGAGAAGCTCGACATCGACCGGTACACGATCGACGGCGTCACCCGCGACTACGTCGTCGCCGTCCGCGAGCTGGACAGCGCGAGCCTGTCGGAGAACCAGGACACCTGGATCAACCGGCACACCGTGTACACCCACGGCAACGGCTTCGTCGCCGCGCCGGCCAACGAGGTCGTGGCCGGCCAGGAGGGTGGCGAGCCGAACTTCACCACCCGCGACCTGCCCACCACCGGTGACATCCCGGTCGAGCAGACCCGCATCTACTACGGCGAGCTCCTGCAGGACGGCGGCCAGGACGTCTACTCCGTCGTCGGTGCGCCCGAGGGCTCGACGCCGCGCGAGTTCGACCAACCCGAGGACGGCTCCGACGAGGGGCAGATCAACAACACCTACGACGGCGAGGGCGGCGTCACGATCGGCAGCTTCTTCCGGCAGCTGACCTTCGCCATCTACTACCGGGAGCGGAACTTCCTGCTCTCCGGCGCGGTCAACGACGCCTCGCGGGTGCTGTACGTGCGCGACCCGCGGGACCGGGTGGAGAAGGCCGCGCCGTTCCTCGCGGTCGACGGCGACCCGTACCCGGCCGTCATCGACGGGCGGATCGTGTGGATCCTCGACGGCTACACCACCTCGGACCACTACCCCTACTCCGAGTCGATGGAGCTGGGCGAGGCCGCCTCCGACGCCCTCACCGGCACCGGGACGACGGCGCTGCCCGACGAGCAGTTCAACTACATCCGCAACTCGGTCAAGGCGACCGTCGACGCCTACGACGGCACGGTCACGCTCTACGCCTGGGACGAGCAGGACCCGGTCCTCGAGACCTACATGAAGGCCTTCCCCGGCGTGGTGCAGCCCCGGGACTCGATGAGCGACGAGCTGGTCAGCCACGTCCGGTACCCGGAGGACCTGTTCAAGCTGCAGCGGGACATCCTGACCCGCTACCACGTCAGCGACCCGACCGACTTCTACAACCAGAACGACCGCTGGCAGGTCTCGGCCGACCCGACGCAGGAGACCGAGGAGGCGCAGCCGCCGTACTACATCCTGGCCCAGCGGCCGGGTGACGACGAGGCGTCCTTCCAGCTCACCAGCGCGCTGAACGCCTTCCGGCGGGACAACCTGTCGGCGTTCATGTCGGCGTCGAGCAACCCCGAGACCTACGGCGAGATCCAGGTCCTGAGGCTGCCGGGCAACACGCCGTTCCGCGGCCCACGCCAGGTGCAGCAGTCGTTCATCACCAACAACCAGGTGAGACCGGACCTCACGCTGTTCAACAGCGAGAGCTCGCGCGCGGTGTTCGGCAACCTGCTGACGCTGCCGATCGGTGAGGACGGCCTGCTCTACGTCGAGCCGCTGTACGTCGAGGGCACCGGCGAGAACTCCTTCCCGCTGCTGCAGAAGGTGCTGGTCAACTACGGCGACCGGGTCGGCTACGCCGACACGCTCTCCGAGGCGCTGGACCAGGTGTTCGGCGCGGGGGCCGGCTCCGCGGCGACCGACGGCGACGACCCCGGGACCGAACCGGACACCGGCGTGCCGTCGGCCAGCCCCACGCCGACCACCACCCCGGAGCCGACCCCGGCACCACCGACCGACGGCGGGGGCGGGGGCACGGGGTCGACGCCGGAGCTGGACCAGGCCGTGGCCGACCTCGACGCCGCGCTCGACGCCCTGGCCGCGGCCCAGCGCAGCGGTGACTTCGCCGCGCAGGGCCAGGCGCTGGCGGACCTGCAGACGGCCGTCGAGGCCTACCAGGCCGCGCAGGCGGCCGCCGGTTCACCGGCGGACTGACCCGCGTCGGGGGCGGGGACCGGTGCGTCCCCGCCCCCGGTCGGGGCACCCCGCACCGGGGTGTATGGTGGTCCTACCGACGCGGGGTGGAGCAGCTCGGTAGCTCGCTGGGCTCATAACCCAGAGGTCGCAGGTTCGAATCCTGCCCCCGCTACTCCGAACGACGAGGGGCCGGCGCCGATGGGCGCCGGCCCCTCGTCGCGTCCGGTCGAGGAGGCGCCCCGTGGTCCCCAGCACGCCGACGCACGAGCCCGCGCCGCAGCACGGCCGCCGCCCGCGGCTGATCGGGATGCTCGGCGGGATGAGCTGGGAGTCCACCGCCGAGTACTACCGGCTGGTGAACGAGGGCGTGCGGAACCGGCTCGGCGGCCTGCACTCGGCCCGCGTCGTGCTGGCCTCGCTCGACTTCGCCGAGATCGAGGCGCTCCAGGTCGCCGGCGACTGGGACCGCGCCGGCCAGGTGCTGGCCGCCGAGGCCGGCCGGCTGGAGGCCGCGGGCGCCGAGCTGCTGCTGCTCTGCACGAACACGATGCACCGGGTCGCCGACCGCATCGAGGCCGCGGTCTCGGTCCCGCTGCTGCACCTGGCCGACACCACCGCGGCCGCGGTGCGCGCCGCCGGGCTGACCCGGGTCGGCCTGCTGGCCACCGCCTTCACCATGGAGCAGGACTTCTACCGCGACCGGCTGGCCGCCCACGGGCTGGACGTGCTCGTCCCCGGGGCGGCCGACCGCGCCGAGGTGCACCGGGTCATCTACGAGGAGCTGTGCCGCGGCGTCGTCCGCGAGGAGTCCCGCGAGCGCTACCGGCAGGTGATCACCCGGCTCGTCGACGCCGGCGCGCAGGGCGTCGTGCTCGGCTGCACCGAGATCGAGCTGCTCGTGGGTCCCTCCGACAGCCCCGTGCCGGTGTTCCCGACCACCCGGTTGCACGTCGAGGCCGCCCTGGACGCGGCCGTCGGCCCGGCATGAGCTGCGGCCGCCCGGCTGCGGGCGGCCCCGGCGCCGGCCCTGGCAGGATGCCGCGGTGAGCAGCACCGCCGCGACCGACGTCTTCGAGGAACTCCGCCCGCGGCTGTTCGGCATCGCCTACCGGATGCTCGGGTCGGCCACCGACGCCGAGGACGTCCTGCAGGACGCCTGGCTGCGCTGGCAGGCCGTGGACGCCGAGCGGGTGGCCGACCCCGGCGCGTTCCTCGCCACGGTGGTCACCAACCTCTGCCTGACCGCGCTGACCTCGGCCCGCGCCCGCCGCGAGGTGTACGTGGGTCCGTGGCTGCCCGAACCGGTCGTCACCGGGGTGGGCGGCGAGCACGAGCTGGGCCCACTGGAGGACGCCGTCCAGCGGGAGAGCGTGTCCTTCGCCGTGCTCCTGCTGCTGGAGCGGCTCTCCCCGGCCGAGCGGGCGGCGTACGTGCTGCGCGAGGCCTTCGCCTACAGCGCCCGCGAGGTGGCCGGGCTGCTCGGCACCACGGAGGCCAACGTCCGGCAGCTGCACGCCCGCGCCCGGCGGCACGTCGCCGCGGCGCCGGCCCGCGAGGTCGACCCGGGGCGGGTCCGGGAGATGCTCACCCGCTTCCTCCTCGCCGCGCGGGAGGGCGACGTGCCCGCCCTGGAGGAGCTGCTGGCCGCCGACGTCGTCTCCCGTTCCGACGGGGGCGGGGTCGTGTCGGCGGCGCGGCGCCCGGTCCAGGGACGGTCGGCCGTGGCGCGCTACGTGGCCGGCCTCGTGGCCCGGTTCTCCGCCGGCCTGGTGCCGCACCCGGTGGAGGTCAACGGCGGGCCGGCGGTCGCCTTCACCGCCGGGGGCGAGCTGCGGGCCGTGCTGGTGCCCGCCACGGACGGCGAGCACATCACCGGGCTGGACATGGTGCTCGCCCCGGCGAAGCTGGGCGTCGTCGGCCGGCAGCTGTCACGAATCGGAGGGCTGCACGGTCTGGAGGGGTGAGGAGAGGAGCTTCCCATGACGACCACGCTGGTCACCGGCGCCACCGGCGCCCTCGGCACCCCCACCGTCGCCCGCCTGCGCGCGGCCGGCCACGACGTCCGCGCCCTCAGCCGGCGCCGGGCCCCCGGGCTCACGACCGGGGACCTGCTCACCGGGGACGGCCTCGCCGCGGCCGTCGCCGGCGCCGACACCGTCGTGCACCTGGCCACCGACCCCCGCCGGAGGGGGAACGACGTCACCGCGACGCGCACCCTGCTGGCGGCCGCCGCGGACGCCGGCGTCCGGCACCTGGTGCTGGTCTCCATCGTCGGGATCGACGACATCCCCTACGGCTACTACCGCG
Source organism: Blastococcus sp. SYSU D00820 (assembly GCF_054050695.1). Lineage (NCBI taxonomy): Bacteria > Bacillati > Actinomycetota > Actinomycetes > Geodermatophilales > Geodermatophilaceae > Blastococcus > Blastococcus sp. SYSU D00820. The sequence goes on from NZ_JBJGZW010000009.1 coordinate 145,786, forward strand.
ACAAGCTGGCCGTCGAGCGCCTCGTCGCGGAGTCGCCGGTGCCGTCGACGGTCCTCCGGGCCACGCAGTTCCACTCGTTCCTCGCGGGAGCCTTCGCCGCGCAGCGCTTCTCGCCGGTGCTGCTCGCCCCGGCGGTCCCGGTGCAGCCGATCGCCGTCGAGGACGTCGCCGACCGGCTGGTCGAGCTCGCCGGAGCGGCGCCGGCCGGCCGGGTTCCCGACATCGGGGGACCGGAGCAGCTCGCCGGACCGGAGCTGGGCCGGGCCTGGGCGGCGAGCCGGGGCTCCCGCCGGCCGGTCGTGCCGCTGGTGCTGCCGGGCAGCTTCTTCCGCGCGTTCCGCAGTGGCGCGGCCCTGGTGCCGGGCCCGGCGTACGGCCGGATCACGTTCGCCGAGCATCTCGCGCGCGGCGCCGCCGCCGGCTCCGCGGCGACGCTCAGGCGGGGCTGAGTCCGGTACCGAGCAACCGGTCCGGCCACGGCCACGGCCGTGGCCGGGGCACCGGCGGCGTGCGGTACGGCGCCGGCTCGTCGGCCTCGCGCGCGGCGGCGGGGACGGGGACGGCGGGCACCGGGGGAGCGGTCGCCGGCTCGGCGTCGGCCCCCGGTGCCCGGGGCGCCGGAGCGGCGACCGGCGTGCCGGGCAGCCGCAGTGCGGACAGGTCGGACCAGAAGCTGTGCCGCAGGCCGCCGACGACGCAGCGCACCCGCATCCGGCAGGTGCCGTCGGCCTCGTGCCGCCAGCCCAGGAGGACCCCCGGGTACCAGGTGCCGGCGTGGTGGACCTCCACCGGCTGGGGCTCGCCGGCGAAGCTGCTCATCGCCTCCGTCCCCTGCACGCCGGTGACTCTAAGCGCGCGAACAGTCACGCCGGGGAAGGCGCGCGAGGGGGCCCGCGAGGGCCTCCGGCGGGTGTGTAGAGTGGGTCCTACCGACGCGGGGTGGAGCAGCTCGGTAGCTCGCTGGGCTCATAACCCAGAGGTCGCAGGTTCGAATCCTGTCCCCGCTACTGGCACGAGGGCCCGGTCACCACGGTGACCGGGCCCTCGTCACGTCCGGGCCCGCCGCGGGCGGAACAGCCCGGGCGCCGGCACCGTTGGCGCGGGCATGGAGCCCACCGTCCAGGACGCCCCCGAAGCCGACCGCTACGAGATCCGCGACGGCGAGCGCGTGCTCGGCCTGGCCGCCTACCGGCGGACCGGCGACCGCGTCGTCTTCACCCACACCGAGATCGATCCGGACGCCGAGGGCTCCGGGCTCGGCAGCACGCTCGTCCGCGGCGCGCTCGACGACGTCCGCTCCCGTGGCGAGCGGGTCGAGCCGCGCTGCTCGTTCGTGCGCGGCTGGATCGAGCGGCATCCGGAGTACGCCGACCTGGTCGTCCCGCACGACGCGTGACGGCACCGGACCCCCTGCGGCAGCATCGGCCCGTGCCCGATCTCGACCGCCACGTCCTGGGTGACCCCGCCGCACCGGTCACCGTCGTCGAGTACGGCGACTACGAGTGCCCGTACTGCGCGGCGGCGGCACCGGTGCTGCGCGAGCTCGTGGCGGGATCCGGCGGCCAGGTGCGGCTGGTGTTCCGCAACTTCCCGCTGGCCGACCGGCACCCCTACGCGCTGACCGCGGCGCTGGCCGCGGAGGCCGCCGCCGCCCAGGGCGCGTTCTGGGAGATGCACGAGCTGCTGTTCGCGCGGCAGGAGCGGCTGACCGACGCGGCGCTGCGCTCCTACGCCGAGGAGCTGGGCCTGGACGCCGACCGGGTGGTCGGCGCCGCGGCCCAGCCCTTCGGCGACGCGGTCGAGGCCGACTTCGCTGCGGGCCTCGAGGAGGGCGTCGAGGGCACCCCGACGCTGTTCGTCGGCGGGCGGCGCTTCGAGGGCCGACCGGAGCTGGAGGCGCTGCGCCGGGCGGTCGCGGTGGCCGCGGCCGCCGGCGGGTCAGGCGGGGACGCTGGGCTCGAGCCAGGGCCGCGGCGGCAGCGTCGCTGGCCCCTCCGCCTCCGGCGTGCACAGCGGGAACCGGTCACCGAGGACCCGCAGCAGGACCACGCCGACGACGGCGGCGGTCAGCGAGCCCCCGAGGATGCCGATCATGGCCTGCTCGCGCAGCGCTGCGTCGTCCCGGAACGCCAGGTCGGCGATGAACAGCGAGATGGTGAAGCCGATGCCGGCCAGCGTCGCGCCGGCCACCAGGTGTGACCAGCGCACCCCGCCGGGCAGGATGCCCCACCCGGTGCGCAGCGCGGCCGTCGCGCCGAGGGTGATGCCGATGGCGTTGCCGACCAGCAGCGCCAGGGCGACGCCGATCGTGACCGGGGAGGAGGCCGCGGCGGTCAGCGTCTCCCCGTCGAGCGGCACGCCGGCGTTGGCCAGGCCGAACACCGGCACCACGAGGTAGGCCGTCCACCGGTGCAGCGCGTGCTGCAGCCGCGCGTTCGCCGGCACGGTCGAGGCCGCCGCGAGCGCGGCCAGCCGGGCCCGCTCGGCGTCGGGTTGCTCGCGCAGCGCGCGGCCGTAGGCGCCGGTGCGCGCCACGACGTCGGGCGCAGGTGGCCGGGAGGGCACCAGCAGGCCGAGCAGGACGCCGGCCAGCGTGGCGTGCACGCCGGAGGCGTGCACCGCCAGCCACAGCGCGCCACCGACGAGCAGGTACGGCGTCAGCCGCCAGACCCCGGCCCAGCGCAGCGCCACCAGGGCGACGACCAGCACGGCGGAGACGGCCAGCGCGGGCAGCACGAGGTCGGAGCTGTAGAACAGCGCCATCACGGTGATCGCGCCGATGTCGTCGACGATCGCCAGCGTCAGCAGGAACAGCCGCAGCCGGTCGGGGCAGCGCGGGCCGAACAGTGCGAGGACGCCGAGGACGAACGCGGTGTCGGTGGACATCACCACGCCCCAGCCCGCCGACGCCGGCCCCGACGGGTTGAACGCCAGGTAGACCAGTGCCGGCACGGCGAGCCCGCCGAGGGCGCCGAGCGCCGGCGCGGCGACCGCGCGCCGGTCGCGCAGCTCGCCGGTGGCAACCTCGCGGGTGATCTCCAGGCCGACGACGAGGAAGAACAGCGTCATGGCGCCGTCGTTCACCCAGTGCCGCAGGTCCATGGACAGCACGAGGTCGCCGGCGCCCAGGGACACCGGCGTGGACCAGAAACCGTCGTAGCCGCCCGACCAGGGGGAGTTGGCCCAGGCCAGGGCGCACAGCGTGCCGATGAGCAGCAGCGCGGACCCACCGGCCTCGGTGCCCAGGTACAGCCGGGAGGAGGGGGAGAGCGTCGGCAGGGTGACCCGGGTGCGGGGCCCGGGCCGGGGTGGCTGGCTCACCGGGTCACAGGACGGCCTGGCCGTACATCTCGCCCAGCGGGTCGGCGATCAGCTCGATGCGCGCGCCGTCGGGGTCGCGGAAGTACACCGAGACGCCGCTGTGCACCTCGTGCTCGACCCCGGCCGCGGCGAGCCGGTCGACCAGCTCCTGCCAGCGCCCGGGCTCGACGCTGATGGCCATGTGGTGCAGGCCCCCGAGCACCTCGGCGTAGGGCCCCACGTCCAGGCCGGGGAAGTCGAAGAAGGCCAGCAGGTTGCCGTTGCCGATGTCGAAGAAGAAGTGCGACGACCCGGGGTAGTCGCGGTTCTCGATCAGCTCGGTGAGCGGGAAGCCGAGGACGTCCTGGTAGAAGCGGATGGTCCGTTCCACGTCGGAGCTGATGAGCGCGGTGTGGTGCAGACCGCGGGCGGTGGAGGCCGGCCGCTCGGCCGGCGGGCGCAGGTGCGCGGCACGCAGCCGCTCCCGCTCCGCCTCGCGGGCGGCGCGGTCGGGCGAGCTGTCGACGGTGCTCATGGCCGGCACAACCGCGGCGGCGGCGTGCGCCTTCCCGGCGTCGTCCCCCCGTCCCCGGATCGTCATCTCCGCCTGTCAGGCTGGGCCGTGTGCGTGTTCTCGTAGCCGGGTGGTTCAGCTTCGACGAGGTGATCGCCACGGTCGGCGACGAGCTCGGCGCCGATGCGGTGGCCGCCTGGCTGACCGGCCTCGGCATCGACCACGACGTCGCCGAGGCCCCCTACCTGGAACGCGGCGTGCACTGGCGCGACGTCGATCCGGCCGACTACACGCACCTGGTGTTCGTCAGCGGCCCGATCCGGCGCGCGCCGCTGCTCGAAGAGCTGTGCGCGACCTTCGCCGGCGCCACGCGCTGGGCGGTCAACGTCTCGGTGGTCGAGGAGGCCGGCCGCGAGCTGTTCCACGGGGTCTGGGAGCGCGACGCGCCGGGGCTGTCCCGCCCGGACCTCGCCGTCGCGAGCCCTCCGGTGTCGGCGCCGGTCGTCGCCGTCGCCTTCACCCCGGCGCAGGGGGAGTACGGCGACCGCAGCCGCGCCGAGGGCGTGCGGGGCGTCATCGAGGAGTGGCTGGCCACCCGCAACCTGCCCTGGTTCGAGCTGGACATGGACCTCTACGAGAAGCCGTACCGGCGGGCGCCGGTCCAGGTGGAGGCGCTGATCCGGCGGGCCGACGTCGTGGTGAGCATGCGGCTGCACGCCCTGGTGCTCGGCATCAAGCACGACCGGCCGGTCATCGCCTGCGATCCGATCGAGGGCGGCGCCAAGGTGACCGCGCAGGCCGCGGCGCTGGGCTGGCCCCTCGTGCTGTCGGCGGAGACCCTCACCGCCGCGGCCCTGGACGCCGCGCTGGAGCTGTGCGCCTCCGGCGCGCTGGCCCGGCAGGTCGCCGCGGCGCGGGAGCGCGGCATCGCGGGGGTCGGTCGGGCGCGGGCGTGGCTGGCGGCACGGCTGACCGGGACCGGGGAACACGGCGCCTGACCGCGCACCGGGCTCAGGCGGTGAGCGCCGCCTCCCCTTGAGGCGGCGCCAGCTCGGCGAGCAGGTGGTCGAGCGACACGTCGAGCGCGCCGGCGAGCGCGGCCACCGTGAAGAACGCCGGCGTGGGCACCCGCCCGGTCTCGATCTTGCGCAGCGCCTCCTGGCTGACGCCCGAGGCGGCGGCGACGTCGGCGGGGCTCCGGTCGCCGCGGGCGGCGCGGAGCAGGGCGCCCAGGCGGCGACCGCGGTCGCGCGCGGCTGCCGTCAGCGGTGGTCGGACCATGGCGTGATACTAATACCGGGATAGTCATACCGGAAGGCGGAGAGATGATCGAGCTGCGCACCCCTGGGGAGCTGGACGCGATGCGCGCGGCCGGCGCGGTGGTCGCCGACATGCTGGCGGCGGTGCGGGCGGCCGCGGCCCCCGGCGTCCGGCTGAGCCAGCTGGACGGCGTCGCGCGCGACGTCCTGGCCGCCGCCGGCGCCGGCTCGCCGTTCCTCGGCTACGCGCCGCTGCCGACCACCCCGCCGTTCCCCGGGGTGGTGTGCCTGTCGGTCAACGACGTCGCGCTGCACGGCATCCCGACGCCCGAGGAGCTGCAGGACGGCGACCTGCTCAGCGTCGACGCCGGTGCGGTGCTCGACGGCTGGGTCGGCGACGCCGCCATCACCTTCCCGGTCGGCACGCCGCGCCCGGAGGACCTCGAGCTGGTGGCCACCGCCGAGCGGGCCCTGGCGGCGGGCATCGCGGCCGCCGTCGTCGGCAACCGGGTCGGCGACGTCTCCGCCGCGATCGGCGCGGTCGGCCGGGCCGGGGGCTGCGGCATCAACACCGACCAGGGCGGCCACGGCGTCGGGCGGACGATGCACGAGGCGCCGTCCGTGCCCAACGAGGGCCGGGCCGGCCGCGGGGTGCCGCTGCGCGCGGGCCTGGTGATCGCGATCGAGCCGTGGTTCCTCGCCGGCGGCTCGGACGACTACACCGTCGACGCCGACGGGTGGACGCTGCGCAGCGCCGACGGCAGCCGCGCCGCGCACGTCGAGCACACCGTGGCGGTCACCGAGGACGGGCCCAGGATCCTGACGCTTCCGCTCTGACCGGCCCCACCCGGGACGCGCCGTCGCGTGTTGTCCGTCGCAGCACCGGCTCTCTACGGTGCGGTCACCGCCCGCCGCCCGACGAGGGAGCCCGCCCGTGACCGTCGATGCAGTGCCCCCGGCCGGTGCTGACCCCGGTGCGGTGGACCCGGCAGGCGTGGACCTGGCGAGCGTGGACCTGGCGGGCGTGGACCTCTCCGACCGGTTCTGGTGGATCACACCGCCGGAGTACCGGCACGCGGCGTTCGACCGGCTGCGCAGCGAGCGGCCGTTCGCCTTCTTCGCCGAGCCCGAGCTCCCCGGTCTGCCGGCCGGCCCGGGGTACGTGGCGGTCACCCGGTACGCCGACCTGGACGCGATCAGCTCGCAGCCCGGGCTCTTCTGCTCCGGCCGGGGCGCGGTGTCCATCCAGGACGTGCCCGCCGACCTCAACGAGTTCTACGGCTCGCTGATCAGCATGGACGACCCGCGGCACGCGGGGATCCGCCGGATCGTGGCGAAGACGTTCACGCCGCGGATGCTGGAGCGGACGCTGGACTCGGTGCGCGCCGTCGTCGACGACGTCCTGGCGGCGGCGCGGGCGAAGGCGGCGACGGGCGACGGCTGGATCGACGTCGTCGCCGACATCGCCGCGCCCATCCCGCTGCGGGTCATCTGCGACATGATGGGCGTCCCGGAGGCCGACCGCGCGGCGGTGCTGGCGCACTCGACGGTGATCCTGTCCGGCGGGGACCCCGAGCTGATCGAGGACGGCGACCCGCTCACCGCCTTCCTCACCGCCGGCATGGAGATGGCCGCGCTCATGGAACGGCTCGCCGCCGAGCGCGCCGCGGAGCCCCGCGACGACCTCACCACCGCGCTGGTCCGGTCGGAGGTCGACGGGGCGCGGCTGTCCTCCCAGGAGATCGCCTCGTTCTTCATCCTGCTGCTGGTGGCCGGCAACGAGACCACCCGCAACGCCATCTCCCAGGGCGTGCTGGCGCTCGCCGAGCACCCCGACCAGCGCGCGCGGTGGGCCGCGGACCCCGCCCTGGACCGCACCGGCGTGGAGGAGGTGGTCCGCTGGGTCAGCCCCGTCACGTGGATGCGGCGCACCGCCACCTGCGACGGCGAGATCTCCGGCCACCGCTTCGCCGCCGGTGACAAGTTCCTGCTGTTCTACGCCGCGGCCAACCGGGATCCGGCGGTGTTCGCCGACCCCCACCGCTTCGACGTCGGCCGCGACCCCAACCCGCACGTGGGCTTCGGCGGCCGGGGACCGCACTTCTGCCTCGGCGCGCACCTGGCCCGCCGCGAGCTCCAGGTGACCTTCCGGGCGCTGTTCGACCAGCTGCCCGACCTCGAGGTGGCCGGCCCGCCACGCCGGCTGGCCTCCTCGTTCGTCAACGGCCTCAAGCGGCTGCCGGCGCGGCTGCCCGGCTGAGCACCGTCAGGCCAGCGCCTGCTCCAGGTCGGCCAGCAGGTCGTCGACGTCCTCGATGCCGACCGACAGCCGGACGAGGTCGGCCGGCACCTCCAGCGGCGACCCGGCCGCGCTGGCGTGCGTCATCCGCGCCGGGTGCTCGATCAGCGACTCCACGCCGCCGAGGGACTCCGCGAGGGTGAACAGCTGCGCCCGCTCGCAGACCCGCAGCGCCGCCTCCTCGCCGCCGGCCAGGCGGAACGAGAGCATGCCGCCGGAGCCGGACATCTGCCGGGCGGCGATCTCGTGCCCCGGATGGCCGGGCAGGCCGGGGTAGAGGACGGCGGAGACGTCGTCGCGGGAGGACAGGTACTCGGCGATCCGGGCGGCGTTGGCCTGGTGCCGGTCCATGCGGACGCCGAGCGTCTTCAGCCCCCGCAGCACCAGCCACGAGTCGAACGGCGAGGCGACCGCGCCCATGGCGTTGTGGGAGAAGGCCAGCCGCTCGCCGAGCTCCTCGTCGCGGACGACCAGCGCGCCGCCGACGACGTCGGAGTGGCCGCCCAGGTACTTCGTCGTCGAGTGGACGACGACGTCCGCGCCGAGGGTCAGGGGCTGCTGCAGGTAGGGCGAGGCGAAGGTGTTGTCGACGACGAGCAGCGCGCCGGCCTCGTGCGCGATCTGTGCGGTGAGCGCGATGTCGGCGATGTTGAGCAGCGGGTTGGTCGGCGTCTCGCACCAGATCACCCGCGTGGTCGGCCGGATCGCCGCGCGCAGGGCGTCGGCGTCGTTGAGGTCGGCGGGGGAGTGCTCGACGCCCCACCGCGAGGCGACCTTCGAGATCAGCCGGTAGGTGCCGCCGTAGGCGTCCCCACCCAGCACGACGTGGCTGCCGGGCTCGCAGACGGTCCGCAGCAGGGTGTCCTCGGCGGCCAGGCCCGAGGCGAAGGCCAGCCCGCGGGTGCCCTGCTCCAGGGCGGCCAGCGCCTCGTGCAGCGCGTCGCGCGTGGGGTTTCCGCTGCGGCTGTACTCGTAGCCGCCGCGCAGGCCCCCGACGCCGTCCTGCTTGTAGGTGGTGGTCAGGTGCAGCGGGACGATGACCGCGCCGGTCGCCGGGTCGGGCTCCTGCCCGGCGTGGATGGCGCGGGTGTTGAAGCCCGGGGTGCCGCTCATGCCCCGACCGTAGGCGCGGCGCCGGCGACCTTGCCGGGCACGTGGCCGGCGAGGTGGCCGAGCACGTCCTGCCGGGTCACCACGCCGGCGGGCTTGCCGTCGACGTGCACGAGCAGCGCGTCGGCGTCGCCGAGGTCGGCGACGGCGGCGGTCACCGGCTCGCCGGAGCCGATGATCGGCAGCGGCGGCGACATGTGCTTCTCCACCCGGTCGGCCAGCGAGGCGCGGCCGGCGAACAGGGCGTCGAGCAGCGTCTTCTCGTCGACGGAGCCGACCACCTCACCGGCGGTCACCGGCGGCTCGGCCCGCACCACCGGCAGCTGGCTGACCCCGTACTCGCGCAGGATGTCGATCGCGTCGCGCACCGTCTCGTTGGGGTGCGTGTGCACGAGGGTCGGCGTCTCGCCGCCCTTGGTGTGCAGCAGGTCGCCGACGGTGGTGCCGGAGGTGACGTCGAGGAAGCCGTAGTCGGCCATCCACGTGTCGTTGAAGATCTTGTTCAGGTACCCGCGGCCGCCGTCGGGCAGCAGCACCACCAGGACGTCGTCGGCGGTCAGCCCCTCGGCCACCCGCAGCGCCGCGGCGACGGCCATGCCGCAGGACCCGCCGACCAGCAGACCCTCCTCGCGGGCCAGCCGCCGGGTCATCGCGAAGGAGTCGCCGTCGGAGACGGCCACGATGCCGTCGGCGATGGTGCGGTCGTAGGCGTCGGGCCAGAAGTCCTCGCCGACGCCCTCGACCAGGTAGGGCCGGCCGGTGCCGCCGGAGTAGACCGAGCCCTCGGGGTCGGCGCCGATGACCTGCACCCGCCCGCCGGAGGCCTCCTTCAGGTAGCGGCCGATGCCGCTGATCGTGCCGCCGGTGCCGACCCCGGTGACGAAGTGCGTCACCCGGCCCTCGGTCTGCGCCCAGATCTCCGGCCCGGTCGTCTCGTAGTGCGACTGCGGGTTGGCCGGGTTCGAGTACTGGTCGGGCTTCCACGCGCCCGGCGTCTCCCGGGTCAGCCGGTCGGACACCGAGTAGTAGGAGCGCGGATCGGCCGGGTCGACGGCGGTCGGGCAGACGACCACCTCGGCGCCGTAGGCCTTGAGCACGTTGATCTTCTCCTGCCCGACCTTGTCGGGGCAGACGAAGACGCAGCGGTAGCCGCGCTGCTGGGCGACCAGGGCCAGGCCGATGCCGGTGTTGCCGCTGGTCGGCTCCACGATCGTGCCGCCCGGCTGCAGGGCGCCGCTGGCCTCGGCCGCGTCGACCATGCGGACGGCGATGCGGTCCTTCACCGAGCCGCCGGGGTTGAGGTACTCGACCTTGGCCAGCACCAGCGGGGCGTCCGGGCCCAGGTCCCGGGTGACCGAGCGGAGCCGCACGAGCGGCGTCCCGCCGATCAGGTCGACGACGGACTCGGCGTACTGCACGGGACCTCCTCGGCGGACACCGACGGCCGGCGTCCCGGCTCCATCCCACCAGACCGGCGGTGGCCCGCGCTGCGTCCCGGGGGGAAGGATGCGGCCATGACCTCGGATCCCGGAATCGGCACCCGCACCCTCGGCCGGGGCGGCCTGACCGTCTCCGCCCTCGGCCTGGGCTGCATGGGCATGAGCCAGTCCTACGGCACCGCCGACCGCGACGAGTCGATCGCGACCGTCCACCGGGCGCTGGAGCTCGGCGTCACCTTCCTGGACACCGCCGACGTCTACGGCGACGGGCACAACGAGGAGCTGGTCGGGGCGGCGATCGCCGGCCGCCGCGACGAGGCGCAGCTGGCCACCAAGTTCTCCCTCCGCCGCACCGCGGACGGCATGGTGACCGACGGCCGCCCGGAGAACGTGCGGGCCTGCGCCGAGGCCAGCCTGCGCCGGCTCGGCGTGGACACCATCGACCTCTACTACCAGCACCGGGTCGACCGGACGGTGCCGATCGAGGACACCGTCGGCGCGATGGCCGAGCTGGTGCAGCAGGGCAAGGTCCGGTACCTGGGCCTGTCGGAGGCCAGCGCCGCCTCGATCCGCCGCGCGGTCGCGGTGCACCCCATCGCGGCGCTGCAGAGCGAGTGGTCGCTGTGGACCCGCGACCTCGAGGGTGAGGTGCTCGGCGTGGCCCGCGAGCACGGCATCGGCATCGTGCCGTTCAGCCCGCTGGGCCGCGGTTTCCTCACCGGTGCCATCACCAGCCCCGCGGACTTCGGCGAGGACGACTTCCGGCGCAACTCCCCGCGGTTCACCGGGGAGGCGTTCACCGCCAACCTGCGCCTGGTCGACGCCGTGCGGTCGATGGCGGAGGAGCGGGGCGTGACCGCCGGCCAGCTCGCGCTGGCCTGGGTGCTCGCGCAGGGGGACGACGTCGTGCCGATCCCCGGCACCAAGCGCCGCCGCTACCTGGAGGAGAACGTCGGCGCGGTCGCGGTCGAGCTCTCCGCCGACGACCTCGCCCGGCTGGCCGAGATCGTGCCGCCGCCGGTCGGCAGCCGGTACCCCGACGCCGCCTACACCTACGGCGACAGCCCCGAGCGGGCCTCGTGACCGCCGACCCGACGCCGGACCGCGTGCTGGTCGCCGTCTTCGCCTCGCCGGTGGCCGAGGTGCTGCTGCGCTGGGCTCCGGAGCTGGGCTACCGCACCGCGCTGCTGGACCCGGCGGCCGACCGCCCGGCCGGCGCGGTGGCGGGGTTCGCCGAGCTCGACGACCGGCTGGATCTCGCCCTCGCCGACGTCGTGGTGACCGACCACCACCGGCCCGAGCTGGGCGAGGTGCTGCGCGACGCCCTCGCCCGCCCGGTGCGCTGGGTGGGCGTCATGGGCAACCCGCGGCACGAGGGCCCGCACGTGGCGGCGCTGGCCGCGCTCGGCGTGCCGCCGGAGGAGGTGGCACGGGTGCACCGGCCGATCGGGCTGGACATCGGCTCCCGGGCGCCGGCCGAGATCGCGCTCAGCACGCTCGCCGGGCTGCTGGCCGACCGCAACGGCCGCGCCGGGGGCACCGCGCACGGCACCGGCCGCTGAGGTCGTGGCCGACGTCTGGCTCGGCGCCGACCTCGGCACCAGCGGGCTGAAGCTGGTCGCCCTCGACGAGGACGGCCGCACCGCCGCGGAGGCCGAGGCCGGCTATCCCGTCAGCCGGCCGGGACCCGGCCGCGCCGAGGGGGACGTCGGCGTCTGGCGCACCGCGTTCGACGCCGCGCTGGCCGAGGTGGCGCCGGCGCTGCGCGCCACGCGGGTGGCCGGGCTGGGGCTGTCCGGGCAGATGCACGGCACCGTGCTGGTCGACGCGGCCGGCGCCGCGCTCGGCCCGGCGGTGCTCTGGCCCGACACCCGCGCCACCGCCGAGGTCGGCCGCTGGCGGGCGCTGCCCGCGGCCGACCGCGCCGCGCTGGCCAACCCGCTGGTGCCCGGGATGACCGGTCCGGTGCTCGCCTGGCTGGCCGCGCACCGGCCGGACGTCGTCGACCGGGCCGCCGCCGTCCTGCTGCCCAAGGACGCCCTGCGCGTCACCCTGCTGCCCGGCGCCGACCCGGCGGTCACCGACCGCAGCGACGCCTCGGCGACCCTGCTCTGGGACCTCCCCGCCGACGACTGGTCGGCCGCGGCGGTCGCGGCCGCGGGGGTGCCCGCCCGGCTGCTGCCGCGGGTGCGGCCCTCCGACGAGCCGTCCGGCGTCGCCGCGCTGCCGGTCGGGGAGGTGCCGGTCGTGGTCGGTGGCGCGGACACCCCGCTCGCGCTGCTCGCCGCCGGGGTGCGCGGAGGGCTCCAGGTGAACCTCGGCAGCGGCGCGCAGGTGCTGCGGCCGGGCTGGACGCCGGCGCCGGCCGACGACCCGCCGGTGCACGGCTACGCCGACGCCGAGGGCGGCTGGTACGCGATGGCGGCGCTGCAGAACGCGGGGCTGGCCTGGTCGTGGGTGGCCGGCGTGCTCGGCCTGACCGAGGCGGAGCTGTTCGCGGCCGCCGCGTCCGCGGCCCCGGGCGCCGGGGGTGTGCGGTTCCGGCCGTTCCTCACCGGCGAGCGCGGCGGGGTGGCCGGGCCCGACGACCGCGGCGGCTGGAGCGGGCTGTCGGCCACGACCACCCGAGCCGACCTCGCCCGGTCGGCGGTCGAGGGGGTCGTGACCGCGGTGGCGGCCGCCGCGGGGCTGCTCGGCGCGGCGGGGGAGGACGGCGTCGTCCTCACCGGGGGCGGCGGCCGGCCGCCGGTGGTGCAGCAGGCGCTCGCCGACGCCCTCGGGACGCCGGTGCGGTACCTGCCGCTGCGCAGCGCCTCGGCCACCGGAGCCGCGCTGCTGGCCGCCCGGGGCACCGGCGTCGTGCTCGAGCCGGCCCGGGCGCCCGGGCGGACGGTCGAGCCCCGCCGCGCGGAACGGCGCCCGGGCTGCGACCGTTGATCGGGAGAGCGGAGCCGCACCGATGGCTCCGCCCGGGTGCGAGGAGGAACGGCATGGCGGCGGCGTCGTCGATCATCAACAAGGTCGCGCAGTTCGCGCGGTCCCCCAAGGGCCAGCAGGCCCTGCGCCAGGTGACCGCGCGGGCCCAGCAGATGGCCCGCGACCCGAAGACCCGGGCCAAGGTCGAGCAGCTGCGCGGCCGGTTCATCAACCGGGGCGGCCGGCCCACGCACTGACGCGGACGACCGACGGCGGCGCCGTTCCGCTGCGGGGAGCGGCGCCGCCGTCGTCCGTGCTCAGTCCTGGCGCGGTCGCAGGTGGCCCAGCGCGGCGTCGTGCAGGAGGCCGTTGCTGGCCAGCGCGCTGCCCCCGGCCGGCCCGGGGGCGCCGCTCACGTCGGTGAAGGTGCCGCCGGCCTCGCGCACGATGACGTCGAGGGCGGCGAGGTCCCACACCGACACCTCGGGCTCGCAGGCCAGGTCGACCGCACCCTCGGCGAGCAGCACGTAGCTCCAGAAGTCGCCGTAGGCACGGGTGCGCCAGACCGCGCGGGTGAGGTCGAGGAAGCCGTCGAGCAGGCCCCGCTCCTCCCAGCCCGACAGGCTCGAGTACGACAGGCTCGCGTCGGCCAGCGCGCCGACCTGGGAGACCCGGCAGCGGGTGGCCGACTCCAGCCGGCGGCCGGTCCACGCGCCGACGCCCTTGGCCGCCCACCAGCGGCGGTTGAGCGCCGGCGCCGACACCAGCCCCACCACCGGCTCGTCACCGTCGAACAGCGCGATCAGGGTGGCCCACACGGGCACCCCGCGGACGAAGTTCTTGGTGCCGTCGATCGGGTCGAGCACCCACCGGCGCGGCCCGTGCCCCGTCGTCCCCATCTCCTCGCCGAGGACGGCGTCGCGGGTGCGGGCCCGCGCCAGGGTGATCCGGAGCTGCTCCTCCACGGCGCGGTCGGCGTCGGTCACCGGCGTGAGGTCCGGCTTGGTGTCGACCTGGAGGTCCTGCGCCCGGAACCGGTCCAGGCTGATGGAGTCCGCCTGGTCGGCCAGCACGTGGGCGAGGTGCATGTCCCCGGTGTAGTCCCGGCCCGGTGTCATGGGCACCGAACCTAGCGGGCGGTCAGTCGAAGACCGCGGAACTGACCCCGCTGGGCCCCTCGTACTCGCGGTCCTCGATGCCCTTCAGCGCCTCGAGGACGTCCTTCCCCCCGCCGTTGGACTCCGCGTGCGAGACGATCTGCTCCTTGCTGGCCGGGTAGTCCATGCCGCTCAGGGCCTTCTGGATGTCGATGGGGCTCACCATGACGCGGGGCTACCCCCGGCCGGGCGCGGCGATGCGCGGATACCGTCGTCCGACGTGGACGCCGCGACGATCGTGGGGCTGCTCGCCGACCCCGTACGCCTGAAGGTCGTGGCCGCGCTCGCGCTCGGCGCCGGCACCATCGAGGAGGTCGCCGCGGCCTCGGGGCTCGGGCTCAAGGAGGTCGCGCTCGCCGCGCGGCGGCTGGCGCGTGGCGGCCTGGTGCGTCGCGACGGGCACGTCCTCGAGCTGCTCGCCGACCGGTTCGGTGCCGCCGCCCGGGCCGCCGCGGAGGCCGCGCCGGCACCCGAGCCGCTGTCCGACGACCCGGCCGAGGCCGCCGTCCTCGGGGCGTTCGTGCGGGACGGCCGGCTGGTGTCGATCCCGGCGCAGGCGGCCAAGCGGCGGATCGTGCTCGAGCACCTGGTGCGGGTGTTCGACGTCGGCGTCCGCTATCCCGAGCGCGAGGTCAACGCGCTGCTGGCGGTCTGGCACCCCGACACCGCGGCGCTGCGCCGGTACCTGGTCGACGGCGGGCTGCTGTCGCGCGAGGCCGGGCTGTACTGGCGCAGCGGAGGCTGGGTGGACGTCTAGCCCTTCGCGCGCGAAAGGCGTTCGCGCCGGGGCCGGCGGCCGCCCATCATCGGCCGGTGCCCACGCCCACGCCGACCCCCGACGCCTTCGCCGCGCTCGCGCGGTCCTCGCCGTGGCGGTTCGCGACGCTGCGGTTCACCGAGCGCCGCCGGTCCGGACGGGCCTGGAGCCCGCCGGTGCGGGCGTGGCTGCGCCGGCCGGGCGCCCTGCGGGTCGAGGACGCGGCGGGGCAGGTGCTGCAGGCCGGGCGCGAGGGCCCGCAGGTGGTGGGCCTGCTCTCGCCCGGCGGGTCCCGCACCGCGGCGCTGCCCTGGCCGGCGGAGGGCCCGCCCCCGGTGCTGCGGCCCGACGGGCTGGTGGGGGAGCGGCCCGACGGCGTCGCGCTCGACGACCCGCTGTACCAGGACTACCGGTGGGTGGCGATGCTCGACCCGGCCGAGCTCGCCGACCCCCGCCCGGACGCGGGCGCGGAACCGCTGGAGTACCTGTCCCTCCGCGAGGTCGAGCACTGGGGCCGGCCGGCCTGGGAGGCCCTGGTCCGGACGACGCCGGCCTACGAGCCCCGCTGCGGCTGCTGCCCGCTGCTGCGCTCGGCCGAGGTCGACCGCGCCGAGTGGGGTGCCGACGCGCCCGAGGCGGAGTACCCCGGCGAGCACCTCGTCCGGCTGGACGTGGGGACGGGGGTCTGCGTGTGGACCGAGGCGATCGGCGGGACGTTCGCCGGCGACGGGCACGACCTGCGGATCGAGGCCGTCGACGAGCCGATGGACGACGCCCTGTTCGTCTCCCCGTGGGGGCCCGGCCCGTTCGGGGTGCCGGCCGGCTGAGGCAGGTCAGTAGCCCGGGCCGACCTGCCCCACCGCGGCCAGCAGCACCCGCACCGCGGCCAGCTGCACCCCCCGGCCCGGCGGGCCCGCGGCCGCCCACGCGTCGAGCGCGCAGTCCGGGTCCTCGGCGGTGTGCCCGCAGCCGGGCGGGCACTCGGTGGCCGCCTCGGCGATCTCGTCGAAGGGCACGAGGACGTCGTCGGCGGTCACGTGCGCCAGCCCGAAGGAGCGGATGCCCGGGGTGTCGATCACCGTGCCGCCAGCGGGGAGGTCCAGCAGCACCGCCGAGGACGACGTGTGCCGGCCCTTGCCGATCTTGCTCACGTCGCCCGTGGCGCGGAAGGCGTCGGGCACCAGCCGGTTGACCAGGGTCGACTTGCCGACACCGGACTGACCCACCAGCACGCTCATCCGGCCGGACAGCCGCTCCAGCAGCTCGTCCAGCGGCGCCTCGCGCGACATCGGCACCGCCTCGACGTCGAGGCCGGCGTACCGGTCGAGCAGCGGCTGGGGACTGGCCAGGTCGGTCTTGGTGAGGCAGAGCAGCGGCTCCAGGCCACCGGCGTAGGCGGCCACCAGGCAGCGGTCGAGGAAGCCCAGCGCGGGATCGGGGTCGGTCACCGCGGTGACCACCACCAGCTGGTCGGCGTTGGCCACGACCACCCGCTCGGCGGGGTCGGTGTCGTCGGCGGTGCGCCGCAGCGACGTGGAACGGTCCTCGATGACGACGATGCGGGCCAGGGTGTCCGGGCGGCCGCTGGTGTCGCCGACCAGCCGCACCCGGTCGCCGACGACGACGCCGTGCCGGCCGAGCTCGCGGGCGCGCATCGCGGTCACCTCGAGCGGAGCGCCGTCCGGACCCTCGATGCGCACCTGCATCCGGCCGCGGTCGACGGCGACCACCAGCCCGGGGACGGCGTCCTCGTGCGCCGGCCGGGTGCGTGTGCGCGGCCGGGAACCGCGCCGGCTGGGCCGGACCCGGACGTCGTCCTCGTCCGACCGGCTGTCGTGCCGGCGGCTCAGGGCGCCACCCCCGCGGTCGTCGCCAGCATCGCCGCCCAGCGCTCCCGGAAGTCCGGCAGCGTCTTGGTCACCGCCTCCGGCCCGGTCACCCGCACGCCGTCGACGGCCAGGCCGAGGACGGCGGCGGCCATGACCATCCGGTGGTCGGCGTAGGAGTCGACGACGGCCGGCCGCAGCGGCCCGGGTTCGACGACCAGCCCGTCGGGCAGCTGCTCGACCCGCGCGCCGACGGCGCCGAGCACCTCGTCGAGCGCCTGCAGCCGGTCGGTCTCGTGCCCGCGCAGGTGCCCGATGCCGGTCAGCCGGGACGGCCCGTCGGCCAGCGCGCACAGCGCGGCCAGCACCGGGGTCAGCTCCCCGACGGCCCCGAGGTCGGCGACCAGCGGCCGGATCCCGCCCGAGCCGGTGACCTGCAGCCCCTCCGGCGTGCGGACCACCGTCGCGCCCATGTCGGTGAGGAAGCGGTCGAGCTGGGCGCCGGGCTGGGTGGTGCGCTCCGGCCAGTCGGGCACGGTCACCCGGCCCCCGGTCACCAGTGCCGCCGCGAGGAACGGCGCGGCGTTGGACAGGTCGGGCTCGACCACACGGTCCAGCGCGCGGACCGGGCCGGGGGCGACCCGCCAGCCGCGCTCGGTCGGGGTGACCTCGACGCCGTGCTCGCCGAGGGCGGTCACGGTCATCTCCACGTGCGGCATCGAGGGCAGCCCGCCGGCCAGCGAGAGGTCCAGGCCCTCGTCGAAGCGGGCGGCGGCCAGCAGCAGCCCGGAGACGATCTGGGAGCTCTCGGTCGCGTCGACGGCGACCGCGCCGCCGCGCACCCCGCCGGTGCCGTGCACGGTGAACGGGGCACGCCCCCGGCCGCCGTCCTCCACCTCGACGCCCAGGGCGCGCAGCGCCGCGATCAGCCCGGCGTTGGGCCGCTCCCGCAGCCGCGGGTCGCCGTCGAGCCGGACGTCGCCGGTGGCCAGCGCGGCGACCGGCGGGAGGAAGCGCAGCACGGTGCCGGCCAGGCCGGCGTCCACCTCGGCCGGGCCGTGCAGGGCGCCGGGGGTGACCAGCCAGTCCGCGCCGTCGTCCTCGATCGCGACGCCGAGCGCCAGCAGCCCGGCGGCCATGAGCTCGGTGTCGCGGGCCCGCAGCGGGCGCACCAGGCGGCTGGGCCCGTCGGACAGCGCGGCCAGCACCAGCGCCCGCGCGGTGATCGACTTCGAGCCGGGCAGGGCGACGACGGCGTCGACCGGCGTCGGGCGGTGCGGCGCCGACCAGACATCTGTCACGGGGACATCCTGCCCGAGCGCCGCACCGCCGCTGCTCAGCCGCTGATGGGCTTGCTGGCCTTCTTGGCCGGCAGGGTGCGCACCAGCCGCCGGTTGGCGAACTCGAACATGGCCAGCTCGGAGAGCTCGCGGCCGTAGCCGGAGCGCTTCACGCCGCCGAAGGGCAGCTCGGGGGAGGAGCCGGTCGGCTGGTTGATCCAGACCATGCCGGCCTCGAGCCGGTCGGCCACCGCCCGCGCGCGGTCGAGGTCGCTGCTCATCACGGTGGCGCCCAGGCCGTAGTCGCTGTCGTTGGCCAGCGCGATGGCCTCCTCGGCGTCCTTGACCTTGTAGACGACGGCGGCGGGACCGAACAGTTCCTCGCGGTAGGCCCGCATCTCCGGGGTCACGTCGGTGAGGACGGTGGCCTCGACGAACGCCCCCGGGTGGTCGGGGCGCTTGCCGCCGGCGACGACGGTGGCGCCCTTGTCGATGGCGTCCTGGATCTGGGCGTGCAGGTCCTGGGCGGCCCGCTCGCTCGACAGCGGCGCCAGCGACGTCGACGGGTCGGCCGGATCGCCGGGGGTGAAGGTGCTGAAGGCCTGCTTGAGGCCCTCGACGAAGGGCTCGAAGAGCTCCTCGGTCACGATCAGCCGCTTGGAGGCGGTGCACGCCTGGCCGGTGTTCTGCATGCGGCCGGAGGTGGCGGCCTTGACGGTGGCCGCCATGTCCTCGGCGTCGAGCACGATGAACGGGTCGCTGCCGCCGAGCTCGAGCACCGACTTCTTCAGGTGCTTGCCGGCCAGGGCGCCGACGGCGCTGCCGGCCCGCTCGCTGCCGGTCAGGGTGACGCCCTGGATCCGCGGGTCGGCGATGACCTGCTCGATGTCGGCGATGCGCAGGAACGTGTTGGTGAAGACGCCCTCGGGCGCGCCGGCGTCGCGGAGCACCTGCTCGATGGCGACGGCGCACTGCGGGGTGCTCTCGGCGTGCTTGAGGATGACGGTGTTGCCCAGCACCAGGTTGGGGCCGATGACCCGGACCACCTGGTAGTAGGGGTAGTTCCACGGCTCGATGGCCAGCAGGACGCCGATCGGCGCGGTCTCGACGACGGCCTCGCCCTTGCCCATGAGCGGGGTGATCTGCTTGGGCTCGAGGAACGCCGGGCCGTTGTCGGCGTAGTACTTGAGGATCATCGAGCAGAGGTAGACCTCGCCGGCGGCCTCCTCCCGGCGCTTGCCCATCTCCGTGGTGATCAGCGCGGCGAGCTCGTCGCGGCGCTCGTCCATCAGCTCCGCGGCCCGGCGGACGACGGCGGCGCGGTCCTCGACGGAGCGCTGCCGCCACTCCTGGTAGGCGGCGTGGGCAGTGGCGACGATGCCGTCGATGGCCTCGGTCGGCGTGAAGTCGAACTCCTTCTCGGTCTGCCCGGTGAAGGGGTTGACCGTCGCGTAGCGGCGCTCGCCGGAGTCGCTGGCGGTCTTCGGGTGCTCGTGCGGGGGGTTCTGCGTCGCGGTCACGCGGTGATCCTCGTCTCTCGGTACGGCTTCCCGACATCCGGCCCTACCCCCGCGGGCGGACGCCACGCGTCGCGGGGCCCGTCGGTCCCCGCACCTAGAGTCGTGGGGACAGCCGTCCGGAGAACGGGAGGACCCCCATGTGCGGTCGGTACGCGGCCAGCCGCCGCCCCGAGGACCTCGTGGTCGAGTTCGAGGCGGTGCCGGCCGAGGGGCAGCCACCGCTGCCGGCCGACTACAACGTCGCGCCGACCAAGGACGTCCACGTCGTCCGGTGGAAGAAGGAGCGCGATCCCGAGGGCCGCCCCACCGGTGCCGGGCACCGGGAGCTGCGCGTCGTGCGCTGGGGTCTGGTGCCCTCCTGGGCCAAGGACGTCTCGATCGGCAACCGGATGCTCAACGCCCGCGTGGAGTCCCTGGCCGACAAGCCCGCCTTCCGCCGGGCCGCGGCCTCCCGGCGGTGCCTGGTGCCGGCCGACGGCTGGTACGAGTGGGCCAAGCGGCTGGACCGGCCGGGCAAGCAGCCGTACTACATCACCCCGCAGGACGGCTCGGTGCTCGCCTTCGCCGGCCTCTGGGAGGTGTGGGGGCAGGGGGAGGACCGGCTCTACACCTGCACCGTGGTCACCGCCCCCGCCACCGGCGCGCTCACCGAGATCCACGACCGGATGCCGCTGGTGCTGCCGCGCGACCGGTGGGCCGAGTGGCTGGACCCGGCCCGGGAGGACGTCGCCGCGCTGGCCGCCCCGACCCCACCGGAGCTGGTGGAGCAGCTGGAGCTGCGGCCGGTCAGCCCCGCGGTGAACAACGTGGCCAACAACGGCGCGCAGCTGCTCGAGCGCACCGAGTCGGTCAGCGAGCCCGCCGACCAGCCGGCGCTGTTCTGACGTGGCGGAGCAGACCTCGAGCGAGGCCGCCCCGGTGCCCGCGCCGTCCCCCGTGCCCGTCGCGCTGCCCAACTGGGTGGCCGCGCTGGTCACCTTCCTCAGCTCCGGCGCGGTGCTCGTCATGGAGATCGCCGGGCTGCGGCTGATCGCGCCGTACGTCGGCATCACCCTGCAGACCAACACCGCGGTCATCGGCTTCGCGCTGGCCGCCATCGCGATGGGCGCCTACGCCGGTGGCGTGGTCGCCGACCGCACCGATCCGCGGCGGCTGATCGCCCCGCTGCTGGTCGCCGGCGGGGCGCTGGTGATCGCCGTCCTCCCGCTGGTCCGCTTCGCCGGGTCGCTGTTCACCGGGGCCGACGCCGGCAGCGTGCTGCTGCTGGCGTTCGTCGCGGTGGTGGTGCCCGCGGCGCTGCTGTCGGCCGTGCCGCCGATGGTGGTCAAGCTGCAGCTGTCCGACCTCGCCGAGACCGGCGCCGTCGTCGGCAAGCTCTCGGGCATCGGCACCCTCGGCGGGATCGCCGCCACCTTCGTCACCGGCTTCGTGCTGGTCGCGCTGTTCCCGACCAGCGGCATCCTCGTGGGCACCGGCGTGGTCACCGTCGTCGCCGGGGTGGTCGTGGGCCTGCTGCTGCGGCGCCGCACCTCCGGCAGCGGAGGCCGGGTGCCGGCCGCGCTCCTGGTGCTCGCCGTCGTCGGGGCCGGGCTGGCCGCCGTCGCGCCGACGCCGTGCGAGGCGGAGACCGGCTACCACTGCGCCCGCGTGCTCGCCGACCCCGACCGGGAGACCGGCCGGGTGCTGATGCTCGACACCCTCCGGCACTCCTACGTCGACCTGGCGGACCCGACCCACCTCGAGCTGGCCTACGTCCAGGCGCTGGCCGCGGTCAGCGACGCGCTGCCGCCCGAGGGCGGGCCGCTGTCCGCGCTGCACCTGGGCGGTGGCGGGCTGACGCTGCCGCGCTACCTCGCCGAGGTCCGTCCCGGCACGGAGAGCCTGGTGTTCGAGGTGGACCCGGGCGTGGTCGACATCGACCGCGAGCAGCTGGGGCTGGAGACCTCCGACGAGCTCGCCGTGCGGGTCGTCGACGCCCGGGTGGGGCTGGCCGACGAGCCCGCGGGGCAGCGCGACCTGGTGGTCGGCGATGCCTTCGGCGGGCTGTCGGTGCCGTGGCAGCTGACCACGGTGGAGGCGATGCAGCTGGTCGACGACGCGCTGGCCGACGACGGCGTCTACGCGGCCAACCTGATCGACCGCCCGCCGATGGACTTCGTCCGCGCCGAGCTGGCCACCCTCCAGGAGGTGTTCGCGCACGTCGTGCTTCTGGCCCGCGACCAGGTGCTGGCGGGCGAGGCCGGCGGCAACGTGGTGGCGGTCGCCTCCCAGCAGCCGCTGCCGCTGGCGGAGATCACCGCGGCGCTGGCGGAGCAGGGCTCGGACTACCGGGTCGCCGAGGGCGCCGAGCTGGCCGCGTTCATCGGCGACGCCGTCGTCCTCACCGACGACCACGCGCCGGTCGACCAGCTGCTCACCGTCTCCGGCCGCTGACCGGTCCGGGTCGTCCCGGCCGCCGGTCGCTCAGCGGCCGATCGGCGCGGTCCGGGCGCGGGTGAGCCGCACGAGGTCGGCCGGGGCCAGCTCCACCTGCAGCCCCCGCCGGCCGGCGCTGACCATGACCGTGGGAAAGGTCATGGCCGACTCGTCCACCACGGTCGGCAGGGTCTTGCGCTGTCCCAGCGGGCTGATGCCGCCGAGCACGTAGCCGGTCGTCCGCTCGGCGTCGGCCGGATCGGCCATGGCCGCCTTGCGGCCGCCGGCCGCGGCCGCCAGCGCCTTGAGGTCGAGGGTGGTGCTGACCGGCACGACGGCGACGGTGAGCGTGCCGTCCACCCGCGTGACCAGCGTCTTGAACACCTGGCGGGGATCGGAGCCGAGCGCGGCGACCGCCGCCTCGCCGTGCCCCTGGTCCGCGGGGTGCTCGGGGTCGTAGGGGTGCAGGGTGTGCGCCACCCGTGCCTTCTCGAGTGCCTTCACCGCGGGGGTCGCCGCCACGGCGCGGGAGCGTAGCCGGACCTCCGGCGGAGGCGGACCCGGATTCCCGGTGGACCGCGCGGAGCGGGAATCGAGCCCGCCGGTCGCCGGTTGCACGGGCCGTGAGCAGCACCGTCTCCAGCGCCCGTCCGCGGGCCGCGCACCGTCGGCCCCCGGGCCGACCCGACGCCGCGCGGCTAGGATCGATCGATGTGGTGCCCCGTCTCCGGGGTCCGCAGAGAGGACGGTCTGTGCCCGAGGAGTCCACGGACGAGCACACCACCACCGGAACGGCCACCCCGGCGCCCGGTGCGCCGGTCGAGGTGCCCGAGGCGCGTGAGGGCGGCAGCCGGACCGAGGTCGCCGAGACCCGCGCCGAGCGCGACGCCCGGTTCGAGCGGGACGCGCTGCCCTACCTCGACCAGCTGTACCCGGCCGCGCTGCGGATGACCCGCAACCCCGCCGACGCCGAGGACCTGGTCCAGGAGACCTTCGTCAAGGCCTACTCCGCGTTCCACCAGTTCGCCGAGGGCACCAACCTCAAGGCCTGGCTGTACCGGATCCTGACCAACACCTACATCAACAGCTACCGCAAGAAGCAGCGGCAGCCGCAGCAGTACCCCACCGACCAGGTGCAGGACTGGCAGCTTTACGCCGCGGAGGAGCACAGCTCCAGCGGCCTGCGGTCGGCGGAGATCGAGGCGCTGGACCACCTGCCCGACTCCGACATCAAGGACGCGCTGCAGCAGCTGCCGGAGGACTTCCGGCTGGCGGTCTACCTGGCCGACGTCGAGGGGTTCGCCTACAAGGAGATCGCCGAGATCATGGGCACGCCCATCGGCACGGTGATGTCCCGCCTGCACCGCGGCCGGCGCGGGCTGCAGAAGCTGCTGGCCGACTACGCCCGCGAGCGCGGGTTCGTGCGGGCCGGCGCCTCGGAGGAGGCGAGCCACTCGTGAGCGCGCACGAGCACGGTCCGGCCGGTGAGCCGATCGAGATCAACTCCTGCGACGACGTCCTGACGCACGTCTTCGAGTTCCTCGACCACGAGACCGACGACGCCCGCCGCGCGGTGATCGCCGAGCACCTCGAGGACTGCTCCTCCTGCCTGCGCGAGTTCGGCATCGAGCAGGAGTTCAAGGCGCTGGTCCGGCGCCGCTGCGGTGGTGACGCGCCGCCGGTGGGCCTGCGCGACCGGATCAAGCTGCAGCTGACCACCGTCTCCTTCGAGGAGGACGGCACCCAGGTCACCGTCGAGCGGGTGACCACCGAGGTCGTCACCGAGCGGACAGCGGAGCGCCCCGGCGCCTGACGCGCCGGGGCGCCG
>NZ_JBJGZW010000010.1:0-150820 GCF_054050695.1 Blastococcus sp. SYSU D00820
ACCTTGAGGGCATCATCCCCCTGTTCCCGGAGGACCTGGACCCCCCCCGGCGCGAGCTGGGCTTAGCCGCCCCGCGCCCGCCCGGGGTACCGGGGCGCCCCCGATGCGGCACGCCCGGGAGATCGCCGGACGCCGGCTGCGCCGCGCACCGCTCCCAGCCGACCTCCAGGGACCGTCCAGGTGCCCGCGAGCGTCCGCGCCGACCGTCGGGGCATGGCCACCCCTCCCCCGGCTCGCCGCACCCTCGATCTCCTGCTGGCCGCCGCGCTCGCGGCCGTGGCCGCGGTGACCCTCACGCCGACCGGCTCGGGCTGGGCGTGGGGGTCACCGCTGCCCGAACTGCGCTGGTACGCCACGGGGCTGGGGTCGGCGAGCACCCTGCTGCAGCTGGTGGGCAACCTCGGCCTGCTGGCGGTGCCCGCCGTCCTCGCGGTGCTCCGGTGGCCGGCGCTGCGGTCCCCGCGGCGGCTGGCCGCCGCCGCGCTGGCGGCGGGCACGGGCATCGAGCTGCTCCAGCTCGCCCTGCCGCTGGGCCGGGTCGTCTCTCCGCTGGACGCGCTGCTCAACGCCGCCGGAGCGGTCGCCGCGGGCTGGGTGGTCGCCGCGCTGCCGGCCTCCGCCGGCTCCTTTCCCCGCCGACCGGGCCGGGCGCTGCTGCGGCCGTCCTCCGACGGCACCCTTGCGTCATGACGCTAACGATGTATCGTTAGCGTCATCCGATAGGTCATAGGAGGCCTCATGCACCCCCACCACCCGAAGCACGAGGGGCGGCACCCCCGCGCCCGTGCCCACCACCCCCGCGGCGGCCGGCCCGAGCCCGGCGACCTGCCGTTCCGCGGCGGTCCCTTCGGTGGCCCGTTCCGCGGCGGCCCGCACCGCCGCGGTGGCAGCGGCCGCGCGCCCCGCGGCGACGTCCGCACCGCCGTCCTGCTGCTGCTCGACGAGCAGCCCATGCACGGCTACCAGCTGATGCAGGCCATCGCCGAGCGCAGCGGCGGCCGCTGGACGCCGAGCCCCGGCGCCATCTACCCGACGATCAGCCAGCTCGAGGACGAGGGCCTGGCCACCGTCACCGCCGAGGCCGGCCGCAAGCTCGTCACGCTGACCGACGCCGGCCGCGAGCACGTGGCCACGCGCCGGGACACCTGGTCCGACCCGTTCGCCGGCGCGGCCGCCGACGGTCCGGACGTCGACCTGCGCGGGCTGCTCGAGCAGCTGCACGGCGCCGTCCGCCAGGTCGGCCGCACCGGCACCCCGGCGCAGCTCACCGCGGCCGCCGGCATCCTCGCCGACGCCCGCCGCGCGATGTACCTGCTGCTCGCCGACGGCCCGGAGGCGCCCCGTGACTGAGCCCTGCACCGCGACCGCCTCGGTCGCCACCCCGGCCGCCGCCCGCTACGCCAAGCAGCTGGCCGCCCACCTGGGCCGGCGCTGCGAGGTCCGCGAGGAGGCCGACGGCACCCGCCTGGTCTTCGGCGGCGGCGACTGCCTGCTCCGGTCCCGCGAGGAGACCCTCGAGCTGTTCCTCACCGCCGACGACCCGGAGCTGCTCGACCGGCTCTCGGGCGTGGTCGGCTCCCACCTCGAGCGCTTCGGCCAGCGCAACGAGCTGGCCGTGCACTGGACGCGGCCGTAGCCGCCGGCGGTCAGGCCGCCCGCGTCCCCACCAGCGAGGCGAACACCACGACGTTGTCCTCGTAGCTCCCCGCCGCCGGGTCGAAGTCGCCGCCACAGGTGATCAGCCGCAGCTGCGGATCGGGGGTGTTGCCGTAGACGGCGATGGTGGGGAAGTCGTCCTTGGGGTGCCGTTCGACCCGGTCCACGGCGAAGACCGCCACGCTGCCGTCGGTGCGGGTCACCTCGACCTGGTCCCCGGGCGCCAGGGCACCCAGGTCGTAGAACACGCCCGGCCCGTACGCGGCCGAGTCCACGTGCCCGAGGAGCACCGCCGGCCCGACCGCGCCGGGCGCGGGCCCCGGCTCGTACCAGCCGGCCTGGTCGTCGGGTCCCAGCGGTGGCACCTGCACCGTCCCGTCGCCGTTGAGGCCGAGCTCCATGAGCTCGCTGGTGACGTCGATCGCGGGCACCGACACCGACACCGGCGCGGGCACCGCCGCGCCCCCGGGGTCGGCCGGGGCGCCGGGCCGCGACTCCGCCGGAGCGGGGTCCGCAGCCGGTGCGCCGGCTGCCGGCGGAGACGAGGCAGCAACGGGTTGTGGCGGCGACTGCTGCCCGCTGACCGCGAGCACGAGTGCCACCACCCCCACGGTGGCCAGCACGAGCGCGGTCACGAGCCAGGTGCGGAACGACGGTCGGCGGCGCTCGGGCACGGGGTCCTCCCGGTGTCGAAGGGGCGATTGCCGGCGCCGTACCGCGCGGGAGGAGGCTCCGCGCGGCACGGCAGTCCGGTCAGGCCTGGCCGGGGGCCTGGCGACGGCGGTAGGCCACGGCACCGGCCGCGGCTGCGCCGACCAGCGCGAGGGCACCCACGCCGATGGCCGCCTGCTCCTCGAGACCGGCGGTGCTGCCACCGCCGGTCTCCGCGCCTCCGCCGGGAGCGGTGCCCATCTGCGAGGCGGCGAAGGCGCCGCAGGCGGCGGGCGCGGTGGCCTCCATGGGCAGCGACGGGTCGAGGTCGCTCTTGACGTCGCCGTCGTAGGTGCCGCTGCCGTCCTTGTCGACGCCGTGCAGCACCAGGACCGCGGTGCCGTCCTCGAAGGCGGCCGCCACGTCCGGCGTGACCTCGAAGGTCCGCTCGTAGGAGATGGCGCCGTCGGTCGGGAAGCGGTCGATCGCCAGGCCGCTGTCGGGGCTGGTGTCCCCGGTCGTGGTCAGCGACGAGCCGATCGCGCCGTAGAACGGCGCGCCCTCGGTGACGCTGACGAAGCCGTCCCCGTCGGTGTCGTCCGCGTCGGTCGGGCACGTCCCCTGCGCGCCGATGTGGAAGTGCTGCGCATGCGGGGCGCCGGCCAGCAGACCGGAGGCCTCGATCATCACGGTGGCCCGGGTCCCGTCGAGGGTGACCATCCCGGTGCCGGAGGCGCCCGAGCCGTTCAGCTGGGCGAGGTCGGCCTGGTAGCTGTGACTTCCTTCGTGGGCGGAGGCGCCGGTCATGGTCAGCAGCGGGAACGCCGCTGCGGCCAGGGCGACGGTGGGCAGTGCGAGCGCCTTGCGCATGGGACTTCTCCTCGGTTCGTTGCGTCACGCCGCGCCGGACGGGCGGAGGGCGTTCCGGGCGGTGGGTTCCGCTACCGGTCGAGCCGGCCGGCGCGTCAGATGCGCCCGCCGCGGTCCCGGCCCGGGGAAGGGGCCGCGCGGACGGTGCCCCGGGCTCCGGGAGCCGGGGGTCGGTCCCCGTCCACACGGGGGGTTCGCCCCGGAGCCCCCGATCGGTTCATCCCGGGCTCCGGAGAACCGGACGGGGCGGCCGGCACGAACACCCACCATGGACATCCCGCGGCACGGTGCCCGCCCTGCTCGACGCCGGGCAGTGGGCGCGGTCGGTGCCGTCGTCACGCTCTTCCTCGTCCTGGTCTGCGGCATGCCGGTGGCCCAGGCGCACGACGGACTGACCAGCGCCTCACCGGCCGACGGCAGCGCGGTGACGGCCGCACCGGCGAGCGTCGAGCTCGGGTTCAGCGGGGCCGTCCAGGCCCTGGGTGCCCAGGTCGTCGTCACGGGACCGGACGGGACGGCGGTGACCGACGGCGCCGTCGAGGTCGACGGGACGACGGTGCGCCGGCCCCTCGTGGCCGGCCTGCCCGCCGGTGCCTACACCGTCGACTGGCGGGTGACCTCGGCCGACGGGCACCCGGTCGCGGGCACCACGACCTTCACCGTGACCGGCGGCGCGGGCGGCGCGGCGCCGGTGTCCGAGGCCGCGGCGGACCGGCCGGCCGGCTCCGGGCCGCCGCCGCTGGCCCTCGGCATCGGTGCCGGGGTCGTGCTGGTCGCCGCCGCCACCGTCGCCGTCCGCCGGCTCCGCGGGTCCGCGTGACCGGGCTGCTGCCGCGCCCGGCACCGGTCGACCGGCCTCCGCCGGCCGACCGGTCCCCGGGGGTGGTGAGCGGCGCGGCGGTCCTCGGCCTGGCGGCCCTGCTGGTCCTGGCCCTGACCGTCGGCGGGGGTGCGCCCACGGCGGCGGCCGGCGCCGGTCCCGTCGTCGACTGGGGTCTCCCCCTGGTCACCCTGGCCGGCCGGATCACCGCGCTGGCGACCGTCGGCGCCCTGCTGTTCGCCGCCGTGCTGCACCCGGGCTCCCCGCTGCCGCGCGCGTCCCGCGGCGCCGTCCGGGCCGCGTCGGCGTGGGCGCTGGCCTGGGCCGGAACCGCCGTCGTGGGCGGCGTCCTGACGCTCGGCCGGACCGTCGGGGCACCGCCCACGGCGCTGACCGCGGCCTCGGTCCGGACCTTCCTCGGCGAGCTGCCCGCTGGGCGGGCAGCCCTCGCCGCCACCGCCGCCGCGCTCGTCGTCGGCGTGCTGGCACGCCGGTGCACCTCGTGGCGCACGGCCGGGCTGCTGCTCGCCGTCACGGTGGCCGGGGTCGTCGTGCCGACCGTGCTCACCGGGCACTCGGCCGCCGCCGACGACCACGCCCTCGCGGCTCCGAACCTGTCGGTGCACGTCGTCGCCGGGAGCATGTGGGTGGGCGGCCTGCTCGCCCTCCTCGTGCACGGGCGTGACCCCGAGGTCCTGCCCCGCGTCGCCGGCCGGTTCAGCGCCGTGGCGCTGGCGTGTGCCGGGGCCGTCGGGGCGACCGGCGTGCTGGCCGCGTGGCTCACGGTGGGCGACGCCGGGCTGCCGGCCGCGCTGGGCTCGGGATACGGATGGCTGCTGGCCGGCAAGACCGCCGCCCTCGGCGTCCTCCTCGCCTTCGGCCTGCACCACCGCCGCCGCACGCTGCCCGACCTGCGCGCGGGCCGGCCGGGCGCCTTCCGCCGGGTGGCGGCGGTCGAGGGCGGCGTCCTGCTGGCCACCGTCGCCCTGGCCGTGGCGCTCGCGGCGTCCCCACCGCCGGCACCGGCGGGGAGCGTCCCGGCGGTCGACGGCGGCCCGGCGGCGGCCGGACCGGGAACGTCTCCTCCGCCCGGCCACGACCACGGTGACCTGTCGGTCCCCGTCCTCGTCGATCCGGCGGGCTTCACCGTCACCGCGGCCGTCACGCCGGGCGCGGTCGTCGTCGTGCACAACCCGACCGGCACGGAGGTGACCGTCACCGCGGTCGACGGCGCGTTCGACGCCGTCGTCCCCGCGGGCAGCCTGACCACCTTCCGGGCGCCGGAGGAGCCGGGCAGCTACCCGTTCGCCAGCCGGCACTCGCCGCGGTTCACCGGCGTCCTGGTCGTCGCCGGCTGACCCGGTGCTCAGCGCAGCCGCAGCACCTGCATCGCCTGGGCGGCCATCGCCGCCTCGCCCAGCGCGTTCGGGTGCACGATCACCGCGTTGGTGCCCTGCAGCACCGGCTCCACCCAGCGCACCCCGATCGGCGCGCAGGCGTCGTGCCCCTCGGAGACGGCGCTCATGTCCACGTAGCGCACCCCGGTCTCCCGGGCCGCCTGGGCGACGGCGGCGTTGAGCGTCGCCTGGAGGTCCCGCAGGTAGGGCACGTCGCCCTCGGCGACCGGCATCCGGTCGAAGCAGCCGCCGGTCGCCGGCAGGATCCACGGATAGCCCAGGATCGCGACGCGGGCGTTCGGCGCCGCCTGCCGCACCGCGGTCAGCGCCTGCACCAGGGCCGGGTAGGTGGTGGTCCGCACGGTGTCGGCGAACGACGTCCCGTACTGGTCGCGGCAGGGGCTGCCCTGGCCGAGCGTGAGCAGGCCCGCGGCGCCGCACCGGAGGATCGAGTTGATGAAGACGCCGCTGTCGTTGCCGCCGATGGTCATGGTGACCAGCCGGGTCTCCGGTCCGAGCGCGTCGAGCTGCGGCGGCACGCCCGGGTACTGCGCGGTGGCGTAGTGCGAGGTGTCGGCCCCGCCGCAGGTGACGTCGGTCAGCTGCGCGCCGATCGCCTGGGCAAGCACGTGCGGATAGTTGCGCGTCGAGCGCAGGCACTGCGGCGCGGCCGTCGGGTCCGGCGGCAGCACGCCGGAGGCGGCGCTGTAGGAGTCGCCCATGGCCACGTAGGCCAGCGGGGGCCGGCCGTCGGGCGAGGCCGCGGCGGTGGGTGCCGTCGCCACCACGGCGGCGAGGGCGGCGAGCAGGCAGGCGGCGAGACGGCGCACGGGCTACTCCAGCGGAGCCGGGGGCATGTCGCGGTGGTCAACGGCACAGCCGCGCGGCGGTTACGGAGCCGGCACGGACTCGTCGCGACCCGGTGGCTCGGCCACGATGTCCGGGTGGAGCCGGGGACGAGCGTGGGCATCCGGCTGGCCGGCCTCTGCCTCGACGCGCAGGGCCGGCTGACCCCGCAGCTGCTGGCCGCGGCCGCCGTCCGCTGCGGGCTGGTGGTGGACCTCGTCGCCGAGGGCCGGCTGCGCCCGACCGACGACAGCATCGAGCTCGACGAGACGCCGACCGGCGTGGCCCCGGTCGACCGGCTGGCCCTCGCCATGGCCGCCGAGCCGGACCGGCCCCTGGACTCGTGGTTCGCCGAGCGCCGCCTGGGCCTCCCGCAGGTGGCCGCGGAGCTGGTCGCGACCGGCACGTGGAGCGTGCGGCGGCGGCTGCTCCGGGGGCCGCGGTACGCCGTGGCCGACCCGGGACGCCGGGAGCGCGACCTCCGGCTGGACGTCGACGCCCCCGACCCGGCCAGCGACCCCGCCGACGCCGCGGTCGCCGCGCTCGGGGCGATCGCGGGTCTGGTCGGCGAGGGCCGCCGGCTCGGCCTGCGGGTCGCAGCCCCCGAGGTGCCCGACGCCCTGGTCACGGCGACCGGACGGGCCGCCTGGGTGGTGCGCGCCGCCGTCGACTCCTTGCGGGTGGCGCGCGCCCGGTACCTGGACTCGGCGAGCGTGCTGGGCGTCGGCGGGGTGGGCTGAGCGGCGCCGGCGTCAGGCGCCGGGCCCGGCCGTCTCGCGGGTGCCCCACGCGTAGGTCTGCTTGCGCAGACCCAGGTACAGGTGGGTCTCGGTGGACTCCACGCCGTCGACCGCGCGGATGCGGGCCACCACCTCGAGCAGCTGGTCGTCGTCCTCGCAGACGACCTCGACGAGCACGTCGACCGACCCGGCGGTGATGACGACGTAGTCGACCTCGTCGAACTCGGCGATCCGGTCGGCCACCGCGCGGGGGTCACCGCTGGTCCGCAGCGTCACCATCGCCTGGCGGGAGAAGCCGACCTGCAGGGGGTCGGTGACGGCGACGATCTGCACGACGCCGGCGTCCAGCAGCCGCTGCACCCGCTGCCGCACCGCCGCCTCCGACAGCCCCACGGCGGTGGCGATCCGGGCGTAGGACCGGCGGCCGTCCTCCTGGAGCTGCTCGATGATGGCGCGCGAGACGTCGTCGAGTGCGGGGTGTCCGCGCGTGGTCATCGAGTTCCGAGCCCCTCTCCGCAGCCCGGCGTGGGCCCATCGGATGCTAGCGACCGGCCCGGCCGGTCAGGCCGACCAGACCTCGGCGCCCTCCACGTAGGTGCCGGTGACGGCCACGTCGCCGATCCGTTCGGGGGCCACGGCGAGCGGATCGCCGTCCAGCACCGCGAGGTCGGCGAACTGCCCGGG
Organism: Blastococcus sp. SYSU D00820; assembly: GCF_054050695.1. Classification (NCBI taxonomy): domain Bacteria; kingdom Bacillati; phylum Actinomycetota; class Actinomycetes; order Geodermatophilales; family Geodermatophilaceae; genus Blastococcus; species Blastococcus sp. SYSU D00820. The sequence goes on from NZ_JBJGZW010000010.1 coordinate 7,665, forward strand.
CGCCAGCCCGCCGGTGTCGGCCTCGGCGTGGTTCACCCACGCCGAGCCCGCCGTGGCGGCCCGCAGGAAGTCCGCCGCGGCCAGCCGCTGGTGCGGCAGCAGCGGGGGGACGCCGGGCTCGCCGTGCGGCTGCCGGTTCACCGCCACGTGCATCGCCTGCAGCGGGTCTGCGGAGCTCACCGGCCAGTCGCTGCCGGCGCACAGCGGGGCGCCGGCGGCCAGCAGGTCGGCGAAGGGGTACTGCCAGGCGGCGCGCTCGGGCCCGAGGAAGGGGATGGTGAGCTCGTCCATCTGCGGCTCGTGCACCGCCCAGAACGCCTGCAGGTTCGCCGCGACGCGCGACCGCCCGAACCGGGGGACGTCGTCGGGGTGGACCACCTGCAGGTGGGCGAGGTGGTGCCGCAGGTCGCGGTCCCCGTTGGCGGCCAGCGCCGCCTCGACGGCGTCCAGCGCCTCCCGCACGGCCCGGTCACCCACGGCGTGCAGGTGCACCTGGAAGCCCTCGCGGTCCAGCCGCGCGACGGCCTCGGTCAGCAGCACCGGGTCGACGTGGCTGAGGCCCGAGTTGGCCGTCTGGCAGCCGCAGACGTCGAGGTAGGGCGCGAGCATGCCGGCGGTGCCGTTCTCGGCGACGCCGTCCTGCATGATCTTGACCGAGGTGGCCCGGAACCGGCCGGTGCCGGTCGCGCCCCCGGCCGCCGCGCGGCGGTCGACGAGGTCGGCCACCTGCTCCAGGCCGCGGCTGCGGTCCCACCACAGCGCGCCGACCACCCGGCCGGTCAGCCGGCCGGAGCCGGCCGCCTCGAGGTAGGTGGGCAGCAGGTCGGGCAGCCCGCCGTAGGCACCGACGATCGCGTCCTGCCACCCGGTCACGCCGAGGGCGTGCAGGTGCTCCTGGCCGCGCAGGAGGGCGGCCAGCAGCAGCGCGTCGTCCACCGGCGGGCGGCACCGGGCGACCAGGCCGACGGCGCCCTCGTGCAGCGTGCCCTGCGGGGAGCCGTCGGCCTCGCGCTCGATGCGGCCGTCGACCGGGTCGGGCGTCGCCGCGTCCACCCCGGCCAGCCGGAGCGCCGCGGTGTTCGCCCAGGCGCCGTGGCCGTCGCGGTTGTCCAGCAGCACCGGCCGGTCGGGGACGACGTCGTCCAGCAGCGTCCGCGCGGGGGTGCCGCCGGGGAACCACTCCATCGACCAGCCGCCGCCGGTGATCCACGGCAGCTCCGGGTGCTCCGCCGCGTAGCGGGCGACCCGGGCGAGCGCGTCGGCGGCGTCGCGGGCACCGTCGAGCCCGCAGGTCAGCAGCGCCATGCCGCCGCCGACGGGATGGACGTGGGCGTCGACGAAGCCGGGGACGACCGTGCGCCCGGCGAGGTCGATCCGCCGCGTGCGCGGTCCGGCCAGCGCCCGGACGTCCTCGTCGGTGCCCACGGCCAGCACCCGGCCGCCGGCCACGGCCAGCGCCTGCCCGCCGGGGCCGGTGACCGCGTGCACGGTGCCTCCGGTCAGCACCAGGTCGGCGGCGTCCACGTCGATCCCCCCGGTCAGGCGGCCGGGAGGCCGGCGCCGCGCGGCCCGCGGCGGTGCGCCTCGGGCACGACGGTGGTGCCGACCGCGCGGACGACGACGACCGGCTCGTCGAGCACGTCGGCGCCCGAGGGGGTGTCGTCGTAGCGGGAGGCGATGACCTTGCGGGCCTCGAGCTCGACGGTGCGGCTGGTGTTGCCGATCCGCGTGACGGTGCCGGTCACCTCGAGGAAGTCGCCGGCGTACACCGGCGCGAGGAACTCGACCTTGTCGTAGCCGACGAACAGGCCCTCGTCGCCGTCGGTGAGGATCGCGACCTCGGTGACGATGTCGCCGAAGAGCTTGAGCACGCGGGCGCCCTCGACGAGGTTGCCTCCGTAGTGCGCCTCCTCCTGGCCGATGCGGACGCGCAGGCTGCACACGATGGGCTGGGTCATGCCGGGGTTCCTCCTGGTGCGGTGGTGGTCAGGACGGCGTCGACCGCGACCGCACGGGTGCGGCCGACGATCAGCGGGTTGACGTCGATGGCGGTGACGTCGGGCGACGACGTCCCGAGGCGGCTGACCGCGCACAGCGCCCGGACGACGCCGTCGCGGTCGAGGGCGCCACCCCGGGCACCGGCGACCAGCCGGCCGGCGCGGCTGCGGTCGACGAACCGGCCGGCGGCGGCCTCGTCGAGCGGGCCCACGTGCACGTCGACGACGTCGAGGAACTCGGCCCAGACGCCGCCGAGGCCGAGCAGGCACGTCGGGCCGAACACCGGGTCGCGGGTGAAGCCGACGAGCAGCTCGAGCTCCCCGCGGACCAGCTCGGCGACGAGCAGCTCCAGGGCCACGCCCTCCGCGGCGGCCCAGCCCAGCATCCGGTCGGCCTCCGCGCGGACGGCGTCGGCACCGGTCAGGCCGACGGCGACCAGGCCCGCCTCGGTCTTGTGCAGCAGCCCGTCGGCGACGCCCTTGAGCACGACCGGGCCGCCGAGCTCCGCGGCCGCCGCGACGGCGGCGTCGGCGTCGGCCACCCGCCGCGTGCGCGGCACGGCCAGGCCGAGGCCGGCGAGCGCGGCGAGGACCTCGTCCTCGGTGCGCGGCAGGGGGCCGTGGACGTCCGGCGCGGGCGGGGCCGGCACCGGCTCGTCGACGCCGGTCCTGCGGGCGAGCGCGGCGAGGGCGGCCAGTGCCGGGCGGGCACCGCGCAGCAGCGGGATGCCCGCCTGCGCGCAGTAGGCGGCGAGCTCGGCCGGCGGGTCCTGGCTGGCCGGGCTGAGCAGCACGGGCGTCGTCCCCGTGCCGGCCACCGCCTCGGCGAGCGTCTTCGCCAGGAACAGCCCGAGGTCCTGCTCGTAGGTGCCGGCGGTCTGCTGCTGGTCGATGCCGACCACGAGCAGGTCGCCGCCCTCCCCCGCCACCGCGCGCAGCGCCTCGGGGTAGATGACCTCGTGCTCGTCGGCCCCCCACGGGTCCAGCGGGTTACGGGCGGCGAACAGCGGCCAGCGCCGGGTCAGCGCCCCGGCGGCGGCGTCGCTGAGGCGGGGCAGCTCCAGGCCGACGTCGGACGCGAGGTCGGCGAGCAGGTTGCCCTCGCCGCCGGAGTTGGTGACGACGTACGTGCACGGCCCGGCGACCGGCCGGCGGGTGCCGAGCACCTCGCCGAGGGCCAGCAGCTCGTCGAGGTCGGCGGCCAGCACCACCCCGGCCGAGGCCAGCGCCGCCGCGGTGGTGCGCGCCGCGCCGGCGAGCCGGCCGGAGTGCGCCTGCACGCCCTCCCGCGCGGTGGCCGAGCGGCCGACGACGACGGCGGCGACGGTCTTGCCGGCCTCGGCGAGCTCCCGGCAGGCGGCCAGCGTCGCATCGGCGTCGTCGACCGCCTCGACGAAGGTGAGGACAGCGGTGGTCTCGGGATCGGCGGCGAAGAAGCGCAGGTGGTCGGGGAGCGACAGCACGGCCTCGCTGCCCGAGGAGACCGCGGTGGACAGCGGCACCCGGGGCCCGGCGTTGACGAAGGCCTCGACGATCGCCCCGCTCTGCGCGACCAGCCCGACGGTGCCCCGGCGCAGCTGCGGGCCGACGGTGCCGATGTAGGGCGCGGCTCCGGTGACCAGGTCGAGCACGCCCATGCAGTTGGGGCCGAAGACCGCGACGTCCTGCTCCCGCCGGAGCCGCTGCAGCTCGGCGACCAGGGCGGTGGCGACCTCGCCGGAGTCGGTCGTCCCGGCGCCGGGGACGACGAAGGCGCGCACGCCGGCGGCCAGGCCCTCCTCGACCACGCCCAGCACGCGGTCGGCGCGCACCTGCACCAGCGCCACGTCGACCGGCTCGTCCAGGTCGGTCAGGCGCGGTACCGCCGGGACGCCGGCGACCTCGCGGTGCCGGGGCGTGACCGCCACGAGGCGGCCGGGGTAGCCGAGGGCCCGGCAGTTCTCCAGGGCGATGCGGCCGACGAACCGGGACGGCGACGCACCGACGACCGCCAGGGAGCGGGGGCGGTACCGCACGTCGAGGGACACGTCAGCAGCATCGGTGCGCACCGCCCCCGGCCCGGGTCGACAGTGTGTCGGGATCGGTGCGGATCGGCGGACAGGATGCCGCCCGGCGCTTCCCGGGCGCGGGCCGCAGGATCGGGCGCATGCCCGACTCCCCTTCCTCCGTCCGCGCCCTCGTCGCCGATGCCTCCGGCGACTCGACCCGCCTCGACCTCCGGGACCTCCCCGTCGCCGACCTCGGCGACGGCGACGTGCTCGTCGCGGTCGCCTGGTCCGGGGTGAACTACAAGGACGGCCTGGCCACCCGCAAGGACGGCAGGGTCGCGCGGATCGATCCGCTGGTGCCCGGCATCGACCTCGCCGGCACCGTCGTCGAGCCCGGCGGGTCCGGTCTGGCCCCCGGGCAGCCGGTGCTCGTGCACGGCTACGACCTCGGGGTGGCCCACCACGGCGGCTACGCCTCGCACGCCCGGGTGCCCGCCGGCTGGGTGGTGCCGCTGCCCGACGGACTGTCGGAGCGCCAGGCCATGACCCTCGGCACCGCCGGGTTCACCGCGGCGCTCAGCGTCGTCGCCCTCGAGGAGCACGGCCTGACCCCGGGCGACGGCGACGTGCTGGTCACCGGCGCCACCGGCGGGGTGGGCAGCGTGGCCGTGGCGGTCCTCGCCGCCCGCGGCCACCGGGTCACCGCGGTGACCGGCAAGCCGGAGGCCGCGGACTGGCTGCGCTCCCTCGGCGCCGCCGAGGTCGTCGAGCGGTCCGCGCTCGGGGACCCGTCCCGGCCGCTGCAGAAGGAGCGGTGGGCCGGCGCCGTCGACTGCGTCGGCGGGGAGACCCTCGCCGCGGTGCTCGCCTCGCTGCGCTACGGCGCCGCGGTCGCCGCCTCCGGGAACACCGGTGGCGTCGGCCTGCCCACCACGGTGTTCCCCTTCATCCTGCGCGGGGTGTCGCTGCTGGGCATCGACTCGGTGCAGTGCCCGATCGGGCGGCGCCGCGAGGTGTGGGAGCGGCTGGCCGGCGACCTGCGCCCGGCGGTGCTCGACGAGCTGGCCACCGACGAGGTGGACCTGGCCGGCGTCCCGGCCGCGCTGGAGCGGATCCTCGCCGGCGGCGCCCGCGGCCGGACCCTCGTGCGCGTCTCCTGAGCACCGGCCGGGGCGGCTCGGGGGCCGCCCCGGCGCTCAGCGGGTCCTGAACACCGTGTCGTGCCACTCCTTGCGGGCCAGGCCGGTGATGTCGCTGGAGACGTGCTTGAGCTGGGTGTACTCGTCGAACGAGTAGACCGACATGTCCTTGCCGTAGCCCGAGCCCTTGACCCCGCCGTGGGGCATCTCGCTCACGATCGGGATGTGGTCGTTGATCCACACGGTGCCGGCGGCCAGCTCCCGGCTCGCCCGCTGGGCGCGGAACACGTCGCGGGTCCACGCCGAGGCGGCCAGCCCGTAGGGGACGTCGTTGGCCAGCGCCAGCGCCTCGTCGTCGGTGTCGAACGGCAGGACGGCGAGTACCGGGCCGAACACCTCCGACTGCACGACCTCGCTGCGCTGGTCGGCCCCCACGAGCAGGGTCGGCTCGTAGTAGGCGCCGGCGGCCAGCTCGCCGCCGGGTGCCCGGCCCCCGGTCACCACCCGCGCGCCGTCGCCGACGGCCCGCTCGACCATCGCCGCGACGCGGTTCCGCTGGCGGAAGGAGGCCAGCGGCCCCTGGTCGGTGTCCTCGTCGCGGGTCGGCCCCAGGCGTACCGAGGCCATGAGCTCGGCGACCCCGGACACGAATTCCTCGAGCAGCGAGCGGTGCACGTAGGCGCGGGTGGCGGCGGTGCAGTCCTGCCCGCTGTTGATCAGCGAGCCGGCGACCGCACCGCGCACGGCGGCGGTCAGGTCGGCATCGTCGAAGACGACGAACGGCGCCTTGCCGCCGAGCTCCAGGTGCAGCCGGGTGCCGTTCGCCGCGGCGACGGCCGCCACGTGCCGGCCCGCGGCGGTGGACCCGGTGAAGGAGGTCATCGCGATCCGCGGGCTGCCCACCAGCGCCTCGCCGGTGAGGGGGCCGGGCCCGTTCACCACGTTCACGACCCCGTCGGGGACGCCGGCCCGCCGGCAGGCCTCGGCCAGCAGCAGCGTGGTGAGCGGGGTGGTCTCGGCGGGCTTGAGCACGATGGTGTTGCCCGCGGCGATGGCGGGGAGCACCTTCCACACCGCCATCTGCAGCGGGTAGTTCCACGGCGCGATCGAGCCGACGACGCCGACCGGCTCGCGGCGCAGCGTCGAGGTGTGGGTGCCGTCCCACTCGGTGGCCGCCATGCCGTCCAGCCGGCGCGCGGCGCCGGCGAAGAAGGCGACGTTGTCGATCGAGCCGGGGACGTCGAACTCGCGGGACAGCCGGATCGGCTTGCCGGCCTGCGCCGTCTCGGCCTGCGCCAGCTCCTCGGCCGTCGACTCCAGCTCCGCCGCGAGGGCGGTCAGCACCGCCGACCGCTGTGCCGGGGTGCTGCCGGCCCAGCCGGGCAGCGCGGCGGTGGCGGCGTCGATCGCGCGGTCGACGGTGGCCGGGGTGGCGGCGCGGTAGGTCCACAGGACCTCCCCGGTCGAGGGGTCGACGACCTCCTGCTCCGGACCGTCGCCGTCGCACGGCACCCCACCGACGTGGTGGGCACCCTCCGGGAGCTGCACGGTCGCCTCCTCGGCACTCGGGACGTCGCCCGGGAGACCGGCGACCCGCTCAGCCTGCCCGCGCCCGCCGCGCGCGACCGGGACGGATCGTCGACTCCGCGGCCGGTCTCCGTCGATCCGTCGCCCTCGGTCAGCCGTGCGCGCCGACCCGTGCCCGGATCGAGGGGATCACCCGCCACGCGGTGACCGCCGAGACCGCCAGCAGCACGGTCGCCGCGATCGCGGTCACCTGCATCGCCGAGGTGAACGCCTCGCGGGCGGCGTCGAGGGCCGCGGCGTCGGCACCGAGCACCTGGTCGGCACGGGCCAGGGACTCGCGGGGCGCGCCGTCGGCCAGGCCGGCGACGTCGGCCGGCAGGTGGGCCCGGTAGAGGACCGTCTGCAGGGAGCCGAGCAGCGCGATGCCGAGGGCGGCGCCCAGCTCGTAGGAGGTCTCCGACAGCGCCGAGGCGGTGCCGGCGGTGCGGGGGTCGACCGCGCTGACCGCGGCGTCGGTGCTGAGGGTGAACGCGATGCCGAAGCCGCAGCCGAGGACGACGAGCGCGCCGGCCAGCCAGCCGTAACCGGACAGCGACTCGGCCCCGGCCAGGAGCAGCATGCCGACGCCCGCGGTGCCCAGGCCCAGGCCGATCGCGCGACCCAGCCCGATCCGCGAGACCAGCGGCCCGATGACGAGCACGACCGCCAGCGAGGCCAGCATGATCGGCATCTCCCGGATGCCGGCCTCCAGGGCGGTGTGCCCCCGCACCAGCTGCAGGTACTGGGAGAAGAAGAACAGCAGGCCGCTGAGCGCCAGCAGCGCGATGATCTGGCTGCCGAGGGCACCGGAGAAGGCCCGGTTGCGGAACAGCCGGACGTCGACCAGCGGGCTGGCGATGCGCAGCTGGCGCCGGACGAAGAGCGTGCCGGCGAGCACGCCCCCCAGCGCCGTCGCCACCGCGGTGGCGGTGAGCCCGTGGCCGACCAGCTCCTTGACCGCGTACACGACCCCGAGCACGGCGACGATCGACTGCAGCGCGCCGACGACGTCCAGCCGGCCGGGCCGGGGGTCGCGCGACTCGGGCAGCAGCAGCCAGCCGGCCACCAGCAGCACCACGACGATCGGCACGTTGACGAGGAAGACCGACCCCCACCAGTAGTGCTCCAGCAGCAGCCCGCCGACCAGCGGGCCGAGCACCGCGCCGCCGGAGGCGCCGGCGCTCCACAGCGCGATGGCGCGGGTGCGCTGCCGGGCGTCGGGGAAGAGGTTGCGGATCAGCGACAGCGTCGACGGCATGAGCGTGGCGGCGGTGACGCCGAGTGCGGCGCGCGCCACGACGAGGGCCACCGGGTCGGAGGCGACGGCGGCCATGGCGGAGGCCAGGCCGAAGCCGGCGGTGCCGATCAGCAGCACCCGCTTGCGGCCGTAGCGGTCGGCCAGGCCGCCCATGAGCACCAGCAGCCCGGCGAGGGCGAAGGAGTAGACGTCGCCGATCCAGAGCAGCTCGCCCGCGGTCGGCTGGAGGTCGGCGGTGAGCGCGGGGACGGCGAGCGACAGCACGGTGCTGTCGACCGAGAGCAGGACCACCGCGAGCACCAGCACGCCCAGCGCGGCCCACTCGCGGGGGCCGGCGGACGGAGGTGTCGGCAGGACGGGCGCGGGAGCCCGCCGGGTGGCGCTCATGGCGAGCAGCGTACCGACCAGACGGTTTGTTGTCAGCCGACATACGCTGTGACCTCGTCGAGAGGAGCGAGTCGTGCCAGGACAGATGCGGGACGCCGTCCGGACCCGGCGCGTCCTCCTGGACGCGGCCGCCCGGTCGGTGACGGTGCACGGCGCCGGCGTGAGCCTGGACGTCATCGCCCGGGAGGCCGGCGTCTCCAAGGGCGGGCTGATGCACCACTTCCGCACCAAGGACGACCTGTTCGCCGCCCTCGTCGACGACCTGTTCGAGCAGTTCGCCCGGGCCGTGCAGGAGCGGGTGGGCCCGGACGACGACCGGCCCGGCCGGCTGCTGCGGGCCTACGTGCGAGCGACGTTCGACGACCTGGCGCGCGGGCGGGAGGCCGTGGAGCTGAGCACGCTGCTGGCCACGCTGAGCGCCTTCCCGGAGATCGCCCGCCGGTCGCAGGAGCGGTACCGGCGCTGGAACGAGGAGCTGGCCGCCGACGGCGTGCACCTGCAGCGCGTCCTGCTCGTGCTGCGTGCCTGCGACGGGATGTCCATCGCGCCGCTGTTCGAGGGCGTGCCCGACCCGGAGGAGCTGGCCACCACCCGGGAGCTGCTGCTCCGGCTGACCACCGGCTCGGGCCCGCTGGTCGACCTCCCGTGATCCGCCTTTCGCGCGCGAAGGGCGGAACGGGCCGGCACTCCGTCATCGCGTCGGCGGCCGGCCCGATCGCCGACGCCGTGTCGCCGGGTGACCCGGCGGCGACCGGCGAGACTCCGTACCCGTGACCCCTCCCCCGGCGGCGTCCACCGCGGCGCAGCGGCTGCTGAGCGACGACGCCGGGGCCGCAGCCCTCGACCCGCTGCCGCTCGACCCGGCGACGGTGCGGGCCGGGGCGCCCGAGGCCGCCCTCGCCGAGCTGGAGGACGGCGACGGCGCGGTCGGCGTCTGGGAGCTCGGTCCGGGCATCGTGACCGACGTCGAGGAGGACGAGGTCTTCGTCGTCCTCTCCGGGCGGGGCACGGTGACCTTTCCCGACGGGTCGACGATCCCGCTCGGACCGGGCACCGTCGTCCGCCTGCGCGCCGGCGACCGGACCGTCTGGCAGGTCAGCGAGACGCTCCGCAAGGTGTACGTGGTCCCCGCCTGAGCTGCGGCCCCTCACATGCGGAGGGGGTCGGGTGGGGCGAGGTCGTCGAGCCAGGGTGGATCGGGTTCGGGGTCGGTGGCCCAACCCGGTGGCTGGGTGGTGCGGGTGACCCCGGAGGGGGTGCGGACGATCAGTCGCCCGTCGGGCAGGAGGGTGAAGGACCAGCCGCGGGCGTGGGTCTTGATGCGGTGGTGCCGGCGGCACAGGCAGCACAGGTTCTGGCACTCGGTGGGGCCGCCGGCGTCGTAGGGCTGGACGTGGTCGATGTCGCAGCGGCCGGGTCGGCGGCGGCAGCCGGGCATCCGGCAGGTGCGGTCGCGCGCCTCGACGTAGCGCCGCTGCGCCGCCCGCGGCCCGTACCGCGTGGTGCCGGCCGGACGGCGCAGGCCCGGGCCGCCGGCACCGCGCCGCACCTCTCCCCGGGTGGCCACCGCGACGGTCTGGCCGGTGGTGGCGTCGTCGAGGGAGAAGGTGAGCGATCCGCCGGCGGGCGGGGACTGCAACCCGAGCATGTCCAGGGCGGCCAGGACCTCGCGGCACTGGGCGGCGGAGACGACCTGCCCGTCCAGCTCCCCGGGCTCGCTTCCACCGCGCAGGGTGGAGATCCCGACGTGCACGGTGAGCTGCGCGGTGACCGGTGGGCGGGTGGTGTCCCAGGGCCGCAGGAGCAGATCCAGCGCCGCGGCCGAGCGCAGCCGGCCGATGGGGCGGGGATCGCCGTCGGCGCGCAGCCAGCGGGCGTAGGAGTCCACCGCGGCCCGGGCCGCGTGCACCTGCGGCAGCGGGCCTTCGATGACCAGCCGGCCCAGGTCGTCGGCGGTGCGCTGCACCGACACGTCCGCCGTCCGCTCGGCGGTCCGCCGGCGGCGGTCGCGGGCGTCGGCGTCCAGCCGGTACAGGTGGTAGCGGGTCCGGTCGGCCAGCCGCGAGGGCGGGCGGTGCTCGGCGCCGGGCAGCACCCGGGCCTGCACCCCGGCGGCGACCTCGTCATCGGCGTCACCGAGCAGATCGAGCAGGATGCGGGCCTTGCGGACGGTCAGCCGCCCGGCGAACAACTCCGCCCACGTCGGCGCCAGCTTGCCGGTCAGCAGCACCGCCTCGGCGGCCAGTGACTCGGCCTCGGCATCCGAGCAGCCCCGATCACCGCCAGCTCGGAGACGAAGTCATCGGACAGGTGCGCCAACGCCAACGGCCGCACCGCCGCCGCATCCGGACCCCGCCCCAGCGGGTCAGCACCCCGCTCGACCGCCCGGCGGCGGGCCAGCTCCGCGATCGCCGCCGCCTGCCGGGCGTGCTCCCGGGCCATCCGCGCATCGGTCGACCAGATGTCGCACACCAGATCCGACTCGGTCGACCACCGCGGCACCACCTCCCCCGGCGACACCGGCCACGGCACACCCACCAGGGGCGGTCGCGGCGGCTGGGTGTCGACCACACCAGCAGTCTGACCTGGGGGTACGACAGTTTCCGGGCACGCCGCCACCCGTTCCGCAGGTACTCCGACGTCAGGGCCGGGCGACCGTCCCCGCCCGGGCCGCGGCGTCCTCCATCGCCCGCACCAGCGACTCGACGGTGTGGTCGAAGACCTGCCGGTCGGTCACGTCCACGAGCTCCGCGGCGTGCTCGCGCGTCACGGGGTACTCGGCCGCGGAGGAGGCCGCGTACACGCGGGCCCACGCGGACTCGTCCTTGGCCGCGACCTCGGCCCCCAGCTGCTCCACGACCGCGTTCGCGCCGCTGAGGCTCAGGATGGCGTCGGCGTAGGACCGGTAGAACAGCACCGTGGCCCGGCGGTCCAGCCCCAGCCCGGCGATCGTCGAGAGCAGGAACTCCACGATCCGCCGCTCCCCCGGGCCGCCGGTGACCCGCGCGAAGGCCGAGGCGTAGATGGCCGGATAGGTCGTGGAGATCCGCCAGCACGCGTCCGCCAGCGCGCGCAGCCGGTCCTGCCAGGTCAGCAGGTCGCCCCGGTCGGCCAGCTCCTCGACCGCCAGCTGCTCGGCCCGGTCCATGCAGGCGAGCACCAGGTCGTCCTTGTCCCGGAAGTGCCGGTAGAAGGCCGTCGGGTCGACCCCGAGCTCCGCCCCCAGCCGGCGGACGGTGAGGGCGCCGGCGCCCTCCCGCTCGATGAACTCGAGGGCGGCCTGCACGATCGCCTCGGGGCTCAGCGACTCCCCCGCGGCGCGGGTCCGGCGCCGCCCGCGCGCAGGGGCCGGCCGCCCCTCCCGCTCACTGGTCTCCACCGCGGACCCGCCTCTCGTCCCTGTCCGTCCGACACATGCTAACGATTAGTCAACGCTGTTGACAGCAGCGTTGGCGCCCGCTTCCATGGCTGCCACACATGAGGGAGGTCACATGCGTGCCACCACTGCCTCCGTGCCCACCCTGCGGGCGGTCCCGGACACCGACGGCGCACGGACGACGGAACACCCGGCCGCGCTGGGCCGGACCGGCATGACCGTCGCGCGGGTGCTCGACGTCCCGGTCCTGCGCTCGGCCGACCCCCTGCTGGTCGCCGGCGCCTCCGGCGTCGACCGCACCGTGCGCTGGGTGCACACCACCGAGCTGGTGGACGTCGCCCCGCTGCTCCGCGGCGGCGACCTCGTGCTCAGCACCGGGATCGCCCTCCCCGACACCGGCGAGGAGCTGGTCGGCTTCGCCGAGAGCCTCGACCGCAGCGACGCCGCCGGCCTGGTGATCGAGCTCGGCCGCCGCTGGGCCGACCTGCCCCCGGCCCTCGTCGAGGCCTGCGACCGGCTCGGCCTGCCGCTGATCGCCCTCCGCCGGGAGGTGCGCTTCGCCGCCGTCGCCCAGGCCGTCGGCGAGCGGATCGTCGACGCCCAGCTGGAGGAGCTGCGCGAGGCGCAGCGGGTGCACGACGTCTTCACCGAGCTGGGCCTGGCCGAGGCCGACCCGGCCGAGGTGCTCGAGGCCGTCGCCCGCCTGACCGGCGCCACCGTGGTGCTCGAGGACGGCCAGCACCGCCTCGTCGACTACCGGCCCGGGCCCGGCGACGCCGCCGGCTTCCTCGCCGACTGGCAGCGGCGCTCGCGGGCCGTGCCGCTGGACCGGCGCACCACCTGGGACCCGGCCAACGGCTGGCTGCTCACCCGCGTGGGCCGGCCGGAACGGTCGTGGGGGCGGCTGGTCGTGCAGGCGCCGGAGGTCCCGGCACCGCGGCTGGTCGCCGCCGCCGAGCGCGCCGCCGCCGCGCTGGCCCTGCACAACCTGCACCACCGGCAGCGGGACAGCCTGGTCCGCCGCACGCACGCGGAGATCCTCGCGGCGCTGGTCCGCGACGCCACGGCCCCCGAGGTGCTGCAGCGCTGCGAGCTGGCCGGGCTGCCGGTGGGCCGGCGCAGCTTCGTCGGGCTGACCGTGCGGCTGGCCGAGGCCCCGGAGGACGCCGTGCCGCGGCGCGTCCCGGGCGTCGAGACCGTGCTCGCCGCCGCCGTGCACGCGCTGTCCGAGGAGCGGGTGCCCGCGCTCGTCGCCGTGGTGGACGGCGACGTGCGGGTGCTCGTGTCGCTGGACCGGTCGGCCGATCCGGCCGACGTCGTCGAGGAACTCGCCCGGCGGCTGCACCGGCGCAACACCGTGGTGATCGGCGCCGGCGCGGCGGTCGACCGGATCGCCGCCGTCGGGCGGTCGCTGTGCGAGTCGGTGCACGTCGTGGACTCCGTACGGCACCGCGCCGACGGCCCGCTGGTGCACCGGCTGTCCGACGTGCACCTGCGCGGCCTGCTGACCATGCTCGCCGACGACGAGCGGCTGCGGATGTTCGTCACCCGCGAGCTGGAGCCCCTGCGCGAGCACGACGCGCGGTGGTCGACCGGCCTGCTCGACGCCGTCCGGGCGCTGGTCCGCAACCCCTGCAGCAAGTCCGACGCCGCCGCGAGCCTGCACATGTCGCGGCCGGCCTTCTACGACCGGCTGGCCAAGATCGAGCGGCTGCTCGGCGTGGACCTGGACGACCCCGACATCCGGGTCTCCCTGCACGCCGCCGTGATGGCCGACGAGGTGCTCACCGCCCGCGCCGGCTGAGCCGGCGCGGGCGGGTTCCCCCTATCCCAGCGCGTAGAAGCGGATGCAGACCTTCCGGTCCTCCTCGCGGGCCATCCCGACGAACACCGTCGAGGTCAGCCAGGAGTGCGCCTCGGCGTCGGTCTGGAACTCCGGCTGGGTCCGGTAGTAGTACTCGTGCTCGGTCACGGCCTCGCCGGCCTCGACCCGCGCCTCCACGGCCGGGTCGGCGACCCAGAAGCCGCGGTTGAGGATGTCGATGACCGCCCCGTCGTCGGCGCGGAGCAGGTACCGGGCCCAGAGCTCGGTGCCGGTCGGCCGGGTGGTCGACCAGTCGCCGCCGTAGGGCAGCACCTCGCCGTTGAGCCGGGGCCCGGCGACGGTGCCGCCGGTGATCGGGGTGAACCACACCTCCTCCCCCGGCCCGCGGCCGATCCGCAGGGGCGGAGCGACCTCGACGCGGGCCTCGAAGGCGAAGGTGAGCTGGGGCTCGAGCAGGTCGGCCATGGGGGTCCTCTCGGTCGGTGGCGCGGTCAGCGCCGGGTCAGGACGAGCCGGCTGGGCGTGCTGCCGCCGACGCGCACGGTCTGCTCGGAGGCGGCGAACGCCGTCGCCTCCCAGGGGTCGGAGCCGTCGCCCGGCTCGAGCACGTACTCGGGGAAGTCGCTGCTCATGAGCTGCAGCGCCCAGCGGTGGCCCGGGCGCAGCCGGTGGGCGATCGGCAGCAGGTCCACGCACACCGGCCGGTCGGCGGGGACGACGTCCAGGTGCACCTGGCCCTTGGCCACCAGCTCGTGCCGGCCGTCGGGAGCGACGTCGAGCAGCCGGGCGTGCAGGTTCGTGGTCGTCGCCGTGCTCTCGAGGAACACCTCGGCCGACACGCGCCCCAGGTGGTCGATCGCCGTCTCCGCCACCGGGCCCTCCAGGTGCAGGACGTCGGCGCGCACCGCCGTGGCCTCCAGGCCGCCGCGGCCCGCGAGGCGGGCGAAGGGATTGTCCGCCGTCGGCGGCACCGGATCGGCGGGGTCGTGGCGCCAGCCGGCCGTCGCGGCGTCGCCGGCCTCGGGCACCAGCACGGGACGGCCGTCCTCGAGGCCGAGGAACAGCGGGACCTCGGTGGTGCCGGGCACCGGCCACGCCCCGGCGGTGACCGGCTCGCCGTGCACGGTCTCGGCGAACACCCGCGGCACGTCGTCCCGGCGGCCGGCCAGGACGGCGTCGAAGAAGTCGAGGCTGGGGTCGAGCACCGGCGCGAGGTCGGGGATCTCGCCGAAGGCGAGGATCTCCTCCCCGAACCGGTTGAGCTCGTGGTCGATGGCCTCCAGCCGCAGGTGGACGGCGTCGCGCCACCGCTCGTCGGCCAGCAGGGCGTCGAGGTCGGACCACGAGTACTGCGCGCAGTTGTCGTACAGCCCGACGGTGAACAGCGTCGGCACCGGAGGTGCGGCCAGCAGCTGCTCGACCGCGGGCCCCTGGAAGCGGAGCCGGTCCTCGCCGAACTCGGCGTCGAAGTTGACCGACCGCCGGCCCAGCTCGGAGAAGAACACCTCGAACTGGTCGCGCAGCGGGCGGGCGGTCCAGTCGATCGGCCACTCGTAGGCGTCGCGGTCGACGTACCAGCCGGCGAAGTACGCCTTGCGGGTGGTCGCCTCCACGTCGACGGTGCCGTCGCGGTAGGTGACCTCGCGGGAGAGCCGGGTGCCGGTCAGCCGCGGCGCGATCGCCCGGAGCGCGGGAGGAGCAGCGGCCGCGGCGGCCAGCTGGGTCATGCCGTAGTAGCTGTCGCCCCACATGACCACGTCGCCGCTGCACCAGGGCTGCTCGGCGATCCAGGCGATCGTGTCGGCGCCGTCGTCGACCTCGTGGCAGCCGAACTCGGTCGCGCCGCCGGAGCGGAACTTCCCGCGCACGTCCTGCACCACGACCGTGTACCCGCGCGCGGTGACGTACCGGGCGATCACCGGCAGGAAGCAGTAGGCGCCGTCCTTGTCGTAGGGCAGCCGGACGAGGACGACGGGGTGCGCGCCCGCGCCGGCCCGGTACAGGTCGGCGGCCAGCAGGACGCCGTCGCGCATGGGCACGGACAGCTCCTCCGCGTCCCCGGGCACGGGCGCAGGGCGCAGGACGGTGATCTCCACGAGTTCTCCAGGGGTCGGGTGCGATCAGCTGTCGAAGCCCAGACCGAAGCGGTCCAGGGTGCGCAGCCAGAGGTTGCGGCGGCCGGTGCGGTCCTCGCGGGCCAGCGACCAGCGGGTGAGCTGGATGCCGATCCAGGCCAGCGGCTCGGGCGGGAAGGGCAGCGGCTTGCGCCGGACCATCTCCAGCTCGGTCCGCTCGGTGCGCAGGCCCTCGAGCCGGTCGAGCATCACGTCGGCGGCGAACCGGGAGGCGCCGACGCCGAGCCCGGTGAAGCCGAGCACGTAGGCGGCGCGTCCGCGCAGCGCGGTGCCGAACAGCGCCGCGAAGCGGGTGCTGGTGTCGATGACCCCGCCCCAGCGGTGGGTGAAGCCGACGTCGCGCAGCTGCGGGAACGTCTCGTAGAAGTGCTCGGCCAGCACCCGGAAGGTCGCGCGCCGGTCGTCCAGCGCCGGATCGATCCGCCGGCCGAAGTGGTAGATCGCGTCGTAGCCGCCCCACACCACCCGGTCGTCGGCGGTGAGCCGGTAGTAGTGGAACTGGTTGCCGGAGTCGGAGATCCCCTGGCGGCCCTCCCAGCCGACCGACGCCAGCTGCTCCGGGGTCAGCGGCTCGGTCGCGAGGACGTAGTCGTAGACGGGGACGGTGTGCAGCCGGGCCCGCCGCAGGAGCGGGCGGAAGGCGTTGGTGGCCAGCACGACCGAGCCGGCCCGGACGGTGCCGGACGGCGTCGTCACGCGGACGTGCCCGCCCCGGTGCGCGATCCCGGTCGCCGGGGTGGACTCGGCGAGAACCACCCCGAGCGACTCGGCGGCCGCGGCCAGCCCCCAGGCCAGCCGGGCCGGGTCGACCAGGGCGCAGCCGTCGCGGAGCCAGCGGCCGGCCAGGTAGGTGGGCGAGTCGACCAGGGCGCGCACCGAGGCGGCGGCCAGGAAGCCGTCCTCGTCCGGCGCCAGCCCGGCCACCTCGTGCGGCCGGGTGGCGACGGCGAGCACGCCGGGCAGCCGGAAGTCGCACTCGATGCCGTAGCGCTGCACGGTGTCGGCGATGCCGGCCAGGTTCTCCGCGCCCAGCCGCTCGAGCAGGTCGTACTCCCCCGGCCAGCGCGTGCGCCCGTTGACCTCGCCGTGGGTCAGGCTGGCCTCGCAGAAGCCGCCGTTGCGCCCGGTCGCGTGGTCGGCGATCCGGCCGGCCTCCAGCAGCAGCACCCGGCGGTCCGGACGGCGCTCCTTGGCCCGCAGCGCCGTCCACAGACCGGTGAAGCCACCGCCGACGACGACGAGGTCGGTGTCGGCGTCCCCGGCCAGCGCCGGCCGCGGCGCCGGGCGGTCGGGGGTGTCCAGCCAGAGGGGCACCGGGGCCGCCCGGTCGATGCGGGCGTCGAGCTCCGCGGCGGACAGGTCGGTCGCGGTCACGAGGGGGCTCCGGAGGTCTCGGGGGCGAGTGCGCGGTTGGTGCGGGCGACGGCAGCCGGGTCCCAGCCGGGCTCGGGCACGGAGTCCAGCAGCAGCCGGGTGTAGGGGTGCCGGGGCGCGCGCAGCAGCTGCTCGGTCGGGCCCCGCTCGACCACCCGGCCCGACCGCATGACGATCGCCGAGTCGGTGATCGCGCGGACGACGGCGAGGTCGTGGCTGACGAAGACGTAGGAGATCCCGGTGTCGCGGCGGATCTGGTCCAGCAGGGTCAGCACCTGCGCCTGGATGGACACGTCGAGCGCGGCGACCGCCTCGTCGAGCACCAGCACCGCCGGCTGGATGCCGAGCGCCCGCGCGATCGCCGCCCGCTGCCGCTGGCCGCCGGAGAGGTTGCGCGGCAGCGCCCGGGCGTTGCGCTCGCTGAGCCCGACCTGGTCGCAGAGCTCGGCGACGCGGCGGCGGCGCTCGTCCGGGGAGAGGCCGAAGTGCAGCCGCAGCGGCTCGGCGATGGACTCCTCCACGGTCAGCCGCGGGTCGAACGACTGGTAGGGGTCCTGGAAGATCATCTGGATCCTGCGCGCCTGGGCGGCCCGCTGCCGGCGGGAGGTGGCGCCGACGACCTCGCCGTCCAGCCGGACCTCGCCGGCGGTGGCCCGCTCGAGGCCGACGAGGATCCGCGCCGTCGTCGTCTTGCCCGAGCCCGACTCGCCGACGATGCCCAGCGACGCGCCGCGCTCCAGGGCGAAGCTGACGTCGTCGACGGCGCGGAAGGAGCCGAAGCTCTTGCAGAGGCCGGTGACCTCCAGGACCGGCTCGGTCACGACCAGTTCTCCTTCCCGGGCCGGATGCACGCGGCCACGGAGCTGCCGTGCGGGCGCAGCGCCGGGACGTCCTCGGCGCAGGCGTCGACGGCCTGGGGGCAGCGGTCGCGGAACGAGCATCCCGACGGCGTCTCGGCCAGGGCCAGCGGCCGGCCGCGGATGGCGCGCAGCTCCTGGCGCGGGCTGTGCAGCGACGGGTGCGCGGCGAGCAGGGCGGCGGTGTAGGGGTGCGCGGGGGCGCGGAACAGCTCCGCGCTGGGCGCGGACTCCACGATGCGCCCGGCGTACATGACGTAGACCCGGTCGCAGACCGCGGCGGCCAGCCCGAGGTCGTGGGTGACGAAGACCAGGCCCATCCCGCGCTCGGCCTGCAGGTCCTTGAGCAGGGCGACCACCTCCGCCTGGGTGGTGACGTCGAGCGCCGTCGTCGGCTCGTCGGCCAGCAGCAGGGACGGCCGCACCGACAGGGCGCCGGCGATGACGACCCGCTGCAGCATCCCGCCGGAGAACTCGTGCGGGTGCTGCCGCATGGCGCGCGCCGGGTCGCGGAGCCCGACCTTCTCCAGCAGGGCCAGCGCCTCGGCCCGCGCCTCGGCGCGGGGCGTGCCCGACGCCCGCAGGCCCTCGGTCAGGTAGTCGCCGATGCGACGCACGGGGTTGACCGAGGCGCGCGGGTCCTGGAAGACCATCGACACCTCGGAGCGGCGCAGCCGCCGGAGGGCGTCGCGGCCGGCGGTCAGGACGTCGGTGCCGCCGACGACCACCCGGCCGGTGGTCGTGGCCCGGTTCGGGAGCATGCCCATCGCCGAGCGGACGGTCAGCGACTTGCCGGAGCCGGACTCGCCCACCAGGCCGACCGTCTCGCCCCGGCCGACGGTCAGCGACACGTCGGCCAGCAGCGGCACCGGCCCGTCGGGCCCCGGCACCGACAGCGACAGCCCGTCGACCGACAGCACGGTCGCCGGCTCGGTGTCCTCCACGGCGACCACGGGGGCGCCGGCGCGCACGCCCATCACGAGCGCTCCCCCGTCCGGCCGACCGAACTGCCGAGGTGGTCGCCGAGCACGTTGACCGCGACGACGGTGAGCAGGACGGCGACGCCCGGGATCACCGCCGGCCACGGCAGACCCTGCAGGAGCGCCGGCTGCGCCTGGGCGATCATGGAACCCCAATCGGACTGCGGGGGCGTCACGCCCAGCCCCAGGAAGGACAGGGTCGCGAGGTCGATGAGGGCGTAGCCGAAGGCCAGCGCCGACTGCGCGGCGATCACCGGCGTCAGGTTGGGCAGGACGTGCCGGAGGGTGACGGCCAGCCGGCCGAAGCCCATGACCTGGTAGCTCTCGACGTAGGGCCGCGCCGACTCCTGCATCGCCAGGCTGCGCACCACCCGACCGACGAACGGCGTGTAGCTGATGGCCAGCGCGATCATCGGCGCGGTCAGCCCCCGCCCGAAGACCGCGACGGCGAGCATCGCCAGCAGCAGCCCGGGGAAGGCGAAGACGACGTCCATGGCCCGCGACAGGAGGACGTCCAGCCAGGCCGGACCGCGGGCGGCGGCCAGGCCGATGGTGACGCCGGCGATCGTGGACAGCCCGACGACCGCGAGCGGCGCGAGCAGGGACAGCCGGGCGCCGTCCATCAGGCGGGAGAGGACGTCCCGGCCGGTGGAGTCGGTGCCGAGCAGGTGCCCCGGCGCACCCGGGGCCAGCAGCGAGTCCAGCAGGCTGGTGGCGTCCGGGGAGTACGGGGCCAGGACCGGTGCCAGGGCGGCGACTGCGGCCACGACGACGAGGAAGGCGGCGGACAGGACGACCGCGACGGGACGGCGCCGGCGGCGGGCGGTGGCCCGCCGGGTCCGCAGCGCCGGGATGGTGAGCGTCATGCGCGCGCCCGCTCCTTCTGCACACCGGGGTCGACGACCGGCATGACCAGGTCGACGAGCAGGCTCATGACGACGAAGAGCGTCACCGCGAGCAGCGAGATGGCCTGGACGACCGGGAAGTCCTGCCGGCCGACCGAGCTGACCAGGAACGACCCGATGCCGTTGATGCCGTAGGCGGTCTCCACGACCGCGGTGCCGACGAACAGCGAGGCGACCAGCAGGCCGACCAGCGTGAGCACCGGCCCCAGGGAGTTGCGGACGACGTGCCGGCGGATGATCGCCGCCGTCCCGACCCCCCGGCTGCGGGCGACCTCGACGTGCTCCCGGCGCAACTGCTCGGTGAAGCTGGCCTGCGCCACCCGCGCCAGGACGCCGAAGGCGACCAGCGCCATCGACAGCGCGGGCAGCGTGAGGTGCCAGATCCGGTCGACCAGGCCGTCGCCGGCCCCGGTGACCGGGAACCAGCCCAGCTGCACGGCGAACACCGACAGCAGCACCACCGCGGCGACGAACGGCGGGGTGGCCACCGCACCGCTGGTCAGCACCGTCGTCAGCCGGGCCACCCCTCCCCCGCGGACGGCGCCCACGAGGGCCACGGCCAGGCCGAGGGCGACGGTCATCCCCGCGGCGTAGGCGATGAGCGCCGCCGAGATCCCCAGCCGGGCGCCCAGCAACGTGTTCACGCTGTCCTGGTAGACCGCGGAGATGCCGAGGTCCCCGCGGAGCACGTCGGTGATCCAGTGCCAGTAGCCGGTGAGGAACGGGTCGTCCAGCCGGTACCGCTCGCGCAGGGCGTCGAGCTGTTCCGGGCTGAGCCGGCGCCCGGCCGCGAGAGCGTCGGCCGGGTCGCCGGGCACCAGCCGCAGCGATCCGTAGATCACCACCGAGGCCACGGCGATGGTCAGGAGACCACCGGCCAGCCGGCGGGCCAGCCACGGTCCGGTCGATCGGGCCACCGGGATCCCCCTCCTCCGCCGCAGCCGGTTCACGCGCCGCCGAGCTCGGTGAGCCAGGGGGTGTAGAGGAAGTTCTGCCGCGGCAGCAGGCCGGCGAGGTCGGGGCCGTAGTAGACCGAGACGCCGGCGGTGATGATCGGGATGACGCCGTCGTCGTCGAGCAAGATCTGCTGCGCCTGCAGCACCAGCTCGGCGCGGGCCTCGTCGTCGGTCGTGGTCAGCGCCTCGCCGATGAGCCGGTCGTACTCCGGGTTGCTGTAGCCGGCGAAGTTGTAGAACGAGCCGGTGAGGAAGTACTGGTAGTACGCCAGCGGGTCGGGGAAGTCCAGGTAGCCGAGGGTGAGGAAGGCGTCCAGCCCCTCGCGCGCCTGCGCCGAGGAGAACACCGCCCCGAAGTCGGCCGGCGGCAGCGGCCGCAGCTCGATGCTCATCCCGGCCTGGTTGGCCGCGTCGGCGATCGCGGTGGCCGAGCGGGTCGCCTCGTCGGAGGCGGCCAGGTAGGCCAGGACGACCGGCTCGGCCGCGGCCGGGTTCTCCTGCACCAGCTCCGCGACCCGGTCGAGGTCCTGCCGGGGCTCGGGCAGCTCGTCGTAGGCGGACTGGTAGGTGTCCTCGGCGTAGCCGTAGGCCGCCGGCGGCACGAGCGCGCGCAGCGGCTCGGCGGCCCCGCGGTACACCGACTGGGCGATGCCCTCGTAGTCGATGGCGTACTGCAGGGCGTCGCGGGTGGCCGGGTCGCCCAGCGGGCCGCTCAGGTCCAGCGGCACCATGAAGATCGGCGACAGGCTGCGGCCGAAGAGCAGGTTGCCGGACTCGGCCAGCTGGTCGTAGGCCGCGGTCGGGATCTCCCACTGGCCGTCGGACTCACCGCTGCGCAGCGAGGCGATCTGGGCCGCCGGGTCGGTGGTGAAGGTGAAGGTGACGCTCTCGACGAGCGGCTCCCGCTCGGTGTCCCACCAGTCGTCGTTGCGGGTCAGCTCGATGCTCTGGCCCGACGTCCACGAGGTGAACGCGTAGGGCCCGGTGCACATGACGCCGGTGCCCGCGGTGCCGAAGGAGGGACCGGCCTGCTCGGCGAAGGCCCGGGACACGACGGTGAAGGCCGGCAGGGCGAAGTAGTTCTCCGCCAGCGGGTCGGGGTTGGTCAGCCGCACGGTGACCGTCCGGTCGTCGGTGGCCTCGATCGCCTGGAAGTTCACCGCCCAGCCGGCCCAGGGGGAGCCCAGGGCCGGGTCGAGGATCCGCGTGACGCTGAAGACGACGTCGTCGGCGGTCACCGGCGTGCCGTCCCAGAAGGTGACGCCCTCGCGCAGGGTGAACTGCCAGGTGGTCTCGTCGACCTGCTCCCAGGACTCCGCCAGCCCGGGCTCGAGCTCGTACTCCGGGGTGAAGCGCAGCAGGCTCTCGCACATGTTGCCGACGACGGTGCTGACGTTCTCGACGGCCGACAGCGCCGGGTCGAGGACCGGTGGCTCGCCGGTGGGCAGGTTCCAGGTGACCGAGTCGACGGCCGTGCTCGCGGCGGGGACCTCTGTGGTGATCTCGGCGTCGAACTGCTGCTGATTGCCGCCGCCTCCGCCGTCACTGCTGCAGCCGGCCGCGGTGGCGGCGGTCAGCAGGGCCGCGACGGCCAGGGTGGTCGTTCGCTGGGGAGAGTGCATCGGTGTCTCCGCTCGGTGGAGGCGGACCGGTCGGACGGTCCACGCACTGAGGGAATCAAAGGGCCCGGGAGCGCCACCCCCGGGCAACAGATCGTCGGATTCGGGGAACCGGGGTGACAGATCGCCCCGCCCGCCGCGAGGTGCCCGGCGGAGGATGGCCCTACCGTCCCCTGCCGTGCGCCCAGGAGTGTCATGACCGACGTCAGTCCCGCCGCCCCGTCCTCCGACGAGCTGTGGCGGTGGTCCGCAGCCCGGCTCGCCCGCGCGATCGCGGCCCGCGAGGTCAGCTCCCGCGAGGCGGTCAGCAGCTGCCTCGACCGGATCGCCGAGGTCAACCCGGCGCTCAACGCGCTGGTCGACGTGTACGGCGAGGAGGCCCTGGAGGCCGCGGACCTGGCCGACCGCATGGTCGCGCAGGGCCGCGCCGTGGGCCCGCTGCACGGCGTCCCCGCGTCGATCAAGGTGAACACCGACGAGGCCGGCCGGGCGACGACCGGCGGCGTCGCGGCGCACGCCGGCGTCATCGCCGAGAAGGACAGCTCCAGCGCGGCCGCGCTGCGCCGGGCCGGCGCGGTGTTCGTCGGCCGCAGCAACGTGCCGGCCTTCTCCTTCCGCTGGATCACCGACAACGAGCTGCACGGCCGCACGCTCAACCCCTGGGATGCCGCGAAGACGCCCGGCGGGTCGAGCGGTGGCGCGGCCTCGGCCGTGGCCAGCGGCATGGTGCCGATCGCGCACGGCAACGACATCGGCGGCTCGATCCGCTACCCCGCCTACGCCTGCGGGATCACCGGCTTGCGGCCCACCGTCGGCCGGCTGCCCTCCTCCGGGATGGAGGGCATGGACGCGCCGATGACCGCCCACCTGTTCTCCGTCGAGGGACCGCTGACCCGCTCGATCGAGGACCTCCGGCTGGCCTACGCGGCCATGACCGACTTCGACCCGCGCGACGCGTTCTACGCCCACGGTGCGGCGGCCCCGCTCTCCCGCAACCCGCGCCGGGTCGCCCTCGTGCGCAGCGTCGGCGTCGTCGACCCGACCCCGGAGGTGGACGCCGCGCTCGACCAGGCCGCCGGGTACCTGCGCGACGCCGGCTACCAGATCGAGGAGGTCGAGCTGCCGGTGCTGGCCGAGGCCTACCGGCTCTGGTACCTGCTGGCCGTGGAGGAGATCCGGCTCATCCAGCCGATGCTCGACGAGCTCGGCGGCAAGAGCCTGAAGATCGCCATGGAGGGCGTGTACGCCACCGCGGAGGACTTCTGGGGCCCGCAGCCGTCGCTGCCGGAGTACATCGGCGGATGGGCCCGGCGGAACACGCTGGTCACCCGCCTCGCGGGGTTCCTCGAGGAGTACCCGCTGGTCCTGCTGCCGGTGTCGGCGGAGCAGGCGTTCGACCAGGACGCCGACCTGGTGAGCGTGGACGAGGGCCGCCGGCTCGCGGCGGTGCAGTGGCCCTGCATGGCGGTGCCGACCCTCGGCTTCCCGGCGCTGAGCGTGCCCACCGGCGTGGCGGGCGGGCTGCCGGCCGGCGTCCAGCTGCTGGGGCGCCGGTTCGACGAGGCGGCGCTGCTCGACGCGGGCCAGGCCATCGAGGCGCGCGCGGGGCTGCTCACGCCGGTCGACCCGCGCTGATCCGCCCGCACCGCCGACGTCCCGCGGCCCCCGCCCGACCGGGCAGGGGCCGCGGTGCATCCCGCGCGCGGCGTGCCACGGTGGTGTGCGGCAGACAGGAGGAGTCGATGAGTCGGCGCACCGTCCGGACCCGCTCCGGCGTCCCCAACGGCGGGGTGTCGTTCTGGTACCGCGAGATCGGCGTACCGGCGCCCGGCCCGCCGCTGCCCGGTGACGCGACCGCCGACGTCTGCATCGTCGGCGGCGGGCTCACCGGCCTCTGGACGGCGTACCACCTCGCCGGCGCCGACCCCGGCCTGCGGATCGTGGTGCTGGAGAAGGAGTTCGCCGGCTACGGAGCCTCGGGCCGCAACGGCGGGTGGCTGACCGCCGAGCTCTCCGGCGGCCTCGACCGGTACGCCGCCACCGGCGGCCGGGACGGCGTGGTGCGACTGCTGCGGGCGATGGAACGCACCGTGGGCGACGT
This sequence comes from Blastococcus sp. SYSU D00820, assembly GCF_054050695.1. Taxonomy (NCBI): domain Bacteria; kingdom Bacillati; phylum Actinomycetota; class Actinomycetes; order Geodermatophilales; family Geodermatophilaceae; genus Blastococcus; species Blastococcus sp. SYSU D00820. The sequence continues at coordinate 32,128 of NZ_JBJGZW010000010.1, forward strand.
GCTCGCGGTGTGCCGCGCCGAGGGCATCGACGCCGACGTCGCCGAGGACGGCGTCCTGCACGTGGCGCGCACCGAGCCGCAGCTGGCCCGGCTGCGGGCGGTGCTCGACGGGCACCGCGAGTGGGGCACCGACCAGCGGTGGCTGAGCCGCAGCGAGGTGCGCGAGCGGGTGCGGGTGGAGGGCGCCCTGGGCGCGGTGTTCGACCCGCACGGCGCGCGCGTGCAGCCGGCCAAGCTGGTCCGCGGGCTGCTCGACGCCGTCCGCCGGCGCGGGGTGACGGTGCACGAGGGCACCGAGGTCACCGAGATCTCCCCCGGCCGGGCGGTCACCGCGCACGGCACCGTCCGCGCCGACGTCGTCCTCCGGTGCCTGGAGGGGTACACCGCGTCGCTGCCCGGTGCCCGCCGCGAGTGGCTGCCGATGAACAGCTCGATGGTGGTCACCGAGCCGCTGCCGGCCGACGTCCGGGCCGAGATCGGCTGGGCCGGCGCGGAGCTGGTCGGCGACGGCGCGAACGCCTACAGCTACGCGCAGATGACCGCCGACGGGCGGATCGCGATCGGCGGGCGCGGGATCCCCTACCGGTTCGGCTCGCGCACCGACACCGACGGCGTCACCCAGCGCTGGACGGTCGAGGCGCTGACCGCCGTCCTGCACGCCCAGTTCCCCGCGACGCTGGACGTGCCGCTGGCGCACGCGTGGTGCGGCGTCCTCGGCGTGCCCCGTGACTGGTGCGCCAGCGTCACGCTCGACCGGCGGACCGGCCTGGGCTGGGCCGGCGGCTACGTCGGCAGCGGGCTGTCGACCACCCACCTGGCCGCCCGCACGCTGGCCGACCTCGTGCTCGGCCGCGACTCCGACGCGGTGCACCTGCCCTGGACCAACCGGCGGGTGCGCCGCTGGGAACCGGAGCCGCTGCGCTGGCTGGGCGTGCGGTCGATGTACCTGCTGTACCGGGAGGCCGACCGGCGGGAGGCGGCCGGGCTGCGCCGGCCCAGCCGGCTGACGGGGGTGGCGAACGCGCTCACCGGGCGCTGAGCCCCCCGATCCGCCTTTCGCGCGCGAAAGGCGAGATCGGCTCAGCCCCGTCCGGGCCCGGGCGGGCCGGCGTAGGCCTGCGCCACCGCCAGCCACTCCTCGGCCACCGGCCCCTCGGCCACGACCGCGGTCTGCGCCCGGCTCCGGCGCCGGGTGACGAGCAGGCAGAAGTCCTCGGCCGGGCCGGACACCCGGTCGGCGGCGTCCTCGGGACCCCACGTCCACGAGCCGCCGTCCGGCGCGGCGAGCTCCAGCCGGACCGGCACGGTCGGCTCCGGTCGGCCGTGCACCCGGAAGCTGTACCCGAGGGTGCGCACGCCCAGGTGCGCGATGTGCCGCAGCCGGGCGCTCGGCACCCGGGTGCGGCCGAGGGCGTCGAGCACGTCCTGCCCGTGCGCCCAGGTCTCCATGAGCCGGGCGGTCACCGACGAGGCCGCGCCCATCGGGGGTCCGTACCAGGGCAGCCGCGTGCCGGGGTCGAGCCCGGCGAACACGCGCACGTACTCCGCGCGCGCCCGGCGGGCCCAGGCCAGCACCTCGGCCGGCGGCATGCCGCGGTGCTCGGCGGCCACCCGGTCGGGCAGGCCGTCCTCGGCGGTGCCGAGCCGGTCCAGCTCGGCGCGGAACCGCTCGGGATCGACCGCGGAGGTCACCGCCGCCTCGTCGAAGTAGGCCAGGTGCGTCACCTGGTCGCGCACGCTCCAGCCGACGGCGGGCGTGGGGCGGTCCCAGCCGGCGTCGTCGAGCCCGGCCAGGACGCCGTCGAGCTCGGCCCACTCCGCGGCGAGGTCGGCGGTGAGCGCCGCCATGTCGACCGGCATCAGGCCTTCATGCTCCCTCACCCCTCCCGGACGACGACCCGCGGCGGGAACGGCCCGCTGCCCAGCAGCGCCACCAGGTCCGCCCGGCGGTCGCGGACGGCGGCCTGGTTGACGTAGCCCTTGTCGGTGATCTCGCCGGCGTCCAGCTGTGCGGGCTCGGTGAGCACGAGCAGCCGCTCGACGCACTGGGAGGAGCCACCGCCCTCGGCGGCCAGCCGCTGCATGGTCGCGACCAGCTCCGCGCGCAGCGACTCGTCGGGGACGCCGTCGGCGTCGACCCGGCTCGCGGCCTCGGGGTTCACCCAGACCATCGCGGTCACGCAGTCGCCGTCCTGGCCGCAGATCACCGCGTCGGTCAGCAGCCCCTGCGACGCCGAGAGCAGCTTCGGGCGCAGCGTGCCGACGCTGACGAAGGTGCCGGTCATCAGCTTGAAGTCCTCGGCGATCCGCCCGCGGAAGACCAGCCCTGCCGCGGGGTCGGCCGGGTCGGCGAGGGCGACGGCGTCGCCGGTCCGGAAGTAGCCGTCCTCGTCGAAGGCGGCCGCGGTGAGGTCGGGGCGCCGGTGGTAGCCGGGGGTCACGTTCGGCCCCTTCACCCGGATCTCGGTCTTCTCGCCGACCGGCACCAGCGCGAGCTCCACACCCGGGAGCGGCACGCCCAGCACGTCGCTGCGGGTGATGGGGAAGTGCGCGGACGTCGCGGCGGGTGCGGTCTCGGTCAGCCCCCAGGAGGTGGTCATCCGCATGGTCGAGCCGTGCTCGGCGGCGAGCTTCTCCAGCCGGTCCCACAGCGTCTGCGGCAGCGCGGCGGCGGCGAAGAATCCCAGCCGCAGGCGCTCGAGGAACGCCTTCGCCGCGGCCGGGTCCCGCTCGAGCTGCGGCAGCAGCGCCGCGTACCCCGCGGGCACGTTGAGGTAGATGGTGGGCCGGGCGTCGGCGAGGTTGCGCACCGTCTTCCCGACCAGGGCCGGCGCCGGCCGGCCGTCGTCGATCCACAGCGTGCCGCCGTTGGCCAGCACCATGTTCATGTCGTGGTTGCCGCCGAAGGTGTGGCTCCACGGCAGCCAGTCGAGCAGCACCGGCGGCTCCTCGGGGAGGAACGGCCACACCTGGCGCATCTGCTGCTGGTTGGCCATGAGCATCCCGTGGGTGTTCACCACGCCCTTGGGCTGTCCGGTGGAGCCGGAGGTGAAGAGGATCTTGGCGACGTCGGTGCGCTGCAGGCCCGCGCAGCGGCGGTCCACCTCGGCGGTGGGCTCGGCGCCGAAGTCGGCCACGGCGACCGAGCCGGGCAGGTCGCCGTCCCGGCTGAGCACCGGGCGCCCCTCCCCCACGGCCGCCACGGCGCGGGCGAAGGAGGCGTCCTCGGCCACGACCAGCCCGGGGTCGACCAGCTCGACCATCGCGCGCAGCTTGGCGTGGTCGGTGCTCTGCAGGGAGTAGGCCACGCTGGTCGGGACGACGGGCGCGCCGACGGTCATCGCGGCCAGCGCGACGACCAGGTGCAGCCGGCTGTTGCCCGACAGCACCATGACCGGCCGGTCGGCCAGCCCCCGGTCCAGCAGGCCCTGGGCGATCCGGTCGGCGGCGGCGCGCACCTCGCCCCAGGTGAGCCGCGCCCACTCGCCGTCGGCGCCGCGCTCGGCGACGAGCAGCCGGTCGGGGTGCTCCTCGCTGTGCCGGCGGAACTCGTGGACGACGCTCACCGGGTGGTCGGCGAGCGGTTCGGCCGACCGCAGCAGCAGCCGGCCGTCGGGCAGCTGCTCGGCCTCGATGCGCGGTTCGGCGAACGGGAGCAGGCTCGCGTCGGCAGTCTCGGACACGTCGACCCTCCGGAGGTCGTGGGGAACGGGATGGATGTCGGCCGCGGCCGTCTCGTGCAGTGGACGGCCGGGTGGCGTGGCGGGGCCCACGGTCCAGCCGCGGGGGCCCCGGACGAGCTGGCCCTGGGCGGCCAGCCGGGTGTAGGCACGGAGGACCGTCGCCGGGTCGACGCCGAGCTCGGCGGCCAGGTCGCGGGTCGACGGCGCGCCGGCGCCGCGCACCAGCACCCGGGCGCGGATGCGCTCGACGACCAGCGCCTGGACCTGCTCGACCGGCGGCGGGCGCCGCGGCGAGGGCCCGGGGAGGGGATCCCCCATGCCTCACCTCCCTGGTCAGTCGGTGACCTCGAGGACGAGCGCGGCGCCGGTGTCACCCGCGGCGCAGCCGGTGAACAGCCCGAGCCCGCCGCCGCGCAGGCGCAGCGTCTCGATCAGCTCGGCGATCGACCGCAGCCCGGTCGGGGCCTGCGGGTGGCCGAAGACCAGGCTGCAGCCGAAGGAGTTCATGTCCTCGGCCTTGATCCCGGTCTCGCGGGCGAAGTACAGGTCGTTGACGGCGAACGGGTTGTGCGTGGTGATCGCCCGGACGTCGGCCAGCGAGCGGCCGGCGGCGTCGAGCGCGGACCGCGCGGCCGGCACCGGCGCCATAGGCATCCGGCTCTTGGCCACCCGCGCGAAGCCGACCCCGAGGATGCGGACGACGCCCTCCCCGGAGATCTCCCGGGCCTGGGCCTCGGTGGTCACCACGGCGCCGGCGCAGCCGTCGGCCGGGTGGGTCTGCGAGGCGAAGGTGTGCCGGGCGTCGGGCGCGGCCGGCGGCAGCCCGCCGATGCCCTCGCGGGTCTTGGGCCGGACGCCCTCGTCGGCGTCGAGCACCAGGGAGCCCTTGCGCTGCGGGATCTCCACCGGCACCTGGTAGCGGCGCTGGAAGGCCCGGTCGTCGGCGAGGGAGGCGGTGTACTGCTCCCAGCGCAGGGCGGTGAGGTCGTCGAGCTCCTCGCGGGTGGCGCCCATCTCGGCGGCCACGGCCTCGGCGGCGGCCAGCATGCCGGCGCCGGCCCACGGGTCGCGGGCGAAGCTGTCGAGCACCCAGTGCGAGATCACCGGGGCGCCACCCATGGCGCTCGGCGCCGGCCAGGAGAGGGTCGGGCCGTTGGAGATGCGGTCGGCGCCGATCACCAGCTGCGGCCCGGCACCGGCGGTCACCGCACCGGCGGCGGCGTGCAGGCCGGCCACACCGGTGGCGCACGCCTGGCTGACCATCGGGCCGGTGAGGTCCGGGGCGCCGATGCGGGCGGCGAGCGTCGGGCCGCCGTAGAAGATGTCCTTCTGCGGGATCGTCCAGCCGTGCACGACGCCGTCCAGCTGCTCGGGGGCGATCCCCCGGTCGGCCAGCGCGCGCGTGGTGACCGCGACGGCCACGTCGAGGCTGGACACCTCGGCGAGCGTGCCCTGCCACTTGGCGAAGGGCGAGGACCAGGCCGAGCCGAGCGGGATGGCGACGTCGTCGTAACGCATGGCGGTGCTCCAGGTGCGCGAGAGTGTGACCTGCACCATCCACCCACGCGCACACCGGCCGGTCAAGATGGACGGCGGTCCATCATGATGGACGGATGGACGGCGTGGTGGTGCTCGGCCGGAACGTGCGGCGACTGCGGAGCGAACGGCAGCTCAGCCTCGGTGCGCTGGCCCGGCTGACCGGTCTGGCCAAGCAGACGCTGGCCAACCTGGAGAGCGGCAAGGGCAACCCGACGGTCGAGACGCTGCTGACCGTGGCCGGCGCCCTCGGCATCGGCGTGAGCTGGCTGGTCACCGAGTGGGACACCCCGGTGCTGGTGCGCCGCGCGGCCGAGGCCGAGTGGGTCGACGACGGCGCCGGCCGGCGCCGGACGCTGGACCAGATCCACGGCACCGGCCAGGTGGCCACCGCGCTGCTCGAGCTCGGCGGCACCCGCGAGGTGCGCCCGGCCCTCCCGCCCGGCGCCCTGCACCACGCCTACGTGGTCGACGGCCGGGTGCTCGCCGGCCCGGTGGAGGAGCCCCAGACCCTCGAGGCCGGTGACTTCGTCCGGTTCGCCGCCGACGTGCCGCACGTGCTGCGCGCCGCACCCGGGGGCACCGCCGTCGTCCACGTGGTGACGACGGTCCCCCAGGTGCAGCAGTTCACCCCCGCCTGAGCGGCGGCGTGCGCGGCGGCGGGGTGCGGCGGTCGCCGGTGGCCTCGAAGGCCGCGGCCAGGTGCAGCAGCGCGGTGTCGTCGTAGGCGCGGCCGGCGAAGGTGAGGCCCACGGGCATGCCGATGTCGGCCATGGTGCCCATCGGCACGGTGACGGTGGGGATGCCCAGGTGGCGGGGCACGAGGTTGCCGTTGGCGACCCAGACGCCGTTGCGCCAGCCGAGGTCGGCCGAGACGGGGTCGACGTCCATGTCGGCCGGGGCGACGTCGGCGACGGCCGGGAAGACCACCGCGTCGAGGCCGAGGCGGTCCATCCACTGCTCCAGGTCGATCCGGCGGGTCTCCTCCAGGGCCCGCAGCCCCGCCTCGAGACCGGGGACGTCGGCGAAGTGGGCCACGCCGGAGTCCCGCACGTGCGCCGGATAGGAGCTGATGTCGTCGGGAAACCCGTCGTACCGGTCGGGCAGCGCCCCCGGCGGGTGCGGGGCGATCCGGGCGCCGTCGACGTCGGCCAGCCGGTGCAGCGCCGGATCGCCGTTGGCCCGGAGGAAGTCGTCCCAGGCCCAGGCCGCGAGGTCGAGGACCTCGCGCGCCAGGAAGTCGGGGTCGACGAGGCCGCGGGTGGCGATCGTGGGGGCGCCGGGCCGGTCGCCCTCGTAGTTGGTGACCGCGGGGAAGTGCACCAGCACCACCTCGGCGCCGGCGGCCTCCAGGTCCCGGCGGGCGGCCGCCCACAGGTCCAGCACCGACGGCCGCGTCTCGATGCGCTGCCCGGTGGGACCCCCGATGCCCGGGGACTCCGCGGTGCCGGCCTCGGGATCGGCGTCCACGTACATCCGCGGCACCCCGAGGCGCTTGCCGGCCAGCGCCGCGCGGGCGGCGTCCCGGTCCCGCGGGAGCAGCGCCGGGTAGGACGGCGGCCGCACCTCCCCGGCCCGGGGCAGGGCGATCCAGGGCTGCGCCCGCCACAGGTCGCCCCGGGTCTCCGGGTCGTCGGCAACCACCACGTCCAGCACCTCGAGCAGGTCGGCCATCGTGCGGGCGTGCGGCACCACGACGTCCATCGTGGGCACCAGCGGCCAGTTGCCCCGCACCGAGATCACACCGCGGGAGGGCGTGTAGGCGCACAGCGCGTTGTTCGACGCCGGCGCCCGGCCGCTGGACCACGTCTCCTCGGCCAGGCCGAACGCGGCGAAGCTGGCCGCCGTCGCCGTCCCGGACCCGTTGGACGACCCCGAGCCGAACGCCGAGGTGAGGTAGTCGCCGTCGTACGGGCTCTCCGCGCGACCGTAGAGCCCCCGCTGCATCCCCCCGTTGGCCATCGGCGGCATGTTGGTCAGCCCCAGGCAGACCGCGCCGCCGGCGCGGAGCCGCTCGATGGTGAACGCGTCGCGCTGGGCCACCAGGTGCTCGAACGCCGGCGACCCGGCCGCGCACGTCAGCCCCCGCACCAGATAGCTGTCCTTGGCCGTGTACGGGATCCCGTCCAGCGGCCCCAGCGGAGCGCCCCGGGCCCTGCGCGCGTCGGACGCGGCGGCCTCGGCCAGCGCGTCCGGCGCCGGCACCACCACCGAGTTCAACCGGATGCCGCCCCGGTCGTAGGCCTCGATCCGCGCGAGATATGCCTCCACCAACCCGACGGAGGTGACCGCACCGGACTCCAGCGCCGCCCTCAGCTCCGCGAGCGACGCCTCGACGACGCCGTCACGACCCAGCGCGCTCAGCGGTCCACCGCCGCGGCCCGGTGCACGACCGCACCGCCGACCGCGGTGAGCAGGACCGGCGCCCCGGCCAGCTCGTCCGGCGGCGCGGCCAGCGGATCGGCGGCGAAGGCGGTGAGGTCGGCGCGCATGCCGACCGCGATCCGGCCGGCCGAGCCCGCCTCCCCCGCCACCCGGGCGGCCTGGGTGGTGTAGCCCTCCAGCGCCATCACGGGCGTGAGCCCCTGCTGCGGCTGCACCGGCGGCACGTCCGGCTCCCCCGCCGGGCGCCGCAGCTGGGCGTCGGCGAGCACGCCGCGCGGGTCGTAGGGCGCGACCGGCCAGTCCGAGCCCAGCACCAGCGGCACCCCGGCGTCCCGCAGGTCGCGGCACCGCCAGGCGCGGCCGGCCCGCTCGGGCCCCAGCCGGCTGGACCAGTTGTCGGCGTGGTCGGCCCGGGTGAAGTGCGTGCAGTGGGTCGGCTGCATGCTCGCCACGACCCCGGCCCGGAGGAAGCCCTCGACCAGCGCGCCCGGGAGCGTCTCGATGTGCTCGATCCGGTGCCACCCGGACGCGGGGCGGCCGGCGCCGTCCAGCGCCTCGAGGGCGTGCCGCACGGCGGCGTCGCCGATGGCGTGGGTGGCGGTGGGGACGCCGGCGGCCGCCAGCGCCCGCAGCGCCCGGGTGTACTCGGCCGGGTCGGGCCAGAAGCTCTCGACCGACTCCCCCAGCGCGTCGGGCTGCTCCAGCCACGCCGTCCCGTTGTCGATCGTGCCGTCGACCATGAACTTGACGCCCCCGACCGACCAGCGCCGGCCGCCGCGTCCCTGCGCGGCCACCAGCTCGGCCAGGTCGTCGGCGTCGGCACCGGGCAGGCACCACGGCGCGAAGCGCAACCGCAGCGGCAGGTCGCCGCCGTCCTCCGCCGCGGTCACGACCGCCTCGCTGTCGCCGAGCAGGTCCATGACGTGCCCGCCGGTCAGCCCGGTGGCCGCCATGCCGGCCAGCAGCTCGCGCAGCGCGGCCGCGCGGGCGGCCGGCGGAGCGAGCGGGACGACGTCGGTCACCAGCTCCATGGCGGCCCACTCCAGCAGCAGCCCGGTCGGGCGGCCGGCGTCGTCGCAGACCACCTCCGAGCGCATGTCGAACTGCCGCGGCCCGTCCACCCCCGCGATCGCCAGGGCCGCCGGCGTGGCCAGCGCCGAGTGCGCGTCGAAGAGGTTCACGAACGCCGGGCGCCCGCCGACCGCCGCCTCGATCGCCGCGCCGGTGATCGGCCGACCGCCGAACACGTTGGGGTCCAGCCCCCAGCCGCGCACCCAGTCCTCCGGGCCCTTCCCCTCCGCCTCGGCGGCGAGCAGCCGGTGCACGTCGTCCAGCGACCGGGCGCCGGTGAGGTCGGCGCCGGCGGCCATCTGCAGGCCCATGACCGGGTGCATGTGGCCGTCGACCAGCCCGGGCGTGAGCGTGGCGGCCCCCAGGTCGAGGACCTCGGTGCGCGCGCCGCGCCACTCCCGGACGTCGGACCGGCTGCCGGTGGCCACCACCACCCCTCCGGCGACGGCCACCGCCTCGACCGGCGGGGCGCCGGGCACGAGCGTGTGGACGGTGTCGGCGAGCAGGACCAGGTCGGCGGCGGTCATGCCGCCACCGTGCCCGACGGCTCGACGGCGGGGTCCTGCCCCTCCCCGATCCGGGCGTAGGTGGCCGGCCGGCTGCGCCGCAGCCACAGGGCCAGGCCGATGCCGACGAGCACGGTCAGCGGCACGATCCCGATGAGGACGGCGTTGACCGTCGGCGACGACGCGGTGATCAGCTCGGCGTTGTCGACGGTGACGTAGAGGGCCACCGCGAGGAGCACGGTGCTGACCACACCGGCGACCAGCGCGGCCGGCGTGCTGGCGCCCGGGTTGCGGCGGGTGAAGTAGACGACCGCGGCCACCGAGGTGAGCAGCATGAGCACGAAGATGCCGATCGCGCCCGGGGTGTTCACCCACAGCAGCAGCCGGGTGTAGGGGTCGGCGCCGGCCAGCGCGAAGCCGAGGACGACGACGGCGGCGAGGACCGACTGCACGAGGCCGGCCCGATGCGGGGAACGGAAGCGCGGGTGCGTCTGCCCGAACCAGGCGGGGAGGACGCCGTCCTGCGCCAGGCTGAACGCGTAGCGGTTGATCGCGTTGTGGAACGCCAGCTGCGCGGCGTAGACGCTGGTCACGATGAGCACCGACGCGAGCGTGGCCGCCCACGGGCCCACGTAGTCGGTCAGCGCGGTGAAGAACATGCCCGCCAGGTCGCTGCCGGCCGCCGCGACCGCCGAGTCGCTGCCGAACGCCTGCACGACCGCCCAGATGATGAAGGCGTACGTCACCGCCATGCCGAGCACGGCGACGTAGGTCGCCCGCGGGACGGTGCGCTCGGGGTCGCGGGCCTCGCGGCGGTAGAGCGCCGTGGACTCGAAGCCGATGAAGGCGGCGAAGGCGAACGCCAGGGCCGCGCCCATGCCGGGGACGAAGACGGCGTCGGGCGAGAAGGAGACCGCGTCGAGCCCGGAGGCGCCGCCCTGGAACACCACGGCGAAGGCCAGCAGCAGCAGGATGCCGGTCTCCAGCACCAGCAGGACGCCGAGCACCTTCGCGCCGACGTCGATGCCGGCCCACCCGACCAGGTAGACCAGGACGACCGCGACCAGCGCGATGACCGGCCAGGGCACGGTGACCCCGAACAGGTCGGCCACGGTGGCCTGGGTCTGCACGGCGAGCAGGCCGTAGATGCCGATCTGCAGGGCGTTGTAGGACATCAGCGCCAGCAGTGCGGCCGCCAGCCCCCACGTGCGGCCCAGCCCCTTGGCGACGTAGGCGTAGAAGGCCCCGGCACTGCCGACGTGCCGGGTCATCCGGGTGAACACGACGGCGAAGACGGCCAGCGTCAGGCCCGCGACGAGGTACGCGCTCGGTGCCCCGACCCCGCCGATGAGGATCGCCAGGGGCGCGATCCCGGCCAGGATCGTCAGCGGCGCGGCGGCCGCCACGACCATCAGCACGATGCTGCCGGTGCCGAGGACACCGCGTTTCAGGTCGTCCGCGGCGGGCGCTGCGGCGCGGGCCGAGGGGGCGTTGTCAGTGGTCACGGAGGTCCTCCCGAGCGCCCCGAAGGCGCCTTAACCGAATGGCGTTCGGTTAGTGTGGGGGTGACCTCCGACACCGTCAAGGCATCCAGCAGACTCGGCGGCGGATCTTCGAGGCGAGGAGGGGCCGTGGTGCAGCGGCGCAGGCGGTTGATCGACGTGCCGGCGATCCTCGACGCGGCGCTCGCGCTGGTCGACGAGCACGGGCAGTTCACGATGGCCGAGCTCGCGGCGCGGCTCGGCACCAGCGCGTCGTCGATCTACCACCACGTCAGCGGGCGCGACGAGATCGTCGAGCTGCTCCGCGACCGCCTCGACAACACCGAGGACCTCCCGGCCGCGGAGGCCGGCGACTGGGCCACCGCCCTCCCCGCGCTGCTGCGCGCCTACCGGCGGGCGCTGGCCGAGCACCCCAACCTGATCCCGCTGCTGATCAGCCAGCCGATGACCGCCGGAACGGCGCTGCGCTGGTACGACCGGGTGGCCGGCCTGCTGGCCGCGGCGGGCCTGCCCGGCGACGAGGTCATCGTGTGGCTGACCGTGCTGGACTCCTACACCGTGGGCGCGGCCTTCGAGCTCACCTCCCCCGAGGACGTCTGGGCCAGCGGCGGCGGGGGGACGCCGGCGCTCGACGCCGCCGTGCAGGCCGGGCCGCGCGGGCGGTCCCGCGCCGACGCCGCCTTCGAGGCCGGGCTGGCCGCCCTGGTCGCCGGCATCCGGGCCCGGCTGGCCGCCGACGCCGTGATCTGATCTTTCCACTCCCGGCGACACCTCGTCGCTACGGTTTCCACGGCCGAAGCGCTATGTTGCTCACGTTTCCGTCGACCGGCTCGACGCCCCACCCGACCCCAGGACGGCGCCCATGGCCCGCTACGGCCCCCAGTTCGGCCCCGACATCACGTTCCTCGGCGTCGACCGCTGCGACCTCGACGACCCCGCCACCTACGCCGGGGCGGACGTCGTCGTCCTCGGCGCGCCGTTCGACGGCGGTACGTCGCACCGCCCCGGCACCCGCTTCGGCCCCCAGGCCATCCGGATGACCGACTACCTCCCCCACGACGGCTCCCGGCCGAGCCTCGCGCTGCGCACCGACGGCCTGCGCGACCTGCGGGTGGTCGACGCCGGCGACGTGGAGATGTACTCCGGCGACATCGAGACCGCGCTCGGCGCCCTCGAGGCCGCCGTCGAGACGGTCACCCGCTCCGGCGCGATCCCGCTGGTGCTCGGCGGCGACCACTCGATCGCCTTCGCCGACGCCAAGGGCGTGGCCAACGTGCTCGGCCACGGCCGGGTGTCGATGGTGCACTTCGACGCGCACGCCGACACCGGCGACATCGAGTTCGGCTCGCTGTGGGGCCACGGCCAGCCGATGCGCCGGCTGATCGAGTCCGGCGCGCTGCGCGGCGACCGTTTCCTGCAGATCGGCCTGCGCGGCTACTGGCCGCCGCCGGAGACGCTGGACTGGATGGCCGCCCAGCGGATGCGGTCCTACGAGATGACCGAGATCGGGCACCGCGGGCTGGACGAAGTGCTCACCGAGGCCTCGGCGATCGCGACCGACGAGTGCGACGGCGTCTTCCTCTCCGTCGACATCGACGTCTGCGACCCCGGGCACGCGCCCGGCACCGGCACCCCCGAGCCCGGCGGGCTGACCGCCCGGCAGCTGCTGGACGCCGTCCGCCGGCTGTGCCTGGAGCTGCCCGTCGCCGGCATCGACGTGGTCGAGGTCAGCCCGCCCTACGACCACGCCGACATCACCGCGGCGCTGGCCAACCGCGTCGTGCTGGAGGCCCTGTCGGCGATCGCCCGCCGCCGCCGCGACGCCCGCGACGGCACCCGCTTCGACCCGAGCCTCCCCCTGCTCGCCGACCGCACCCCCGAGGAGACCCCGTGACGGCCCACCCGCTCGACCCGCTGTCCGCCGACGAGTTCCGCGCCGCGGCCGCGATCCTGCGCCGGGACCGTGGCGTCGACGACCGGTGGCGGTTCGCCGCCATCGAGCTGCGCGAGCCGGCGAAGGACGTCGTCCGCGCGTTCCGGTCCGGCGACCCGATCCGCCGCGAGGCCCGGGTGACCTGCTGGAGCCGCGACGAGGGCACCCCGTACAAGGCGGTCGTCTCCCTCACCGACGACGCCGTCGTCTCGTGGGAGGCGGTGCCGGGGCAGCAGGCCAACATGACCCTCGACGAGTGGCACGAGGCGCACGAGGTGCTGATCCGGCACCCCGACGTCGTCGCCGCGCTCGCCCGGCGCGGGATCACCGACCTCGACCTGGTGCTCATCGACACCTGGGCCTACGGCCACTCGCTGATCCCCGAGGGCCTCCAGGACCGCCGGGTCGGCTGGACCGACGTCTGGCGGCGCTCGGTGCCCGGCGGCAACCCCTACGCCAACCCGGTGATGGGCCTGCACTTCGTCGTCGACCTGAACACCATGGAGCTGCTCCAGATCGAGGACTCCGCAGCGCCGGCGCAGCCGGAGGTCATGGGCGAGTACGTGCCGGCGCTCGTGCCCGGCCTGCAGCAGCGGACCGACGTGCGCGCCCTGGAGATCACCCAGCCCGAGGGTGTCTCCTTCACCCTCGACGGGTCCGAGCTGCGCTGGCAGAACTGGACGATGCGGCTGGGCTTCAACTACCGCGAGGGGCTGGTGCTCCACCGGGTCGGCTACCGGGACGGCGAGCAGGTACGGCCGGTGGCCCACCGGCTGTCGTTCGCCGAGATGGTCGTGCCCTACCGCGACCCGAGCCCCGACCACCACCGGCGCACCGCCTTCGACATCGGCGAGTGGGGCCTGGGCTTCATGACCACCTCGCTGAAGCTCGGCTGCGACTGCCTGGGCGACATCACCTACGTCGACGCCGTCCTGCACGACAGCCGCGGGGAGCCGTACACCATCGAGAACGCCATCTGCCTGCACGAGGAGGACGACGGCGTGCTGTGGAAGCACGTCGACGAGGTGGCCGGCAGCGAGGTGCGCCGGTCGCGGCGGATGGTCGTGTCCTTCCACGCCACGGTGGCCAACTACGAGTACCTCGTCTACTGGCGCTTCTACCAGGACGGCACGATCGAGTGCGAGGTCCGCGCCACCGGGATCATGGTGACCAGCGCCTACGAGAGCACTCCCCCGCCCTACGGCACGGTGGTGGACGAGCGCACCTACGCACCGAACCACCAGCACTTCATCGTCGCCCGGCTGGACATGGAGGTCGACGGCCCGGAGAACAGCGTCGTGGTCTCCGAGAGCGAGGCGCTGCCGGTCTCCCCGGAGAACCCGTACGGCCTGGCGCTGGTGCAGCGCAAGCGGGTGTTGGAGCGGGAGTCCGAGGGCTGCCAGGACCCCGACTACGCCACCCAGCGCGGCTTCACCGTGGTGAACCGGACCCGGCCCAACCGGCTGGGCACCGCCCCCGGCTACAAGCTCTACCCGCCGGCGGCCTTCCCCGTCATCGCCGACCCGAGCGCGCCGTTCCGGCAGCGGGCCGGGGTCATCGACCACGCGGTCTGGGTGACCCGGTTCGACGAGGAGGAGCGCTGGCCGGCCGGCGAGTTCTGCAACCAGAGCCGCGCCGACGAGGGGATCCCGCGCTGGATCGAGGCCGACCGGCCGATCGCCGACACCGACATCGTGCTGTGGCACGTCTTCGGCATCCACCACATCCCGCGGCCGGAGGACTGGCCGGTCATGCCGGTGGACGCCGTGTCGTTCCAGCTCAAGCCGGTGGGCTTCTTCGACCGCAACCCGGCCCTCGACGTGCCCCCCGCGCCGGCGCGGTGCCACTGACCCCGCTCGGGACGGCGGCGCTCCCCCGGCTGCTGGCCCGCGCCGCCGCCGGCACCGGGGGCGGCTGCGCCGTGCTGCACGGCGGGACGGCGGCGGCCGTCCCGGCCCCGGCGCGGGCGGCGACCGTCGTCCTCGCCGCGGCGTGCCTGGTCTGTGCCGGGCACCTGTGGCGCCGGGCGAGCACGCGCGCCTGGCTCGTGCACGCGGTGCTCGCCGCCGCGATGCTCGCGCTGCACCCGCCGCTGGTCGCGGCCGCCCACCACGGCACGGCCGCCGGCACGGCCGCCGGCATGGCCGCCTGGGCCGCGCTGCTCGGCGGCGTGCTCGCCGTGGCCGCGCTCGGCCTGGCGGTCGTCCGGGCCGGCTGCGCCGTCGCCCCACCGACCTGATCCGCCCACCACCACGAGAGGGATGCCCGTGAGCGAGAAGCTGGACCTGCGCAACTTCGTCGGCGGCGAGCACGTCGACACCGTCGACGGCCGCCGGATGGACCTCGTCGACCCGTCGACCGGCGAGGTGTTCGGCACCGCGCCGGCCTCCGGCCCCGAGGACGTCGACCGCGCCTACGTCGCCGCCGAGAGCGCCTTCGAGGGCTGGCGGGACGCGACGCCGTCGGAGCGGTCGCGGGCGCTGCTCAAGCTGGCCGACGCCATCGAGGAGCACGCCGACGAACTCGTCGCCCTGGAGAGCCGCAACACCGGGAAGCCGCTCGCGCTGGTCGCCGGCGAGGAGATCCCGCCGATGGCCGACCAGATCCGGTTCTTCGCCGGAGCGGCGCGCAACCTGGAGGGCAAGGCGGCCGCGGAGTACATGGCCGGGCACACGTCGTTCGTGCGGCGCGAGCCGATCGGGGTGATCGGGCAGGTCACGCCGTGGAACTACCCGATGATGATGGCGGTCTGGAAGTTCGCGCCGGCCGTCGCGGCGGGCAACACCGTGGTGCTCAAGCCGTCGGACACGACGCCGGCCACCACGCTGCGGCTGGCCGAGCTGGCCGCGGAATTCCTGCCCGCGGGCGTGCTCAACGTGGTCTGCGGCGACCGGGAGGCCGGCCGTGCGCTGGTCGAGCACCGGACCCCGCAGATGGTCTCGATCACCGGGTCGGTGCGGGCCGGCATGCAGGTGGCCGAGTCCGCGGCGCGCGACGTCAAGCGGGTGCACCTGGAGCTGGGCGGCAAGGCGCCGGTCGTCGTCTTCGACGACGCCGACCTCGAGGCCGCCGCCGAGGCGATCGCCGTGGCCGGCTACTTCAACGCCGGCCAGGACTGCACCGCGGCCACCCGCGTGCTGGCCGGGCCGGGGATCCACGACGACTTCGTCGCGGCCCTGACCGAGCAGGCGCGCGGCACCCGGACGACGTTCGAGAACGGCGCCGGCGACGAGGACGCCCTCGTGCCGCCGGTCAACAACGCCAACCAACTCGCCCAGGTCACCGGCTTCCTGGAGCGGGTGCCCGACCACGCGCAGATCACCGCGGGCGGGCACCGACAGGGCGAGCGCGGGTTCTTCGTCGAGCCGACCGTCGTGGCCGGGCTGCGGCAGGACGACGAGATGGTGCAGCGGGAGATCTTCGGCCCGGTCATCACCGTCCAGCGGTTCGGCGACGAGGCGCAGGCGCTGGCGTGGGCGAACGGCGTCCAGTACGGGCTGGCCTCCAGCGTCTGGACCAAGGACTTCGGCCGGGCGATGCGGATGAGCAAGAAGCTCGACTTCGGCTGCGTGTGGATCAACACCCACATCCCGCTGGTCGCCGAGATGCCGCACGGCGGGTTCAAGCACTCCGGCTACGGCAAGGACCTGTCGATGTACGGGTTCGAGGACTACACCCGCATCAAGCACGTCATGGCGAACCTGGACAGCTGAGCGGTGTCCCCGGGTGCGGCCGGTGACCGCACCCGGGGTCACCGGCCGGGCGGCTCCTCGCGCAGCAGCGCCGCCAGGCCCCGCTCGAACCCCGCGTCGTCCACCGCGGGCAGGTCCGGCGCGCCGGCGAGGGCCGCGGCCAGGGACGGGTAGCGCCCGGCGTACTCGGCCGGACGGCGGACGAAGCCGCCGGTGAACGGGACGAGCGCCGACCCGAGCGCCAGGTAGTCGATCGAGGCCAGCAGCTGCAGCGCCGGCACCGGCCCCCATCCGGCCCGCAGCAGGGCTCCCAGCGCGGCGTCGTAGGCCCGCAGCGCGGGTTCGGTCTCCACCGCCTCGCGGGCGATCAGCACGAGCGCGTGCGGATGCGCCCGGAACGCCCGCCGGTAGCTCCGGGCGAAGGCCGTCATGCCGCGGCGCCAGTCGGGGTCGTCGAGGCAGTCGGTGTCGATCTCCTCGTCGATGAGCTCGGTGACCGCGTCGAGGATCTCCTTCTTGGAGGCGACGTGGTTGTACAGCGACGGCGACTGCACTCCGAGGCGGCCGGCCAGCCGCCGCACCGTCAGCCCCTCGGCGCCCTCCTCGTCGAGGATGGCCAGCGCCGTGCGGGCGATCGACTCGCGCGTGAGCACCAGGCCCGGCCGCCGTCCCACGTGCCACCTCCGTCCGCACCGCGCCACGCCCGACGCCCCTTCCGCGGACGTCGACGTGACGCTAGTCTCCCCCGCTAACTAGCGGCGCTAGTTTATCCGCCACACCGGCGCGCGACCCAGCGGAGGAAGCACGATGGCCGACGACTTCGAACGCGAACTGCAGGCACGGCTCGCGGTGATCGAGGACCCCGACTACGTCGACCCCGCCCGGGCCGACCTGCCCGCCCGCGACCTCGTGCTCCTCGTCGTGCTCGGCGCGCTGCTGATCGTGGCCATGATCTGGTGGAGCTACCCGGCATGAGCGAGTCCACCTCCGGGCCCGCCGTCCGGCAGCCGGCCATCCCGGCGATCAGCAGCGACTCGGGCACCAGCGACCTCCCCACGCTCGCCACCGAGCGGATCTGGGGGTTCTGGTCCTTCGCCTCGGTGAACATCGGCCTGGCGATCGCGACCTGGGCCTTCCTCAGCGGGGGCACGCTCGCCGTCTTCGTCGGCGCCGAGACGGCGATCGCGGCCAGCGTCATCGGCAACCTGATCGGCGTCGTCCTCGTGTCGCTGACCACGTGCATCCCGTCGGCCAAGTACGGCCTGGAGCAGTACACGGCACTGCGCAGCGTGTTCGGCGGCACCGGGTCGCGGGCCCTGGTCCTCGTGCTGTTCCCCCTCGCGGCGGCCGGCTGGAACGCCATCCTCGCGATCATGTTCGGCCGCGCCATCGTCAACGTCAGCAACGCGACGCTGGGCACCGACTTCGGCCCGAACGGCGCGATGGTCGTCGCGGCCGCCCTGTTCGCGATCCTGGTCTCCTGGCTGGTGCTGGTGAAGGGGCCGGTCTCCATCGAGTGGGTCAACAAGTTCGTGGCGCCCGCGCTGGTGGTCGTGACCGTCGTGATGCTGGCCGCGATCTTCACCGAGTTCTCCTGGAGCGACCTGACCGCCGCCGCTCCCCTGGCGCCCTTCGGCGACCCCGGGCTCGACTGGACCATCGCCCTGGAGCTCAGCCTCGGCGTCGGCTTCTCGTGGTGGACCATCATGGGCAACCTGGCCCGCCTCACCACCACCCAGCGCGCGGCCTTCTGGCCCAACATGCTGGGCCTGTTCCTGGCCAGCGTCGTGGCCGGCGTCGTCGGCTCCTTCGCGGCCCTCGTGCTCGGCGACTCCGACCCGACGGTGTGGATGATCCCGCTCGGTGGCGCGGCGCTGGGCGTCGTCGCCCTGGTCTTCGTCGGCTTCGCCAACCTGACCAGCATGGTGGGCCAGACCTACTCGGGCAGCCTGGCGATCCGCCGGGCGGGGGGCGCACCGACCCGGCGGCTGCCCTGGCCGCTGCTGGCGGGCCTGCTGTTCGCGCCGGCCGCGATCGTCGTGTTCTGGCCGGGAGCCATCTACGACAACTACTTCAAGTTCCTGGCCTGGGTGTCGCTGATCCTCGCCCCGCTGTGCGCGGTCTACTTCGTCGACTTCTTCCTGCTGCGGCGGCGGAAGCTGGACGTCCGCGAGATCTACGAGCCCGAGGGGATCTCGCGCTACAGCTTCTGGGCGGGGTTCAACCCGGTCGCCTTCGTCGCCGTGGCGGCCGGCGCCGGTACCTACTACTGGCTGCTGGACCCGATCAGCTTCGAGTCGGCCGCGGTGTTCCGCTACACCACGGCATCGCTGCCCGCGTTCCTCGTGGCCGGCCTCGTGCACTACCTGCTGACCCGGCTCGTGGTCATCCCGACCGGAAAGGGCGGATATGTCGACCGCGCCGTTCGCTGACCGCACCACGCTCTACCGCGGCGCGGCGGTCTTCCGGGGCCCGGACGTGCCCCTCGCCGAGGCCCTCGTCGTGCGCGGGGACCGGATCGTGCACGTCGGCAGCGAGGCGGACGCCGGCGCCGCGGCCGGCGAGGGGGCCGACGTCGTCGACCTCGGCGGCGAGTTCGTGGTCCCCGGCTTCGTCGACGCGCACACGCACGTCCTCATGACCGGGGACGCCCTGACCCGGGCCGCGCTGCGGGACGCGCCGGACGTCGAGGAGATCCAGCGGCGGGTGCGGGCGTGGGCCGAGGCGCACCCGGACGCACCGCGCGTGCTGGGTCAGGGCTGGCTGTTCTCCGCGGTGCCGGACGGGCGGCCCAGCCGCGGGATGCTCGATGCGGTCTGCCCCGACCGGCCGGTCTACCTCGACGCCAACGACTACCACTCGGTCTGGGTGAACAGCCGGGCGCTCCAGGAACTGGGGATCACGCGGGACACCGCCGATCCCGTCGGCGGCACCATCGCCCGCGACCCGGCCACCGGCGAGCCCACCGGGCACATCGACGAGACCGCCATGCACGAGCTCGTCTGGCCGTTCCTCGCGGCCCGGCGCACCGACGACGACCGCGACCGCCACCTCGCCGCCGCCCTCTCCGCGTACGCCGCGGACGGGATCACCGGGGTGGTCGACATGGCCGTCGACGAGCACGGGCTCGCGGCCATGGCCCGGGCCGAGGCCGCCGGCCGGCTCCCGGTGCGCATCGTCGGGCACTGGTTCATGGATCGGACCGGCGACACGGAGGACCACCTCGCGCAGGTGGCCACCGCCGCCCGGCTGGCGGAGGAGCACCGCAGCCCGTGGCTGCGCATGGCGGGCGTGAAGTTCGTGATCGACGGCGTGATCGACGGCTGCACGGCGGCGCTGACCGCCCCCTACTCCAACGGCGCGCTGCCGGACCCGATCTGGGACCTCGGGACCCTCGCTCCTGCCGTCGTGGCGGCCGACGCGGCCGGCCTGCAGATCGCCATCCACGCGATCGGCGACCAGGCGGTCCGGATCGCGCTGGACGCTCTCGAGCAGGCGGCCGAGCGCAACGGGGCCCGGCCGCGGCGGCACCGGATCGAGCACCTGGAGTACGTCGACCCCGCCGACGTGCCGCGGCTGGCCCGGCTCGGGGTGACCGCCTCGATGCAGCCGGTGCACGCCGATCCGGCCGTGCAGGAGAACTGGCGGGCGATGCTGGGCGACGCCCGCGTCGACCGCGGGTACGCGTGGCCGGAGTTCTCGGGCAGCGGGGCCCGGCTGGCCTTCGGCACCGACGCCCCGACGGCGCCGCACTCCCCGCTGCGCAACCTCTACATCGCCACGACCCGCCGCTCGGCCCTGGACACCTCGCTGCCGCCCAACATCCCCGGCTTCGCGCTGCCGCTGGCCGACGCGCTGCGGCACGCCACGCACGACGCCGCCTGGTCGTGCGGGGCCGAGGGCGAGCGCGGCACGCTGTCCCCGGGGCTGCTGGCCGACTTCGCCGTCCTCGACCGGAACCCGTTCCGCGAGGGCGTGGACTCGCTGCTCGAGGCCCGGGTGACGCGGACCGTGGCCGGCGGGAGAACGACGCACCGGAGCGGCTGAGCCTCAGCCCTCGGCGGCGTGGCGCTCCACCGAGGCGAGCAGGTCGCGCAGGTCGCCGTCGATCCGGCGCAGCCGGGCGGCGGGGAGGTCGCCGAGCAGCCGCTGCTGCTCGGCGAGCCCGGCGGTGACCGCCTCGTCGACGAGCGCGCGGCCGCTGTCGGTGAGCCGCACCAGGAGCGCCCGCCGGTCGGCCGGGTCGGGCACGCGGACCAGGTGGCCGGCGCGCTCGAGCCGGTCCAGCCGGCTGGTCATCCCGCCCGTGCTGAGCATCAGCGCCGCGGTCAGCCGGCCCGGAGAGAGCCCCTCCGGCCCGGCCGCCCGGTGCAGGGTCGCCAGCACGTCGAAGTCGGCCCGCGTGATGCCGAAGGCCGCGTAGCAGCGCTCCTGGACGTCGGCGACCAGCCGCGCCGCCCGGTAGATCCGCCCGAAGACCGCCATGGCCTCCGTGTCGAGGTCCGGCCGGCGCACCGCCCACTGCGCCACGATCTCGTCGACGCCGTCCTTCTCGGTCACCCGGCCAGGATCGCACATGGCACGCCGAGAAGATACATGGCCCAAAGTATCTTGACGTCGAGATACTTGTCGGCGAACGATGCCGCCATGACCGCCACCGCCGTCTCCCCCGCTCCGGTGGCCGTGTCGACGGCCCGCCGCCGGCTCGGCCTCCTGACCCTCGTCACCGCCGTCGCCCCGGCGACCTGGGGCACCACCTACGTGGTCACCACCGAGTGGCTGCCGGCCGACCGGCCGTTGCTGGCGGCCACCGTGCGCGCCCTGCCGGCCGGGCTGCTGCTGGTCGCGGCCGGACGCCGGCTCCCGCACGGCGCGTGGTGGTGGAAGGCGGCGGTGCTCGGCGTCCTGAACATCGGGGCGTTCTTCGCGCTGCTCTTCGTCGCCGCCTACCGCCTGCCCGGGGGCGTCGCGGCGGTGCTGGGCGCGGCGCAGCCGCTGCTCGTGGCCGTGCTCGCGGTGCCGCTCCTGGGCGAGCGGCTGCGCAGCCGCACCCTGCTGCTCGGCCTGCTCGGGGTCGTGGGGGTGGCGCTGATCGTGGTGACCGGGCCGGTCGCGCTCGACCCCGTCGGCATCGCCGCCGGGCTCGCGGGCACCGCGTGCATGGGCACCGGCGTCGTCCTCACCAAGCGGTGGGGGCGGCCGGTGCCGGTGCTCGCGTTCACCGGCTGGCAGCTGGCGGCCGGCGGACTGCTCCTCCTGCCGCTGGCGGTCGCCGCCGAGGGCCTGCCGGCCGGGCTCACCGCGGGCGAGGCCGGCGGGCTGCTCTACCTCGCCACCGTCAACACCGCCGTGGCCTACGTGCTGTGGCTGCGCGGCGTGGCCCTGCTGCCCACGGCGCGGGTCAGCTTCCTGGGCCTGCTCTCCCCGGTCGTCGCCGCGACCGCCGGCTGGGTGCTCCTCGGACAGACCCTCACGCCCGTGCAGTCGGCCGGCATGGCCCTCGCGCTCGCCGCCGTCCTGCTGGCGCAGCGCTCCCCCGGCAGGCTGGAGCACCCGCGGGCCCCGTACCCCGCGACCGCATCCCGGCGAGGAGGCCCCCGATGACCGGGGACGGCGAACGCGTTCCCGTGACCTACGAGCACTGCGGGCACGTCGAGGGCCCGTTCTTCCACGGCACGAAGGCGGCTCTCGCGGTCGGCGACGAACTGGTGCCCGGCCGGGGTTCCAGCTTCCAGGAGAACCGGACGTCGAACCACGTGTACGTCACCGCGGTGCTCGAGACGGCGGTCTGGGGTGCGGAGCCGGCGACCGCTGCGCGTCGTCGGCGAGGTGGACGACTGGGAGGGCCATCCCCCGGAGGTGCTGCAGGGCATGCTCGACGGCCTGGCGCGGCTGCGCGAGCAGGGGCTCGACGTCATCGAGGACTGACCGGCGCGTCGCGTCGATGGTGCCGCCGCCCTCCGGTCGCCGGTGTGGTCCCGGCGAGGTGGAGCCAGGTGTCGACGACGGTGTCGGGGTTGAGCGACAGCGAGTCGATGCCCTGGTCGAGCAACCAGGTGGCGAGGTCGGGGTGGTCGCTGGGGCCCTGGCCGCAGATGCCGACGTACTTGCCGCGTTCCCGGCACGCCCGGATCGCCATCTCCAGCAGGGCGAGGACGGCGGGGTCGCGCTCGTCGAAGCCACCGGCGACGAGAGCGGAGTCACGATCCAGGCCCAGGGTCAGCTGGGTCATGTCGTTGGAGCCGATGGAGAAGCCGTCGACGTGCTCGAGGAACTCGCCGGCCAGCAGCGCGTTGGCGGGGATCTCGCACATCATCACCACCGACAGATCGTTCTCCCCGCGGCGCAGCCCGTGCGCGGCGAGCAGGTCGACCACGCCCTGGATCTCGGCGACCGTCCGGACGAACGGGATCATGATCTGGACGTTGGTCAGGCCCATCTCGTCGCGGACGTGGCGCAGCGCCTCGCACTCCATGGCGACGCAGTCGGCGAAGTCGGCCGACAGGTACCGGGAGGCACCGCGGTAGCCGAGCATCGGGTTCTCCTCGTGCGGCTCGTAGCGGTCGCCGCCGAGGAGGTCGGCGTACTCGTTGGACTTGAAGTCGCTCATCCGCACGATCACCGGCTCCGGCGCGAAGGCCGCGGCGATCGTCGAGACGCCCTCGGCGAGCCGCTGGACGAAGAAGTCCCGTGCCGTGGGGTAGGCGGCGATCCGCTCCCGGACCTGGGCCTGCAGCGGGGCGTCCAGGGCGTCGAGCTCCAGCAGCGCCCGTGGGTGGATGCCGATCTGCCGGTTGATGAGGAACTCCAGCCGGGCCAGCCCGACCCCGGCGTGCGGCAGCCGGGAGAAGGCGAAAGCCTGCTCCGGCGCCCCCACGTTCATCATGATCTTGGTGGGGATCTCGGGCATGGCGTCCAGCCGGGTCTCCTCCACCTCGAAGCCGAGCGCGCCGGCGTAGACGAGCCCGGTGTCGCCCTCGGCGCAGCAGACGGTGACAGGAGCTCCCTCGGCCAGCACCCGGGTCGCGGTGCCGGTGCCGACGACGGCCGGGATGCCCAGCTCGCGGGCGATGATCGCCGCGTGGCAGGTCCGCCCGCCCCGGTCCGTGACGATCGCCGAGGCCCGCTTCATGATCGGTTCCCAGTCCGGGTCGGTCATGTCCGCGACCAGCACGTCGCCGGTGGAGAAGGAGTCCATCTGCCCGACGTCGGTCAGGATCCGGACCGGGCCGGCACCGATCCGCTGCCCGATCGCGCGGCCCTCGACCAGGACCTCGCCGGTGCCGGTGAGCCGGTACCGGCGGGTGCCGGCGCCGGCGCGGGACTGCACGGTCTCCGGGCGGGCCTGCACGATGAACAGCTGCCCGGTCAACCCGTCCTTGGCCCACTCGACGTCCATCGGCCGGCCGTAGTGCCGTTCGATCCGCACCGCCTGCCGGGCCAGCTCCAGCACCTCGTCGTCGGTGAGCGACAGGCGGCGCCGGTCGGCGGGGTCGACGTCGACGTACGCCGTCGTCCGGCCGACCTCGGCGGAGTCGGTGTGGACCATCTTGATGGCCTTCTCCCCCACCCCGCGCTTGAGGATCGCCGGCCGCCCGGCCGCCAGCGCCGGCTTGTAGACGTAGAACTCGTCGGGGTTGACCGCTCCCTGCACCACGCCCTCGCCCAGCCCGTAGGCCGAGGTGATGAACACCGCGTCGTCGAAGCCGGACTCGGTGTCCACGGTGAACACCACGCCCGCCGCTCCGACGTCCGAGCGGACCATGCGCTGCACGCCCGCCGACAGCGACACCGCCGCGTGGTCGTACCCGTGGTGCACCCGGTAGGCGATCGCCCGGTCGTTGTACAGCGACGCGAAGACCTCCCGGACCGCCTGCAACACCGCGTCGATCCCGCGGATGTTCAGGAACGTCTCCTGCTGCCCGGCGAACGACGCGTCGGGCAGGTCCTCGGCCGTCGCGCTGGACCGGACCGCGACGGCGACCTGCGGATCGCCGCCCACCAGCCGCTCGTACGCCGACCGGATGCCGGCCTCCAGCGCCGGCGGGAACGGCTGCCCCACCACCTCCTGCCGGATCTCCCGCCCTGCGGCAGCCAGGGCGCGGACGTCGTCGGTGTCCAGACCCCGCAACCGCTCGGCGATGCGGGCCGCCAGCCCGGTGTCGGCCAGGAAACGCTGGAACGCCGCCGCGGTGGTGGCGAACCCGTCGGGGACGCTCACCCCCGCACCGGCCAGGCCGGAGATCATCTCCCCCAGCGAGGCGTTCTTCCCGCCCACCGTCCCGAGGTCGCCCAGCCCCAGCCCGGCGAACCACCGGACGTCGTCGCCGTGGTCGTCGGCGCGGTCGGCGGCCGCCTCGTGCATCGTGTCGGTGCTCATGCTCCGGCCCCTCGTCGCAGGCGGTCCGCGTGCCCGGTCAGTGCCGGATGGCCTGGAGCACGTGGGTGCGCAGCCGCGTGAACGTGGGGTGCGCCCGCGTCGAGAGCTGGTCCCGCGGGGAGGGCAGCGGCACGTCGACGATCTCGAGGACGCGGCACGGCGAGGAGCCGAGCACGACCACACGGTCGGCCAGGTAGACCGACTCGTCGATGTCGTGGGTCACGAACACGACGGTGATACCGAGCTCCGCACGGAGCCGGAGCAGCAGGTCCTCCAGGTCGAACCGGGTCTGGGCGTCGAGCGAGGCGAACGGCTCGTCCATCAGCAGCACCTCCGGCTGGTAGGCGAGCGCGCGGGCGATGGCCACGCGCTGCTGCATGCCGCCGGACAGCTGCCACGGGTACTTGTGCAGCGCGTCGGTCAGGTTCACCTCCTCGATCGCGCGGTGCACCCGCTCCATCCGCTCGCGGCGCCGGAGGTCGGAGCCCCGTAGCGGCAGGAGGACGTTCTTCTCGACGGTCAGCCACGGCGCCAGCGACCGGGTGTAGTCCTGGAAGACCAGCGCCATCTGGCGCGGCGGCCCGTCGATGAGGACGCCGTCGAGCCGGGCCTCGCCACCGCTGGCCGGGGTGAGGCCGGACAGACACTTGAGCAGCGTGGTCTTCCCGACCCCCGACGGGCCGACGATGCAGACGAACTCGCCGGCGCCCACGTCGAACGACAGGTCGGCGATCACCTGCTTGGCCGAGGCGCCCGACCCGTAGGTCTTCTGCAGTCCCCGGACCGAGAGCCGGGCCGCCTGGCCTGGTCCCTGGACGGAGCTGGTCGGGGCGGAGCCGATGGTGGCGGTCATCGTGGCGTCACTCTCTTCCGGGTTCGGGGAGTTGAGGTCCGGGGTCATCGGGTCCGTGCGGCGGCCCGGGCGCCCTCGTACCAGGCCAGGACCCGGCTGCGGGCGAGACGGAAGAGGACGTTGCTGAGCAGTCCGATGAGGGCCAGCAGGACGATGCCTGCCCACATGTCGGCGAAGGCGAAGAACTGCTGCGCGAGCAGCACCTGGGCCCCGATCCCCTGGGAGGTGCCCAGCAGCTCCGAGGCGACCATGACGATGACGGCCGCCGCGATGCTGAGCTCGAGGCCGGAGAAGATCCGCGGGGCCGCTGCGGGCAGCTGGACCGACAGCAGCCGGCGCACCCGGGACAACCGGTAGCCCCGGCTGACGTCCAGCAGGGTCTGGTCGACCCCGCGCATCCCGTCGATCGTCGCGATCAGGACCGGGAAGAGCGCCGCCAGCGTGATCGCGGTGATGCGCATGACCGAGCTGAACCCGATGAGCGCGATCAGCAGCGGCAGGTAGGCGATGCCGGGGATCGACCGGAAGAACGAGATCAGCGGGGTGACCATGGCCAGCAGCCACGGGACCTGGGCGATGACGGTGCCGGCCCCGATCCCGATGGCGATGGCGAGGCCCAGTCCGACGCCGAGGTTGCGCAGGCTCGGCAGGGCGTCGGTCAGGAACTGGGTCGACAGCCAGGTGGCGGTGAAGCGGTCCCAGATCGTCGCGGCCGGCGGGAAGAAGGGGTCGGTCGAGTCCGCCGAGGCAATCCACCACGCGACCAGCGCGGCGACCGGCACGGCGACCTGCAGCAGCCGCAGGAACCACCACCGGACCCAGCCGGGCAGCCGCCGGCGGCCCTCTGCCCCCGGCACCCGCCCGCCGGAGCGCCGCCCCACGACGGCCGTGACCCGGCGCGTGGACCGGTCGAAGCCGTCGGCGAACCGCTCGGCGGCCCGTGCCACCGCGCCCCGGCGGTCCGGCCGCACGCGGGCCGGACCCCCACCGTCGGCCTCGCGGAAGGAGGCGTGCCAGTGGATGAGCCGGCGCTCGCCCTGGGTGAGCAACGCGTTGAGGACGATGCCCACCCCGCCCAGGACGACGACGTAGGCGAACACCGTCTCCAGGAGCCCGGCCTGCCGGTAGGCCTCGAGCTCGTGCCCGAGCCCGGGCGCGCCCCCGACCACGCCGGCGACCACGGCGATCAGCACCGCGAACGTGGCGCTGATCCGCAGGGCGGTGGCGATGAACGGCAGGGCGTTCGGGAGCACCACCCGCCGGGTGCGCGCCCAGCGCCCCAGCCGGTAGGACCGGGCGGCGTCGAGCATCACGGGGTCCACGTCGCGCGCCCCGGCCGCCGTCGTGACGATCAGCAGGGGCACCAGGGCGAAGACGATCAGGAAGACCGCCATGCTGCGGCTGGTGCCCAGCTGCAGCACCACCAACGGCAGGATCACCACGGCCGGGATCGGCTTGATGACCTCGACGACGACCCGCGTGGCGCGGAAGAACACCTCGCTGAGGCCGACCAGCAGTCCCAGCGGCAGGCCGATCGCGACGGCGAGACCGAAGCCCGTGCCCGCCTGCAGCAGCGTCTCACCGAGCGCCGTCCAGAACGCCTTCCCGCCCAGGATCTGACCGAGCGCGGTCACCGTGCCCGTGGCGTACGGGAGGTTGCTGTCGGCCAGCGGTCCGACCGACAGCCACTGCCAGGTGGCGAAGAAGAGCGCGATGCCCAGCGCCGGTAGCCATGACCTCCGCACCCAGCGGGGCACGGCCGGCAGCCGCACCGCCGTCCGGTGTCCTGTGGCGAGCGCCATTGCTGCCCCCTCGTCGATCGGTGTGTTTGCAGTGGTGGTCAGCCGAAGGAGACGACGACGTCGTCCAGGTCCGGCCGCTGGTCCAGGTAGCCGAGCGTGGACATCGTGTCGGCGACGTCCTCCAGCACGTCGACGGACACCTCGTCCCCGAGGAAGACCCCCGGCCCGGCCTCGACGACCTCCAGCGGTGTCCGGGTGGCCTCGGAGAGGACCTGGCGGAACTCGTCCACGTGCTCCATGGCGTACTGGTTGACCTCGAGGATCGCGTCGTGGAACCGCTGGATGGCCTCGGTCTTCGAGCCCAGGGCCGTCTCGGTCGTCACCCACACCGAGTAGGTCGTGCCGGCGGCGTACAGCGCCGTGGTGGGCGAGACGACCCGCTCGAAGCCGGCCTGGCCGGCCTGCGTGGTGAACGGCGAGGTGAATGTCGCCGCGTCGATCTGGCCGGCCTCCAGCTGCTGCAGCATGGTCGCCTGGTCCAGCTGCACCCAGTTGATCGTGGCGGGGTCGCCGCCGTCGTCGGCGACCGCGGCGGCGACGGACATCTCCAGCTGTGCGCCCCGGCCGGGCACGGCGACGGTCTTGCCCTCCAGATCGGCGGCGCTCGAGATGTCGCCGCCCTCGGCGGCGTAGACGCCGGCCGGGTCGAACGTCTCGGGGTCCCGGTCGGCCGCGTCCTCCGGAAGCGCCTCGTTCGGTGCCACGACACGGATGGGCAGACCCTGACCCCGGCTGAGCACCACGTTCACGGCCGGCAGGTACGTGATGTCCGCCGAGCCGCCGACGACGGCGGCCAGCGCGGGTGGCGGGCTGGTCGAGACCGTGAGGGCGACGCTGAGGCAGTGCTCGGCGAAGATGCCGGACTCCTCGCCGAGCTGGACGGTGGCCACGGTGGGCGCGAGCGCCACGTTGACGCTCAGCGTGTCGGTGGTGCCGTCGCAGTCGGCACCGGGCGCGACGGAGGCGGCCGCGGTGTCGGCTGCGACGGTGTCCTGCTTCTGGCCGGCGGCGCAGCCGGTCAGCGCGACCGAGGCGATCGCGGCGAGGGAGAGAGCGGTGGTGCGGGCCGTGGGGCGCACGAGAGCCGTCCTTCGGGTGTCGGGAGAGCGGGTCCTGGTGGGTGGCGCGGCGGTGCGGGTGCCGGGGTGGGATCCCCGACGGTCAGTCGGCGCCCTCGGCCAGGAAGCCCAGGACGAGGTCGTTGAAGTGGCGGTGGCGCTCCCACTGGGGCCAGTGCCCGGCCCCGTCGACCAGCGCGAAGCGTCCGTTCGGCAGGAGCTCGGCCATCCGCAGCCCGACGGCCGCCGGGCCGGAGGGGTCGTCGCTGGTCCAGACGACGAGGGCCGGCGCCGTGATCGCCGCCAGCTCCTCGTCGCGGATCATGTTGCGCGCCCGGACGTCCCCGTCCTGCAGGCACATGATGTGGCGCATCGACTCGGCGAAGGGCTCCTGGGCGTAGATGGTGCGCCGCACGTCCACGAGCTCCTGGGTGACGCTGGCGGGGTCGGCCATCAGCCAGCTCACCCGGGCGCGGATCCGCTCGTCGCTGGGGTCGTCGGCCGCCCCCTGGGAGAGCGTGCGGATGCGGTCGCGCACCGCGGGGTCCGACAGGGCGCCACCAGGGGTGTTGAGCACGATCCGGCCGACCCGCTCGGGATGGGCGTAGGCCGTCTTCACCGCGATCCACCCGCCGAGCGACTCGCCGTTGAGGTGGGCCCGTGCCACGCCGAGGGCGTCGAGCAGGCCCAGCAGGTGCGCCACGTAGTCGGGCAGCTCCAGCGGCCGGCCGGCCGGGGTGGTCATGCCGTGGCCCGGGTAGTCGTAGGCGATCACGCGGTACCGCTGGGCGAAGGCGCTGACGTTGCGGGCGTAGGCCTCCAGGTGACCGCCCACGCCGTGCAGCAGGACGACGGTCTCCTCGCCCGAGCCGGCCTCGAGGACGCGGGTGCGCCACTCGCCGACCTGGACGTAGCGGATGGTCAGGCTCTGTCCCAGCAGAGCGGTCCAGATGCTCGGCTCGTCGGTGACGGCGGCGGGGATGGTCACGAGGTCCTCCGGGTCTGTGCGGTGGTGACGCCGAAGCCGGCGATCCACTCCGGGATCGGGCGGTAGAAGCTGCTGGTGACGCTGTAGGGGCCGGCCGCGGCGAGGGCGGCGTAGCAGGCCAGCCAGGTGCGGATCTCGTGGGCCGAGTTGCCGGCCTCGGCGGTGATCCAGTCGTTGGTCCAGGCGTCGGTCGCGGCCAGGTCCTGGCGGGCCAGGAGCTCGAGGAACGCCTCGTCCCAGGCCGGGTTCAGCCGCGGGCCCGGCGCTCCGGCGAGCACCGCCAGGCCGGCGTCCCGGACCCGGCTCTCCCGCGCCTGGCGCTGGTCCGGTGTGGGGTCGCGGCCGGAGACCAGCCGGGCGGCGACCTCCGGGGGCGCGTCGTCGAGCACGGGGATCGGAGGGTCGTGGGAGAGGCCGCCGGAGCCCAGCAGCAGGACCCGCCGGTCGAGGGCGAGGAGCGCCCGACCCAGCGCCTCGCCCAGCCGCCGGGTCCGGTGCAGCGGACCGAACGGCAGCGCGACCGAGTTGACGAACACCGGCACGGTGGGGACGGCGTCGATCGCACCGAACAGCAGCTCCAGCGGCTGCGCGAAGCCGTGGTCGACGACCATGCGCTCCGACATCGCCAGGTCCAGGCCGGCCGACAGGACCTCCCGGACCACGTGGCGCGCGGCCTCCCGGTCGACCGCCAGCGGCCCCGCGCCGGTCCCGTAGTCGCCGACGGCCTCGGCCCGGGTGCCGACGCAGAACGGCGGCATCAGGTCGTAGAACATGCCGTTGTAGTGGTCCGGGGCCACGACGACGACCAGGTCCGGCCGGTAGTCCTCGGCGAAGGACCGGGCCTGCGCGAAGGCCGCGTCGACCGCCGGCCGGGCGTCCCCCCGGGGCTCGACGGTGTGCATCAGCGGCGTGTGCGACGCCGTGATCGCGGCGAGTGGCATCTGGTCTCCTCGGCACTGGGGATGACTGGACGCTAGAGCCGAGCGGAGCATAGATCTATGTGAAAGTTCGACGTCTGGAATTAGCATTTCGGCTATGAGCGACGCGTCGCGCGCCCCGGACAACCGCATCTCCCTCCACAAGCTCGAGGTCTTCTGCCTGGTCGCCGAGCGCGGCGGCGTCCGCCTCGCGGCGGAGGAGCTCTTCGTCTCGCAGCCGGTGGTGAGCGCCCACCTGCGCTCCCTGGAGGAGCGGCTGGGCATCAAGCTCTTCCGGCGGGAGGGGCGGGGCATGGAGCTGACCGAGGCCGGCGCCGAGGTGCTGGTCTGGGCCAACGACGTGCTGCGCGGCCGCACCGAGCTCGATCGCAGCCTGCGCGACATCTCCCGCGGCGCCGCGGGGCGGGCGACCATCGGGGCCAGCATGTCGGTCGGGAACTACGTGCTCCCGCCGATCCTCGTGGACTTCCGCCGGCAGCACCCGCACGCGTCGATCTCGCTGCACCAGTCCGCCGTCGAGATCGGTCTCGAGCGCACGCTGGCCGGCCGGTACGACTTCGCGGTGCTGGCCACGGACGCCGTCCTGGACACCGACTCCTTCGAGGCCGAGCTCATCGCCCAGCCCCGCTTCTGCCTCGTCACCGCCCCCGACGACGAGCGCGTCGGGGAGTCGGTGACCGTGGCGGAGCTGACCGGCCTGCCCTTCGTGTGCCCACCCGCGGGCAGCGCCATCCGGCGCAGCCAGGACTCGGCGCTGGCGGCGATCGGCGTCGTCGACCGGCGGGTGGTGATCGAGCTGGGCAGCGCGGAGTCCATGAAGGTGGCGGTGCAGGGCGGCCTGGGCCTGGCGATGCTCTGGCACGCTTCGGTGGAACGCGAGCTGGACGCGGGCCTGCTGCGTCAGGTGCGGATCGCCGACCACGACCTGCGGGACAAGCTCTTCCTCGTGCAGCGCCGCGGACGGCGGCTCACGGCGTTCCAGACCACGCTCGCCGACGTCATCCGCGACGGCGTCCGTGCGCGACTGGGCACCGACTCATAGTCCATCCCCTCACAGTCGGCGCAGAAATCGTCATAGTGCCTATGACAGCCGCGCCCTAACGTCCTCCGCGAGACCTCACAGAGGAGGACGTCATGACCCAGACCGCCCGGCCGCCGGCCAGCGGCTCGACCGTCGTCGGCGACGAGCCGACACACCGCGCCAGGGCGTGGCTGGCCTCGTTCGAGGACGCCCTCGCCCGGCGGGACGTCGACGGCGCGACGGTGCTGTTCGCCACCCGGAGCTACTGGCGCGACCTGGTGTCGTTCACCTGGGACCTGCAGACCGTGGAGCACCGCAGCGGCGTGCGGGACCTGCTCACGGCCACGCTCGAGACCACCGACCCCTCCGGGTTCCGCCTTACCGGCACCCCCGACGAGGCGGACGGCGTCGTCACCGGCGTCTTCACCTTCCGGACCGCCGTGGGTCGCGGCGAGGGCGTCTTCCGCCTCGTGCGCGACGAGGGTGCCGACCGGGCGTTCACGCTGCTCACCACGCTCACGGAACTCGCGGGGCACGAGGAGGCCCGGGGCACCCGGCGCCCGATGGGCGCGCGGCACGGCGCCCACAAGGACCGCCGCACCTGGCTCGAGAGCAAGCGGGAGGAGGAAGCGAGGCTCGGCGTCGAGACCCAGCCCTACGTGCTGGTCATCGGTGGCGGTCAGGGCGGCATCGTCCTCGGGGCCCGGCTCCGGCAGCTCGGCGTCCCCGCGCTGGTCGTGGACCGGCACGCCCGCCCCGGCGACCAGTGGCGCAACCGGTACAAGTCGCTGTGTCTGCACGACCCGGTCTGGGCCAACCACCTCCCGTACCTGGAGTTCCCCGACACGTGGCCGGTCTTCACGCCGAAGGACCGGATGGCGGACTGGCTGGAGTCCTACGTCACCCACCTGGAGGTGCCGTACTGGACGCGCACGGAGGCCGTCGGCGCCACCTGGTCGGAGGAGACAGGCACCTGGACCGTCGACCTCGTCCGCGAGGGCGACCCGGTCACCGTGCACCCGACGCACCTCGTCTTCGCCACGGGGATGTCGGGCAGGCCACGGATGCCCGAGGTGCCCGGCGCCGACGTGTTCCGCGGGGAGGTGCAGCACTCCTCGACCCACCCGGGACCGGACCGCTACCGCGGCCGGCGGGTCGTCGTGGTCGGGAGCAACAACTCCGCCTTCGACATCTGCGGCGCCCTCTGGGAGAACGACGCGCAGGTCACGATGGTGCAGCGGTCGTCGACCCTGATCGTCAAGAGCCGCACGCTGCGCGAGTTCTTCTCCAGCCGGCTCTACTCCGAGGAGGCACTCGCCGCCGGCATCACGACCGAGCGGGCCGACCTGCTCAACGCGTCGATGCCCTACCGCGTCCTGCCCTCGGTGCACACCCCGCTCTTCGCCCGGATCGCCGAGGCCGACAGGGACTTCTACGACCGGCTGCGCGCGGCCGGCTTCTGGCTCGACTGGGGCGACGACGGCACCGGCATGATGCTGAAGTACCTGCGCCGCGGATCGGGCTACTACATCGACGTCGGTGCCGCCGACCTCGTCGCCGACGGCCGGGTGGCCCTCGCCCACGGCCAGGTGACGCACCTGACCGAGGACGCGGTCGTCCTCGACGACGGCACCGAGCTGCCCGCCGATCTGGTGGTGTTCGCCACCGGTTACGAGTCGATGACCGGCTGGGTCGCCGACATCGTCGGGCAGGAGGCGGCCGACCGGCTCGGCCCCTGCTGGGGTCTGGGTTCCGGGACGACGCGGGATCCTGGTCCCTGGCACGGCGAGCTGCGCAACATGTGGAAGCCCACGCCGGTCCCGAACCTCTGGATGCACGGCGGCAACCTGCAGCAGTTGCGGTTCTACTCGCGCGCCCTCGCCCTCCAGCTCAAGGCCCGCTACGAGGGACTGGCCACGCCGGTCCACCGCGGAGCCCAGCTGGAGTCGGAGATGACGGCGACCCCCTGACCGCACTCGTTCCCGCCGCCGGCGCTGCGGGGACCGCACCGGCCCCGGCCCCCCGGTCCGGGGCCGGTGCTCTGCGTGCGCCCGTCACCCCGGCCGGCACGCCGCAGGGCCCGGCGTCGTCGGGACGACACCGGGCCCTGCGAACGTGCGGCGCTCCTGGCGCCCACCGCCTCAGAGGTAGACCGACTGGTACTCCAGGTAGGCGGACAGCCCTTCCGGCCCCAGCTCGCGGCCGATACCGGAGTTCTTCATGCCGCCGAAGGGAGCGCCGAAGTCCAGGTCGTAGCGGTTGATGCCGATCGTGCCGGTGCGGACCCTCCGGGCGATGCCGAGCGCGCGCTCTTCGTCGGCGGACCAGACCGATCCCCCGAGCCCGTAGTCCGACTCGTTGGCGACCCGCACCGCGTCGTCGTCGTCCTCGACGGGGATCACCGCCATGACCGGACCGAAGACCTCCTCACGGGCCAGCCGGTCGTGGTTGTCGACGTCGGCGAAGACGGTCGGCTCGACGAACCAGCCGCGCTCCAGACCCGCCGGGCGGCCGCCTCCCGTGACCAGCCGCGCGCCGGACGTGCGGGCGTCGGCGATGAAGCCGAGCACGCGGTCGAGGTGCTGCTCGCTGACCATGGGACCGCAGGTGGTCGCCGGGTCCAGCGGGTTCCCCACGACCATGGCCCGGCAGTACGCGGCGAGGGCCTCCACGACCTCCTCGTAGCGGGACCGCGCGACCAGGATGCGCGACTGCGTGGTGCAGGTCTGGCTGTTGTTCTTGAAGCTCGCGTTGCCGATCCCGGCGAGCAGGGTGTCGAGGTCGCCGTCGTCGCAGAAGATCGCGGCGGACTTGCCACCGAGCTCGAGGGTGCACCGCCGGACCAGCCGGCCGCACTCGGCACCGATGACCCGCCCCGCCGCCGTCGAGCCGGTGAAGCTGATCTTGTCGACGAGGGGATGGGTCACCAGCGAACTGCCCGCCTCGCGGCCGGCGGGGACGACGTTGAGCACTCCCGGCGGGAGACCCGCCTCGGCCGCCGCGTCACCCAGGACGAAGGCGTCCAGCGCGGTCTCCGGCGAGGGCTTGAGCACGACCGTGCACCCGGCGGCCAGCGCGGGTGCGACCTTGAACATCGCCAGGGCCTGCGGGTAGTTCCACGGCGTGATCGCGCCGACCACCCCGACCGGCTCCCGGCGGACGAGGGTGGTGCCCCGCGCACCGGGCCGGCGCTCCTCCATCGGCAGCGCCTCGACGATGTCGGCGTACATGCGCAGCAGCGCCACCGGCGCGGTGCCGTTGAACCCGGCCGACTGCGTGATCGGCATCCCGTTCTCGCGGCTGACCAGCGCGGCCGTGTCGTCGGCCCGGTCCGCCAGCGCCTGGGCGAACCGGCGCATCACCCCGGCCCGCTCGGCGGCCGTCGTCATCCCCCACGGACCCTCGTCCAGGGCCCGCCGGGCGGCGCGCGCGGCGGCGTCGAGATCGGCCTCGGAACCGAGGGCCGCCGTGCCGATGAGCTCACCGGTGGCGGCCTCGATCACCCCCTGGCGCTCCGCTCCACGCGGCGGCACCCAGGTGCCGTCGATGAACAGATGAGGACGGTCGAGGAGGGTCGGTGCTGGTTCGGTGACGGTCACTGCTGCTCCTGCGGGGCCGGGGCAGCGGCGGCTGCCGGGGACGGGGCGGCGGCTGGGCTCACTTGGTCGTGTAGCCGGCATCGACGGGCAGGACCGCGCCGGTCACGTAACGGGCCTCGTCGGAGGCGAGGAAGAGGACGGCGTTGGAGACGTCGACCGGCTCGACCCACGGCACCGGCAGCGTGTGCTTGGACTGCATGATCGCGGCGGTGGACTCCTGCGTCGGCGCGGGGTTGGCCGGGTCGAACACCCGGCGCAGCCCCTCGTTCTGGATCATGGGGGTGTCGACGGTGGACGGGTGCACGGTGTTGAACCGGATCGAGTGGGGCCCGAACTCGTTGGCGAGGGACCGCATCATCCCGACCAGACCGTGCTTCGCCGTCACGTAGTGCGCGGCGTTGACCAGACCCTTGAGACCGGCGGTCGAGTTGGTGAGCACGACCGATCCCCCGCGACCGCCGGCCAGGAGGTGGGGTAGCGCGGCCTGGCAGGTGTTCCAGACCCCGGTCAGGTTGACGTCGATCATGTCCCGCCACCCGGAGCCGGAGAGCTCCAGGGACGGCGAGAGCCGCAGGATCCCGGCATTGGCACACACGATGTCCAGCCGGCCGAGCTCGGCCACGCCGGCGGCGACGGCGGCACCCAGGCCCTCGGCGTCCCGCACGTCGACCGTGGCCGTGACGACCCTGCGACCGAGCGCACCGACCAGCCGTGCGGTCTCGGCGAGGTCCTGCTCGGTGGCCGGCGGGTAGAGGTCGGAGTCGTCCACCGGACCGCAGACGTCGACGGCGATGACGTCGGCGCCCTCCTCGGCCAGCCGGACGGCGTGGCTGCGCCCCTGCCCGCGGGCCGCTCCGGTGATCAGGGCGACCTTGCCCTCGACGCGTCCGCGACTGCTCAACGACTCTCCTCGGTGTGGGGCCGGCCGCCTCGGGGCGGCCGGCACGACGACGGGCCCACGCTAGGTGCGGCCGACCCTGAGGTCCATGTGCAACATCGGAGGGCTCGGATAGCCATACGGCTAACGGCACGACGACGCACGCGCCGCGGCGACTGATAGCCGATCGGCTCAGTCAGCCTGCCGCTATTCGTCATAGTCCTATGACGCACCGCGCCCTAGCTTCGCTGGCATGCCCGATCCGAGGCCCCTCGGTGACCCCGGTGCGCCGCTGGTGCGCCGGCACCGGCGCCTCGGCGCGGCGGTGACGACGAACCCGCGGGCCCCGGCGGGACACGACTTCCCCGAGGAGATCCACTGATGCCCAGTCCGTCCGGACACCGTCCGGTCATCGTCGTCGGCGCCGGCCCGGTGGGCCTGACCCTGGCCGCCGAACTCGGCAGCCGCGGCGTTCCGACGCTGGTCCTCGAGCAGAACGCCACGACCACGGACAACCCACGCTGCAACACGACCAACGCGCGGTCCATGGAGTACTTCCGCCGGCTGGGCGTCGCCGACCCCATCCGCCGGGCGGGGCTGCCGCTGGACCACGCGACCGACGTCGTCTACTGCACGACCCTGACCGGCTGGGAGCTGACCCGGTTCCCGTTCTCCTCGGCCCGGGAGGTCCTGGACCGGACCGCGCCCGAGCTGGCCGAGTGGCCCACCCCGGAGCCGCAGCACCGCATCTCGCAGATCTTCCTGGAGCCCATCCTCGAGGAGCACGTGCGCGGCTACCCGGCGGTCGAGATCTCCCGCGGCCACCGCGTCACCGGCGTGGTCCAGCGGGGCGAGGTGGTCGAGGTCCGGGTGGAGGCCGACGGGGCCGAGCGGGTCCTGACGGCCGACTACGTGGTCGGCTGCGACGGCGGCGCCAGCATCACCCGGCGGGCGATCGGCGCCCGGCTCGAGGGGGACTCGCAGGCGGCCGAGAACCGGCTGTCGGTCTACTTCCGCTCGGCCGAGCTGGCCCGCGAGTTCGCCGCGGCGGAACGGCCCGGCTGGATGTACTGGTGGTACGGCCCGCGCCTCAAGGGCTCGTTCGTCCAGCTCGACGGCGCCGGCCTCTACCTGTGTCACGCCCGGGTGCCGGCGGGCACGGCCCCCGAGGACCTCGACCCGGACGAGGTGCTGCGTGCCGCGCTCGGGCGCGAGATGGAGCTGGAGAAGATCCAGGTGGTGCGCTGGACGCCGCGCCGCCTCGTGGCCGACCGGTTCGTCGACGACCGGATCGTCCTCGCCGGCGACGCCGCCCACCTGTGGCTGCCACTGGGCGGCTTCGGGATGAACACCGGCATCGCCGACGCGGTCGGGCTGGGCTGGCGGCTCGCCGCACTCCATGCCGGCTACGGCGGCCCCGAGCTGCTCACCGCCTACCAGACCGAGCGGCGGTCCGTGGGCGAGGCCACCTCCCGCGCCGCGCTCAAGATCGACCGGGACATGGCCTCCATCGCGCGCGAGCCGGCGCTGCACGTGGACGACGCCGAGGGCGCCCGCCTGCGCGCCGAGGTCGGCAGGCTGATCGCGGAGGTCGACCGGCAGCAGTGGCACAGCCAGGGCGTCCAGTTCGGCTCCCGCTACGCGTCGTCCCCGGGGATCGCCGTGGACGACGGCCCCGCCAAGGACGCGATCGAGCGCATCGACCACTACCGGCCGAGCCTCACCGCGGGCTCCCGGTTCCCCCACGTGTGGCTGCCCGACGGCCGCTCGGTCTTCGACCTGCTGGGGCGCGACTTCACCCTCGTCCGGACGCACGGCGACGCCGACCCGATCGTCGACGCCGCCGAGCGCCTCGGTGTCCCGCTGACCGTGCTCGACCTCGAGGGAACCACCCTCCCCGCCGAGCCGCGCGGCCTGGTGCTGGTGCGCCCGGACATGTACGTGGCCTGGAGCGGGGACGCCGCCCCCGCCGACGTGGACGGGCTGTTCCGCCGGCTGATCGGACTGTCGGACGTCCCGGTGACGCCGTCGGGAGAGGCCGCCTGACCGGCGGGAAGTCAGGGCAGCAGCGTGGTGGACGCGTTGCGCTCCCGGCCCGGTCCGGTGGAGACGAGGTCCAGCGCCACCGAGGCAACCCCACGCGGTCCTACCGGCCCGTCAAGGAAGATCCACCGGTGACCCACCACTTCGAGGACTTCCGCTCCGGGCAGGTGTTCCTGAGCCAGGCCCGCACCATCACCGAGGCCGACGTCGTCACCTTCGCCGGCTGGAGCTGGGACACCAACCCCGTGCACACCGACGCCGAGAGCGCCCGGCACGGACGCTTCGGGGAGCGGATCGCGCACGGCGTCCTCGGCCTGTCCGTCGCGATGGGGCTGGCCTCGCGGCTCGGCGTGTTCGAGTCCTGCTCGGTGGCCCTGCTGGGCGTCGACGACTGGCGGTTCCGCCGTCCTCTGCTGATCGGCGACACGGTGCGCTGCCGCGTGGAGATCCTCGGCACCCGGCTCACCAGCGCCGGTGACGCCGGCATCCTGCAGCGGCGCTTCACCCTGCTGAACCAGCGCGAGGAGGTCGTCCAGGACGGCGAGATCCCGCTGATGGTCTCGCTCCGGCCGGGCACCTGACGTCGAGCAGCGGCGACGGGGTGCGACCGTCACCGCTGCCGCGGCGGCACCACGACCAGCGCGACGCCGAGAGCGGTCACCCCGAACCCGACGAGGGACAGCCCGCTGACGCGCTCCCCGAACAGCAGGTATGCCTCGACGGCGGTGGCCACCGGAACCAGGTAGTAGAGGCTGGAGACACCCGAGGCCGTGCCGCGGCGCAGCAGCAGGAGCAGCAGCAGGACGGCGCCGATCGACAGGAACAGCACCAGCCAGACGAACGCGGCGACGAACTCGCCGGTCCACCGGATCGACATGTCCTCGCTCGCCACCGCGACCGCCAGCATCGCCGCCGCGGCCGCCGTGTACTGCACCGCCGTCCCCCAGACCAGCGGAATCCGGTCGCCGTGCCGCTTCTGGTAGACGGTCCCGAACGTCCCCGAGGCCAGTGCCACCAGGCAGGCGATGAGACCGATCAGCGGAAGCCGCTGGGCCGAGCCGACGTCGGCGATGCCCGGACCGACGACCGCCACCACCCCTCCGACCCCGAGCGCCAGCCCGAGCCACTGACGCGCCGTGGGCCGCTCACCCAGCACCCGGGAGGCGAGGACGGCCGTGAGCACCGGCTGCAGGCTGACGATCACCGCCGACACTCCCGCCGGCACACCCAGCGAGATCGCGTAGAACACTCCGCCGAGGTATCCCCCGTGCAGCAGCAGCCCGGCGACCGAGGCGCGGCCGTACTGGGAGCGGGAGGCCATGCCCGCCGAGCGCAGCGCGACGGCCAGCACACCGAGCAGGGCCGCAGCGACGGCCAGGCGCAGGCCCAGGAAGGTGAAGGGTTCGGCGTAGGGGAGCCCGTACTTGGCGCCGACGAAGCCGGTGCTCCACAGGAGCACGAAGAGCGCCGGTCCACCCAGCGCCTGAACCCTCGAGGACGTCCCCGTCATCGGCTCAGTCTGCCGAGGCCATCACGACCACCAGGCCCCCGGCGCGTCAGCGCCGTGGCCGACCTGGGGGGACGACGACGAAGGCCCCCCGACCCGCGTCGGACGCTGGTCGAGGGCCTGCTGGTGCTCCCCCGATCGGACTCGAACCGATAACCCTGCGAGAACGCGCCGGGGACGCTGGTGGGCGTTGGTATATGACGGACCTTGCGGATGAGCTGCGCATTTCGCGTCAACGATCGTTGACTGGAAAGTGCACATCACGGTCGATGAATCGTCGTAAGTCCGTCGCGCCGGCAGCGGACACGGTGCTCCTCCGGGGGCGACAGTCCAGATCGCTGCCCCACGTTCCCACTCGCGTCGTCGCATGTCTTGACTATCCAAGCGTGGCTCTCCGCCACGGACGGCTCCCCACGTGACAGAGTCAGCCCCTCGATCGCCGCCTCGACCACGGAGTATGTAGCCCGACCCTTCGGATGTGCGAGGCGTACCCGGCCAACCCGGCGGGATGCAGCCTCACCTCCCGGCGGAGGGCCGAGCAGGCGCCTCACTCGCCGAGCACTTCGATGCCTCCCGCGCTTCGCGACAGACGTCGCCTTGGCGGGCATAGAAAGGTCTGGACGTGAGGCACCAGCGGGCGACACCCTCGACCCGTAGAGGAGTACAAGGCTCCAGAGGTCCAGGCCCCTATTGAGCCGAATAGTTGAGCTGGGGCGGGGAAAGCTGGCGCCGTCCGCCGACTATTTCTTCTCGCCAGTGAAGCACTCCGACTGAGGAGCGGGGAGGAGATGGCCATGTTTCTCGAGTCCTCCATCCGAGATGCCGGGAGTCCTCGATGACTACCGCGGTCGCCGAGCACTGGGCCAGCGGGGATGTCTACGGTCGGATCGTCACCGCGCTCCACGCGGCGGGGAAGTCACTCGACGCGCTGACCATCGAGGACCTCGCCCCGGTCGACCACTTTCACGCTCGCGGGTTACCGGCCACGATCGAGCTCGGCGACTCCCTTCCAGCGAGAGCCGGGGACCACTTGCTCGACGTGGGTTGCGGGCTCGGGGGGCCGGCTCGCTACTTCGCCCGGCGCTTCGGTTGCCGGGTCAGCGGCATCGACGTGACTGGGCCGTTCATCGACGCCGGCCGGCGGCTGACGGAGTTGCTCGGGATGGGGGCAGTGGTCGACCTGCGAGAGGGGGACGGTCAGGCCCTGCCATACGGCGACGGAACGTTCGACGGCGGCTACGCCCAGCACGTCACGATGAACGTGCCGGACCGGCCCTCCTTCTTCGGTGAGGCCTGGCGGGTGATCCGACCTGGTGGATTCTTCGCGATCACGGAACACGGCCGAGGAGACGCGGGTCCGACATACCACCCGGTGCCCTGGTCGGAGGACGGCCGGGGGGAGTTCCTCGTGACGCCCGAGGAGACCGTAGAACTCCTCGGCGCAGCGGGTTTCGTCGACATCGACGTCACCGACACCGGCCAGGACTACCTGCAGGGGTACCGGGCGACCCTGGCAGTGGCGGAGCGTGGCGAACTGCCGGCCCTAGGCCTGCATGTGCTCATGGGGCCTGGGGCTATTGAGAAGTGGCGCAACTCGGCCCGCAACATCGAGGAGGGCCGCACGCATCCGGTGACGGTGATCTGCCGTAAGCCAGGATGAGGTCTGCGTCTGGGGTTGCTCGCCGGCCTGGACATCGCGTACCTGCGCGGCGACCCAACCGATCGACCGAGCGGGTCTCCGGGCCGACGGCCGGCGCTGATCGCGCGCTGAAGGGCTGAGGACCAGATGGTCCTACCCCGAGGATCTCACCGCGGGTCGGCTGCTTGCTGCCGGACGAGGAGCACGAAAGGCCAACCTGGCCCGCCAGATGTTGCGCGTTCGAGCTCGATGTCCGCGTGAGGCAGGAGGCACCTTTCGGATCAACGAGCGTGCGGGCTGGATCCGACTCGGTCGTTGACGGGTCGACCATACGGTCCGGCCCTGCGCGACCGGGGCAGTGGCCTCGACGAGGGCGCCAGCGCCGACAGCCGGGTCGCGACCGTGGCCGCCGCCTGGCTCGCCGAGGTCGACGACAGCGACCTCGCCGTGGGCACCAAGCGGCTGTACCGATTCACCGCACAGAGCTACGTCATCCCCGGCGTCGGACAACTCCGGCTGCGCGAGATCACCGTGTCCGCCGTCGACCGCCTGTTGATCGCCGTCCGCAGGAGCGACGGCGCCGGCGCTGCCAAGGCCACCCGCTCGGTGCTGTCCGGGATCCTCACCGAGGCCGTCCGTCGTGGAGCCATCCCGACCACCCGGTGCGCGAGGTGGCATCCCGGCGGGTGCACCGGCGCCCCCGCCGGGACCGCGCGCGCTGACGGTCGAGGAGGCGCGCCAGCTGTGCGAGCGGCTCGCCGCGGACGCAGAGGCGGTCGAGCTGGATCTGTCGGACCTGGTCGAGTTCATGTTGGGCACCGGCGTGCGCATCGGCGAGGCGTGCGCGGTCCGCTGGTCGGCCGTGGACCTCCCGGCCAGCACACTGCGCGTCGAGGCCACGCTGATCCGCGTCCCGGGTCAGGGCCTCGAGATCCAGGAGTTTCCCACGACCACGGCCGGTCGGCGGACGATC
Organism: Blastococcus sp. SYSU D00820; assembly: GCF_054050695.1. NCBI lineage: Bacteria > Bacillati > Actinomycetota > Actinomycetes > Geodermatophilales > Geodermatophilaceae > Blastococcus > Blastococcus sp. SYSU D00820. Next base: position 74,114 of record NZ_JBJGZW010000010.1, read on the forward strand.
GCGCCGAGTTCGACTGGGTGAGTTCGCACGTGTTCCGCAAGACGGTGGCGACCCGACTGGACGAGGCGGGGCCGTCCGCCCGGCTGACCTGCGGTCTTGCTCCCCCGATTGGACTCGAACCAATAACCCTGCGATTAACAGTCGCATGCTCTGCCAATTGAGCTACGGGGGATGGGCGGCGAACCGCGCAGGAAGAGACTACCCCACGGGTCCGGCGCACCCGGGGAGGGTCCTCGACGTCGCGGCGCGCGCCCGGGCGGCTTACGGTGATCGTCCCCGACCCTCCCAGATCCAGGAGAGCCCCGTGGCCAAGTTGTCGTTCCTCGCCGGCTTCGGCGCCGGCTACGTCCTCGGCGCGCGGGCCGGGCGGGAGCGCTACGAGCAGATCCGCCGCGCCTGGTCGCAGGCCAAGGACGACCCGCGCCTGCAGGGCGTCGCCGGCATGGCGCAGGCCCGCGCGGACGACGTCCTGAACAGCGTCAAGGCCAAGATGGGCAGCGACGCCCCGAAGTGAGTACGGCCCCGTCCGGAGGCTCGCGGCGAGCTCGCGAGGCGTGAGGGGGACGGGGCCCTTCTCAGTCCGGCCGCTCGGCGGCGACGGCGTCGGCCAGCTTCTGCCGCGCGATCTCCCGCGAGGTGGGGTCGGCGCGGTCGGCGTCGTCGTCGAACACGACGGTCCACTCCCGCGCCGCCTGACCCGGCACCCGCCGGGCCACCAGCAGCACCGCTCCCCCGCTGGGCAGCGGCGAACGCCGGCTGTCCACGACGGTCTGGTCGACCCGCCGGCGCACCACCGCCGGCAGGTCGCCGGCGTCGGCCAGCGCGTACCGCTGCGCGGGCTGCCGGGCCTGGACGCCGGGCTCCACCTCGGCCAGCGGGACGACGACGAAGCTGCCGCCGCCGTCGGCGGTCGCCGTCCAGCGGGCCGAGCCGACCTCGTGCCACCGCAGCACCTCGACGCTCCCGGCGTCGGCCAGCGGCAGGTCGGCCGGCACCCGGCGCAGCCCCTGGGACGTCGCCGCCAGCCAGCCCTCGCCGCGCACCAGCGCGCCCCAGGCCAGCACCCGCTCGTCGGGGTCGGCCGACGCGGCGACGACGGCGCGCACGAGCTCCGGCGGCCGGGTGAACCGGCGGCGGACCCGGTCGAGCACGCTCATGTCGCCAACCCGCCCATCGCCCGCTCGCGCAGCGACCGCGCCTGCTGCTCCAGGGCCAGCAGCTGCATGAACGCCTTGTTGTAGGCGTCGGCCTCCTCGATCGGGTTCATCCGCTGCAGCCGCCCCTTGAGCGCGGCCACCTGCCGGACGGTCGCCATCTCCTGCAGCCGGGCCAGCACCGCGGCGACGTACCCGGCGTCGGCCTCGCCCACCGAGCGCAGCGGCTCGACGGCCAGCGCGGTCAGCTGGGCGCGGGCGGACTCCTGGGGGCAGTGCGCCGCGACCTCGTCCAGCCACGCCGGACCGGTCACGTGGGTGGCCGCCGCTCCCCCGGCCCCGGCGATCGCCGCGGCGACCGCGGCGTAGTCGGGGTCGGTGTAGGCGTCGGGGGCGATCGCGTCGAACGACGGGCCGGCCAGCTCGGGCACCTGCAGCGCCGCCTTGACCGCCTCCCGCTCGACGGCGACCGCGGCGTCGTCCGGAGTGCGCCGCGGGGGGCGCGGCCGGCCGCGCTGCTGGCCCTGGGCGTCGCCGCCCAGCACCCGCCGCACCCGGTCCATCACCTCGGACTCGTCGGTGTTGCCGATCATCCCGGCCAGCTCTCGGGCGTAGGCCGGCCGCAGCGCGTGGTCCTTGATCTGCGCGACCAGCGGCGCGGTCTTCTCCAGCGCGGCGACCCGGCCCTCGACGGTGTCGAGGTCGTAGCCGGCCAGCGTCGTCTTCAGCACGAAGGCGATCAGCGGGGTGCGCCGGGCGACGAGGTCGCGGACGGCGGCGTCGCCGTGCTCCTGGCGCAGCTCGCAGGGATCCCGGCCGTCGGGCTCGACGGCGACGAACGTCTGGCCGACGAAGCGCTGGTCCTCGGCGAAGGTCTTCATCGCCGCGGCCTGCCCGGCCGCGTCGCCGTCGAAGGTGTAGACGACCTCGCCGCGGAACTCGTCCTGGTCCATGAGCAGCCGGCGCAGGACGGCGATGTGCTCGGGCCCGAACGCGGTGCCGCAGGAGGCGACCGCGGTGGTGACGCCGGCCAGGTGGCAGGCCATGACGTCGGTGTAGCCCTCGACGACGACCGCCTGGTGCCGGCGGGCGATGTCGCGCTTGGCGCGGTCGATGCCGTAGAGCACGCTGCTCTTCTTGTACAGCGGCGTCTCGGGGGTGTTGAGGTACTTGGGCCCCTGGTCGTCGTCCATCAGCTTGCGGGCGCCGAAGCCGATGACGTCGCCGGTGATGTCGCGGATCGGCCAGACCAGCCGGCGGTGGAACCGGTCGATCAGCGTGCCGCGGGAGGACTCCTTGGCCAGGCCGGCGGTGACCAGCTCCTGCTGGCTGAAGCCCTTGCCGCGCAGGTGCCGGGTCAGCCCGTCCCAGCCGCCCGGCGCGAACCCGCAGCCGAAGTCGAGGGCGACCTGCCGGTCGAAGCCGCGCTCGGCGAGGAACTGCCGCGCCGGCGCCGCCTCCGGCGTGCGCAGCTGCTCGGCGTAGAACTCCGCGGCCGCGGTGTTCGCCGCGACCAGCCGGGCCCGCTGGCCGCCGGCGCCGCGGTCCGGCGCGGCCGTGGGCCGGCCGCCGTCGTCCTCGTAGTGCAGCTGCACGCCGGCCCGGCCGGCGAGCAGCTCGACGGCCTCGGAGAACGACAGGTGGTCGATCTTCTGGATGAAGGAGATGACGTCGCCGCCTTCTCCGCAGCCGAAGCAGTTCCCGGTGAGGATGTTGTCCTCGAGCGTGAAGGCGTGGGTGCCGGGCACCTCGGCGCAGTAGACGTCTTCGACGCGGTCGGTCCACTCGACCGAGCGGACGACCCAACGCTTGCGTTCGTACTTCTTCCTGTTGGCCAGGATGCGCTCGCGGTGGTGCGTCAGGAGGAAGAAAGAGTCAGGCAGCCCCTTGGTCATGAACCGGACGTTGTAGACGTCGCTCGGGACGCCGTCGATGCCCACTCGCTCCTGCTTGGCGACCCCGTAGGTGCCGATGCCGAGTCGCGTACACAGCCTGCGGACGTACTCGAGGTTCTCGGGGTCGGCGGAGTTGAGGATCGCATCGCCGTCATCGGCCACGCAGCCGTCGGCTGCGAAGTACCCGGCCAACCAACCCAGGAGATAGGAGCCGTCCTCGTCGAGCGACGGCCGTTCGTCCTTGAAGTAGGCAGGCAGGCCGTAGTACTTCGTGACCCCGTCGCCGGTCCAGGAGCGACAGCCGTCGAAGTACCGGGCCAACTCCGCGTCCTTGGCGCCGAAAAGGTTGGCGATCGAGCCCGCACCCGCACGGGTTCCATCACCGAACACGACTCCGCGTGCGATGCCGAACGGCGACGGTTGCGTCGCCGGGTTGAGCACACGGCTCATCGGGAAGGACGGCGACAGCTGATCGCCGGGGCGCAGGTCCTTGGTCAGCTTCTCGCGCCGCTCCTGCCGCAGCTTTCCCGACGGAACGAACCACCGGTGCTCGTCGGTCGCATGCAGCACCTTGGTGCGGCCGTTGCGTGACAGCGTGACCGCCATCAGCCGCTGGACGCCGTAGGCACGGAACGGCGCCTCGACCCAACCGCCGTCCCCGTTCAGCACTCGGACGCTGCGCCCGGCGAGCTCGCGGATGGGCACCACGCCGTCCTCGGTCAGGACGCCGGTCTCCCCCGCCAGGCAGTGGTAGAGGTTCCGCGACGGGGTCACGTGGAAGGACGGCGACTTCTCGTCGTGGAAGGGGCAGAGCCCCTTCAGGCTCCCGCCGCCGGCCCGCTTGAGCTGCAGGTGCTCGCCGACGATGTCGTCGATCTTGCTGCGCTCGCGCACCAGCGCGATGTCGGCGGCCCGGATCCGCCCGCGGCCGGCCATCAGGACGCCCCGCCGACCACGGCAGCGCCGACGCCGGCGGTCACCGCGACCTGGTTGCGCCGACTGACCACGAGCTCGAGCCAGAGCAGGAAGACCTGTGCCTCCAGCGGCAGCGTGCCGTCGACGGTCAGCGTGGGCCGCGGTGACCAGCCGCCGGTGCTGCCGCTCTCGGCCACCACCCGCCCGCCGGAGGTGAACCGGTGGGTCCACTTCCACTTCGAGGCGCTGGTCACCTCGACCGGCGTCCCCGCCAGGTCGGCGGTCCAAGAGCCCTTCCACCACGACGTCTGCGCGGCCCGGAACCGGACGGCGTCCTCTGGCTCCGCGGCCCAGCGTGCGGTGAGCGTCCGCTTCCGGCTGGCGAACACCCACTCCCGGTCTCCCACGACGGCCGTGGCCGCCTCCTTCCAGTTCGCCGCGCGCAGCTGTCCCACGACGGCGCCCTCGCGCAGCACCGGCAGCACGCCCTTGCCGACGCCCGCCGATCCGGCCTTGCCCAGTTCCAGCACGGTGGTGCCCATCGCGCGCTCCTCAGCCCACCCTCGAGGCGCCGGCGACGCTCTCCCCGGTGGCGCGGTACAGCAGGTAGGCCGCGGTCTCCCGGAAGATGTTGAAGAACTGGGTCGCCCGGGTGCGCACCGCCGGCCCCTGCCGGGTCGGTGAGCTCTCCGCGGCCAGGCCCGAGTCCTCGGCCATCCGCTCGGCGCGCATCGCGTGCCACGGGTCGGTCACCAGCACCGCGCTCTCCCATCCGCGCGCGGCGAACTCCCGCGCCACGGCCCGCAGGCTCTCCAGCGTGTCCCTGCCCTCCGGCACGGCCAGCGTGGCGGCCTCGTCGAGCCCGCCCTCGGTCACCAGGTAGTTCTGGCCGGCCCACGCCTCGGTGAACTCGTCGCCCGGTGCCTTGCCGCCGACCGTCACGACCACCGGCGCGACGCCGGCCTCGTACAGCTGGAGCGCGTGCTCCAGCCGGGCCTCGAGGTTGGACGACGGCACGCCGTTGTACTGCGCCGACCCCAGGACGACGATCGCGTCGGACGCCGGCCGCGAGTCCTGCCGCGCCGTCCACCAGATCGCCGCCGCGGTGGAGGCGAACAGCAGCAGCGCGGCGAGGACGACGGCAGCGACCACCCTGACGACCAGGCTCCCCGCGCGCACCCCCACGCGTCATGGGTACCACGCGGCGCCGACCGCCGGGCGCAGCCCGTCGTCAGCCGCCGCCGGGCTCCCCACCCAGCGCCGCGCGGCCGGCCTCCAGTCGTGCGACCGGCACCCGGAACGGCGAGCAGGACACGTAGTCCAGGCCCACCTCGTGGAAGAAGTGCACCGACTCGGGGTCGCCGCCGTGCTCGCCGCAGACGCCGAGCTTGAGGTCCGGCCGGGCCCGCCGGCCGCCCTCGGCCCCGAGCTGCACCAGCCGGCCGACCCCCTCGCGGTCCAGCGACTCGAACGGCGAGATCCCGAAGATCCCCTTGTCCAGGTACTGGTGGAAGAAGGCCGCCTCGACGTCGTCCCGCGAGAAGCCCCACGTCATCTGGGTGAGGTCGTTGGTGCCGAAGGAGAAGAACTCCGCGGAGGAGGCGATCTGCTCCGCGGTCAGCGCCGCCCGCGGCACCTCGATCATCGTGCCGATCATCGTGTGGATGCCGATGCCCTGCTCCTCGCAGACCGATGCCAGCACCCGCTCGGACTCCTCGCGGATCGCCTCGAGCTCCTGCACCGCGCCGACCAGCGGGATCATGATCTCCGGCCGCGGATCGCCGCCGGCGCGCAGCCGCTCGCAGGCCGCCTCGCCGATCGCCCGTACCTGCATCGCGAACAGCCCCGGCACGACCAGGCCCAGCCGCACCCCGCGCAGGCCCAGCATCGGGTTGGACTCGTGCATCGCGCGCACCGCCGCCAGCAGCCGCAGGTTGCCCTCGTCGGGCTCGCCGCGCTCCTCGGCCAGCGCCACGCGCACCGACAGCTCGGTGAGGTCGGGCAGGAACTCGTGCAGCGGCGGGTCCAGCAGCCGGACGGTGACCGGCAGGCCGTCCATGGCCTCGAAGATCTCCAGGAAGTCCTGCTTCTGCAGCGGCTCCAGGGCGTCCAGCGCGGCCTGCCGCTCCTCGTCGCCGTCGGCGAGGATCAGCTTCTCCACCAGCTGCCGCCGGTCGCCGAGGAACATGTGCTCGGTGCGGCACAGGCCGATGCCGCGGGCGCCGAAGCGCCGGGCGCGGGCGGCGTCCTCGGGGGTGTCGGCGTTGGTGCGCACGTCCAGCCGCCGCACCTCGTCGGCGTGGGTGAGGATGCGGTGCACGCTGCGCACCAGGTCGTCGGTGTCCTCGGCGTCCGGGTCGATCTCGCCCTCGAAGTAGCGGACGACGGCCGACGGCTCCACCGGCACCTCGCCGAGCCACACCCGCCCGGTCGACCCGTCGATGGAGATGACGTCGCCCTCCTCGACCACCGTGCCGTCGGGGGCGGTGAACCGCTTGGCCTTGGTGTCGACCTGCAGCTCCTCGGCGCCGCAGACGCAGGTCTTGCCCATCCCGCGGGCGACGACGGCGGCGTGCGAGGTCTTGCCGCCGCGGCTGGTGAGCACGCCCTGCGCGGCGATCATCCCGGAGAGGTCGTCGGGGTTGGTCTCCCGGCGGACGAGGACCACCTTCTCCCCGCGCTCGGCCCAGGCGACGGCGTCGGCCGAGGAGAACACCGCCTTCCCGACCGCGGCGCCCGGCGAGGCGTTCATGCCCTGGGTGAGCTGGGTGGCGTCGCCGCCGGAGACGAACCGGGGGAACATCAGCTGCGCGAGCTGGTCACCGGTGACCCGGCGGACCGCCTCGTCCATGTCGATGAGGCCCTCGTCGACCAGCTGGGTGGCGATCCGGAAGGCCGCCCCCGCGGTGCGCTTGCCCACGCGGGTCTGCAGCATCCAGAGCCTGTTGCGCTCGACGGTGAACTCGATGTCGCACAGGTCGCGGTAGTGGTTCTCCAGCCGCGCCATGATCGACATCAGCTCGCCGTAGGCGCCGGCGTCGATCTGCTCGAGCCGGGCCAGCGGCACGGTGTTGCGGATGCCGGCGACGACGTCCTCCCCCTGCGCGTTCTGCAGGTAGTCGCCGTACACGCCCTGCTCGCCGCTGCCGGGGTCGCGGGTGAAGGCGACCCCGGTGCCGGAGTCCATGCCGAGGTTGCCGAACACCATCGCGCAGACGTTGACCGCCGTGCCGGCGTCGCCGGGGATCCGCTCGCGGCGGCGGTAGATGATCGCGCGCTCGGAGTTCCACGAGTCGAAGACGGCGTTGATCGCCATGTCCATCTGCTCGCGCGGGTCCATCGGGAAGTTCCGGCCGCACTGCTCGCGCACGACCGCCTTGAACCGCGCGACGACGTCCTGCAGGTGCGCGGCGTCGAGGTCGAGGTCGGAGTCGGTGCCCTGCTCGGCCTTGACCTCGTCGAGCGCGTGCTCGAACAGGTCGCCGTCGATGCCGAGCACGGTCTTGCCGAACATCTGGATCAGCCGGCGGTAGGAGTCCCAGGCGAACCGCTCGCTGCCGGACTGGGCGGCCAGCCCGCGGACCGACTCGTCGTTGAGCCCGACGTTGAGGACGGTCTCCATCATCCCCGGCATCGACGCCGCGGCTCCCGACCGGACCGACACCAGCAGCGGGTCGGCCGGGTCGCCCAGCGCCTTGCCCATCGCCTTCTCCAGCGCGGTCAGGTGCTCGGAGACCTGGTCGGCGAGGTCGGGCGGGGTCTGCCCGTGGGCGAGGTAGTGGCGGCAGGCGTCGGTGGTGATGGTGAAGCCCGGCGGGACGGGCAGCCCCAGGTTGGTCATCTCGGCGAGGTTCGCGCCCTTGCCGCCGAGCAGGTCCTTCTGGTCCTTGCTGCCCTCGCTGAAGTCGTAGACCCACTTCGTCGGGGACCCCGCCGTCGTACCCGTCACGGGCTGGCACCTCCAGGCTCGTCGACCGGGCCCCGGGGCCGGACCGGCCCCGGGGCGCTGTGGATCGTCGATCGTGCCCTATCCGCGATCATGGTGCACCGGCTCGCCGCCGGCCGATCGCGGCGCCGGGCGCCCCGCTCAGAACAGGGCGTCCCCGCAGATCCGCCAGCCGCGCTCGTCGACGACCGGCAGCTCGAACGAGCCCTGGCTGCCGTCGGTGGCGGTGAAGGTCACCGGCACGAGGTAGCCGGGGCGCCCGTCGGGCAGCGTGGTCTCGGTGCCCTCGCCCACCTCGAAGGTGCTCACCGGCACCGCCCCGGCGTCGAGCTCGGCCTGGATCTGGTCCTCGGTGACGTTGGCCCGGGCGGACTCGCAGGTGAGCTCGTAGATGCGCTCGCCGTCGCGGTCGACGATCGAGGCGAAGACGCCCTCGACGGCGCCCTCCGGGCTGCCGGCGCCGCGGTCGGAGACGATCAGGAAGCCGATGACGGCGAACGCGATGGTCAGCAGGACGACGATGGTGCCGACGATGAGCCCGGTGCGGTTCTTCGGCGAGGGAGCCGGGGACCGGTAGTTCGGGAAGCCGACCGCCAGCGGGCCGCCCTGCTGCGCCGCCTGCTGCGGCGTGGGGGCGTACTGGGGCTGCGGAGCCAGCTGCACCTGCCCGGGGAAACCGACCTGCGTCGGCGCGGCCGGGGGCTGCGGACCTCCGGCCGGGGGAACGGGGGGCTGGGCGTACGGCGGCTGGGACAACGGAGGTTCCTCTCGAGCAGGCCCGGGGGTCTCCCGACGGGCGGCGCCATGGTGGCAGGCGCGACCGCTTCTCGGAAGGCCTCCGGGCGCCGTCCGGAGGTGATCCGGACCGGCGTCAGGCGCCCGGCGCGATCCCGCAGACCCGGGGCCCGTCCTCGTTGACGACCGTCAGCGTGGTGGTCTGCTCATCGCCGTCCGCCGACCACACGACGGTCACCTGCTGCACGGTGTCGCCGTCCACCTCGCCCTCGCGGACGCCGGTGACCTCGGGCGTGCCGGGCCGGGTGTAGGCGCCGGTCAGGTCGTCGTCGGCGAGGCGGGCGCGCTCGTCCAGGCAGAGCATCTGGGTGGCGGTGTCCGTGTCGCCGTCGGCCAGCGACGCGAGCAGGACGTCGACCGCGGCGGTGGCCTGCTCCTCGGCGGTGCCCTTGACCAGCGGCAGGACGACGACGGCGGCGACGGCGACCAGCGCGGTGCCGCCCATGATCGCCACGAGCAGCCCGCGGCGGGACCGCGGGGTGCCGGTGTGCGGCGACGTCGGCCCGTCGTCGTAGAGGTAGGGACCGGGATCGGTGCTCATCCGCCACCCACCAGCAGCTCGGCGCCGGCCGGGGGCCGGGGGTCGTCACGGTCGAGCAGCCAGCCCTCGGGCAGGGCCACCGGGCGCGGCGAGCTCGTGCGACCGCGCGGGCCGCCGAGCACCGCGGTCGGGTACGGCTGGTCGGGGATGTCGGCGAGCAGGGTGGCCAGCTCGTCGAGCGAGGAGACCATCGCCAGCGCGCGGCGGGTGTCCGAGCCGACGGAGAAGCCCTTGAGGTACCAGGCCACGTGCTTGCGGAAGTCGGTGCAGCCGTGCAGCTCGCCCTGCTCGGCGGAGAGCAGCTCGGCGTGCCGGTACATGATCGCCGCGACCTCGCCCATCGTGGGCAGCGCGCGGCGGCTCTCCCCCGCGAACGCCGCGGCGAGGTCGCCGAACAGCCAGGGGCGGCCCAGGCAACCGCGGCCGATGACGACGCCGGCGCAGCCGGTCTCGGCGACCAGCCGCAGCGCGTCGTCGGCCTCCCAGACGTCGCCGTTGCCCAGCACCGGGATGTCCACGGCCTCCACCAGCCGGGCGATCGGCGCCCAGTCCGCCGTCCCGCTGTAGAGCTGGTCGGCGGTGCGCCCGTGCAGGGTGATCGCCGCGGCGCCCTCGTCCTGGGCGATCCGGCCGGCGTCGAGGTAGGTGACGTGCTCGGCGTCGATGCCGATGCGGGTCTTGATGGTGACCGGGACGTCGCGGGCGGCACGCACCGCCGACCGCACGATGTCGGCCAGCAGCCGCCGGCGCCACGGCAGCGCCGAGCCGCCGCCCTTGCGGGTCACCTTGGGCACCGGGCAGCCGAAGTTGAGGTCGATGTGTGCCGGGCGCACGCCGGCGACGTGCTCGTCGACCAGCATCTCCACCGCGCGCCCGACGGTGGCCGGGTCGACGCCGTAGAGCTGGACGGAGAAGCCGGCGTCGGCCTCCTCCGGCGTCGCCTGGATCATCCGCAGCGTCTTCTCGTTGCGCTCCACCAGCGCCCGCGTGGTGATCATCTCGCAGACGTAGAGCCCGGCTCCGAACTCGCGGCACAGCGTGCGGAAGGCCGGGTTGGTGATGCCGGCCATCGGCGCGAGCACGACCGCGGGGTCGACGGTGAGCGGCCCGAGCCGGAGCGGCGGGAGGGCCGTCGTCGTCGGCTCGAGGGTGGCGGTCACGGGTTCCAGGGTAGGTGGCCGGGCACGGCCGGCCCGGGGCAGGCTGCCGGGGTGCGCACGGACTGGGACCACAACCGCTGGTACCACCGCCTCCTGCTGCGCGCGGTCCCGGAGGGCGCGGGGCGGGTGCTGGACGTCGGCTGCGGCGCCGGTGACCTCGCCGCCGCGCTGGCCCGCCGGGTGCCGCAGGTGGACGCCGTCGACCGGTCGCCGGAGATGGTCGAGGCCGCCCGGCGCCGGGTGCCGCCGCAGGTGACGCTGCACCGGGCGGACGTCACCACGCTCGACCTGCCCGCCGGTGCGTTCGACGCGGTGGTCTCGATGGCGGTGCTGCACCACCTGACCCTGGAGACGGCGCTGCCGCGGATGGCCGGCTGGCTGCGCCCCGGTGGCGTGCTGGCCGCCGTCGCCCTGCCGCGGGTCGACCTGCCGCGCGACCTGCCGGTGGAGCTGGCCGCCGCAGCGGCGCACCACCTGCTCGGTGCGGGGCTGGCCGGCCTGCGCGCGGTCGGCGGTCCGGCCCTGCTGGCGCACGGACCCGAGCACGACCGGATGCCGGTGCAGGACGGCGCGCTCACCACCCGGGAGGTGCGCGCCGCCGCAGCGGCGCTGCTGCCCGGCGTCCGGGTGCGGCGGCTGCTCCTCTGGCGCTACCTGCTCACCTGGCGCCGGCCGTGACCGGCGCCAGGTGAGCCGGCTCAGCAGCCGGGCAGGCGAGCGGCCAGGTAGGACTCCACCTGGCCGAGGGCCACCCGCTCCTGGCTCATCGAGTCGCGCTCGCGCACGGTCACCGCGTCGTCGGTGAGGGTGTCGAAGTCGACGGTGAGGCAGAACGGCGTCCCGACCTCGTCCTGCCGCCGGTACCGGCGGCCGATGGCGCCGGCGTCGTCGAAGTCGACGTTCCAGTTGCGGCGCAGCTGGGCGGCGAGGTCGCGCGCCTTGGGCGAGAGGTCGGCGTTGCGCGACAGCGGGAGGACGGCGGCCTTCACCGGCGCCAGCCGGGGGTCCAGCCGCAGCACCGTGCGGGTGTCCACCCCGCCCTTGGCGTTGGGCGCCTCGTCCTCGGTGTAGGCCTCGATGAGGAAGGCCATCAGCGAGCGGGTCAGCCCGGCTGCCGGCTCGATGACGTACGGCGTCCAGCGGGTGTTGGTGGCCTGGTCGAAGTAGGACAGGTCCACGCCCGAGTGCTGCGTGTGGGTGGAGAGGTCGAAGTCGGTGCGGTTGGCGATGCCCTCGAGCTCACCCCACTCCGAGCCCTGGAAGCCGAAGCGGTACTCGATGTCGACGGTGCGCTTGGAGTAGTGGGAGAGCTTCTCCTTGGCGTGCTCGTAGTGCCGCAGGTTGTCCGGGGAGATGCCCAGGTCGGTGTACCAGCGGGTGCGCTCGTCGATCCAGTACTGGTGCCACTCCTCGTCGCTGCCCGGCTCGACGAAGAACTCCATCTCCATCTGCTCGAACTCGCGGGTGCGGAAGATGAAGTTGCCCGGCGTGATCTCGTTGCGGAACGACTTGCCGATCTGGCCGATGCCGAACGGCGGCTTCTTGCGGGCCGCGCCCATCACGTTGGCGAAGTTGACGAAGATGCCCTGCGCGGTCTCCGGGCGCAGGTAGTGCAGCCCCGACTCGTCCTCGACCGGGCCGAGGTAGGTCTTGAGCATCATGTTGAAGTCGCGCGGCTCGGTCCACGCGCCCTTGGTGCCGCAGTTCGGGCAGCTGATGTCGGCCAGGCCGTTCTCCGGGGCCCGGCCCTTCTTCGCCTCGAACTCCTCCTCGAGGTGGTCGGCCCGGAAGCGCTTGTGGCAGCTCTGGCACTCCGTCAGCGGGTCGGTGAAGACGCCGACGTGGCCCGAGGCCACCCAGGTCTGGCGCGGCAGGATCACCGAGGAGTCCAGGCCCACGATGTCGTCCCGGCTCTGGACGACGGTGCGCCACCACTGCTTCTTGATGTTCTCCTTGAGCTCCACGCCCAGCGGCCCGTAGTCCCACGCGGAGCGGGTACCGCCGTAGATCTCCCCGGACGGGAACACGAAGCCCCGTCGCTTGCAGAGGTTGACGACCTTGTCGAGGCGGGCGGCGTCGTGCTTGGCGGTGCTCACGGGGTGGAGGCTCCATCCGGCTGGCGGTCGGTGGTTGACCCGTCCACGGTAGTGCGACCCCGCCGGCGCGCCGTCGGTCGGTGACGGCGGGCGGGCCAGGAGCCGCCGTGCCGGCTGTCGCCGTGGCACCCGGGCGACACCGCCGCGATCACCTAGCGTGCTCGGCCATGCCGTTCCTGTTCCGCTCGGGCGCTGCCGACGTTCCCGCCCCGCTGCCCTACGACGCCGCCTCCCCCGAGGGCCTGGCCGCCCGCTGGGTGCAGTGGGTAGCTGCTGCAGGTCCGCTGAAGAACCCGGTGGAGGACGAGGACGGCCGGTTCGCGGCGGAGAACCAGCCCGAGGACGTGTGGTTCCTCGCCGGGTCCAGTGGCCGGCCCCGGGCCCGCGACTGCGTCGTGCCGGCCGGCCGGCCGCTGTTCCTCCCCGCGGTCAACATGTGGGAGTGGCCGGCCGAGGGACCGCCGCCGGTCCTGGAGGAGGCGTACGGCTCGGTCCTCCTCGACGGGGTCCCCCAGCAGCTGCAGGAGATCGGCACGCCGGTGCCCTTCGTGGTCACCGGGGCGCGACTCAACGGGGTCACCGGCCGCAAGCGCCCGATGCCGACCACCGTCTGGGGCCTGTGGGCGCTGATCGCCGCGCCGGCACAGGGTGCGCACGAGGTGCGGATCCAGGGCGGTGACGGGTTCGGGTTCGAGGTGGACGTCACCTACCGGCTGGTCGTCGGCGGTGCCGGTCCGGTCTACTCCGGCAGGTAGACGCCCGGCTCGTCGAGCGCGTACACCCACACCGGGGCGCCGGCGATCTTGACCTCGGCCGCCGACAGCGCGCGGCGGTAGGCGCCCACGCCGTCCCACCGGGTCAGCAGCACCCACAGGGTCGGATCCTCGGCGGCGCGGCCGAGGTCGCCGTCCCGGAACCCGGGGCGGGCGGCGAGGGCGGCCAGCAGCGCGCGGGCGTCCCGGGCCAGGGCGGCGTCGTCTTCCGCGGGGACGCGCAACCTCGTGACGGCGAACACGTCGGCATCGTCGCAGACCAGCGCGTCGCGGCCGCCTGTCACCATGGCGACCATGGCCCGCAGCACCCGGCAGCGCGAAGCCGTGCGCGCCGTCTTCCAGGACCTGGACGGATTCCACAGCGCGCAGGAGGTGCACGCCCGGCTCCGGGAGGCCGGCGACCCCGTGGGGCTGTCCACCGTCTACCGGGCGGTGCAGTCGCTGGCCGACGACGGCGAGCTCGACTCGATCCGCACCGAGACCGGCGAGGCGCTGTACCGGCGCTGCAGCCCCCAGCACCACCACCACCTGGTCTGCCGGCAGTGCGGCCGCACCGTCGAGGTGGCCGGCCCCGCCGTGGAGCAGTGGGCCGACCGGGTGGCCGGCGAGCACGGCTTCGCCGACGTCCGCCACACCCTGGAGATCTTCGGCACCTGCGCGGCCTGCCGCGCCGCCTGAGCACCCGCCGAACGGCCGACGGCCGGCCCCCGGGATGCCCGGGGACCGGCCGTCGGCCGTTCGTGCGGAGAGGTCAGCTCTGGAGGGTCTCGAAGTTGTCCACGAGGAGGTCCTCGGTGACGTAGACCCGGAGCGTGATCGTGCCGCCGCTGGTCTCCAGGTCGACGGTGATCACGTCACTGCTGGAGGCCGAGTCGTACTCGATGCTGACCAGCGAGGCTCCCTCGAGCTCCTGGTTGTCGAGGATCCCCTGCACCCAGACGGCGACCAGGAACTCGGTCGGGTCGGCGCCCTGCTCGGCGGCCGCCTCCTCGATGATCGCCTGCAGGTTCGGGCCGGTGAGGTCCCACGCGGTGGCGCCGTCACCGGCGGCCAGCGAGCCGAGCCAGACGTCGGCGACGTCGAGCGAGCCGTCGATCTGCCCCTCGTCGTCGCCCTGCGGGGCGTCGGTGTTCATGGGCGGGGGCTCGGCGCCGGTCGGGATGTTCATCTCGTCCGGGTCGATCTCGCCCATCATCCCGCCCATCTCCTCGGAGGCGGGGGCCGCGCTCGTGGTGGTGGTGCCACCGGCGGTCTGGGTGGGGGCCTCGTCGTCGTCGCGGAGCAGGAAGAACAGCAGGACGCCGACGCCGGCGAGGACGACGACGAGCGCGGTGATGATCCAGGGCAGCGCGCTCTTCTTCTGCGGCGGCTGGCCGTAGCCGCCCGGGCCGCCGTAGCCGCCGGGGCCCCCGTAGCCGCCGCCGGGCGGAGGCGGCGGGCCGCCGTACCCGCCGGGCTGGCCGTACTGGCCGGGGCCGGGCTGGCCGTACTGACCGGGCTGGCCGTACTGGCCGCCGTACTGAGGCTGGCTCATGGTGCGTCTCTCGTCTCTCGGTGGTTCGGGGGGCGAGGAGCCCCGGAGCAAGGCAGCAAGGTAGCCATGCGCCGCCCCCGCCGATACGGGTTCGTGCGCGCCGAGCGTCACAGGTACGTCACGAAACGACGCAGAGGTCACCCGGACGGCGCAACAGGCACCAGGCTGTTGCGGTCACGCACGCCTACGGCCAGGGCGCTGGTCGATGATCGACCGCGTCCCTAGACTCCGCCGCGACCCCGCACCGGCGCCTTCGGACGAGCGCCCGAGCTGCGGCACACGGAGGGTCTGCACACGTGGAGTTGGAACAGTTCGGCCCCTACCGCATCGAGGCGCTCCTCGGTCGCGGCGGGATGGGCGAGGTCTACAAGGCGTTCGACACCGAGCACGACCGGGTCGTGGCGCTGAAGGTCCTCTCCGAGGCCCTGGCGGCCGACAAGGGCTATCGGGAGCGGTTCCGCCGGGAGGCGCACCTGGCGGCCCGGCTCAACGAGCCGCACATCGTGCCCATCCACCGCTACGGCGAGATCGAGGGCCGGCTCTTCCTCGACATGCGGCTGGTCCCGGGCCGGGACGTCGCGGCGGTGCTCGCCGAGGAGGGCCCGATGGAGCCGGCGCGCGCGGTCTCGGTGGTCAGCCAGACCGCCCGGGCGCTGGACTCCGCCCACGCCGACGGCCTGGTGCACCGCGACGTCAAGCCCTCGAACGTGCTGATCACCGGCACCGGCGACGACGAGTTCGTCTACCTGGTCGACTTCGGCATCGCGCGCTCCACCACCGACCAGGCCGGCCCCGCGCTGACCCAGACCGGTGCCGCCCTCGGGTCGTTCGACTACATGGCGCCCGAGCGGTTCCTCGAGAAGCCGATCGACAAGCGGGTCGACGTCTACGCCCTGGCCTGCGTGCTGTTCGAGTGCCTGACCGCCCGGCGCCCGTTCACCGGTGACGGCCTGGCCACGCTGATGTACGCGCACCTGAACACCGAGCCGACCGCGCCGTCGTCGGTGCGCCCGGGCCTCCCCCGCGCTCTCGACGAGGTCGTGCTCAAGGGCCTGGCCAAGGACCCCGACGAGCGCTACTCGACCTGCGGCGAGCTCGCCGCCGCGGCGCGGGCGGCCCTGCGCAGCTCCGGCGTCTCCGAGACGCCGATGCCGGCGGCCCCGCCCACCTCGGTGACCCCGCTCCCGCCGGTGCGGCCGCAGACGGTCGGCTTCTCCAACCCCGGCACCGGCTACGGCCCACCGTCCAACCCCGGCACCGCCGGCGGCTTCGGCCCGCCGTCCAACCCGGGTGGGTACGGCCCGCCGTCCAACCCCGGCACCGCGGGCGGCTTCGGTCCGCCGTCCAACCCCGGCTTCGTGCCGCAGGGCCCCGGCGGCACCACCGGCGGCGGGTTCGGGCCGCCGCCGCAGGGCTTCGCGCAGGTGCCCGGCGGCACCAGCGGCGGCGGCTTCCCGCCCCAGGGGCCCGGCGGCACGACGGGGTTCGGTCCGCACGGCTCGTCCCCCTCGGGCAGCGGCAGGGGGAAGTCGAAGCTGCCCCTGATCCTGGCCGGGGTGGCCGCGCTGGTCGTGCTCGCGGTCGTGCTGGTCATCGTGCTGACCAGCGGCGGCAGCGAGGACCCCGGCCGCAACGACGCCGGCGGGACGACGACCCCGGTGACGACGACGCCGCCCAGCACTCCCCCGTCGACGCCGCCCAGTGACCCGCCCGTCGACGACGAGGAGACGCTGCGGTCGATCGTCCCCGGCGGCTTCGACGCCGAGGAGTGCCAGACCGGCGACCCGACCGGCGACGGCGCGCTGGCGGTGCTCGAGTGCGGCCCGGCGATCAGCTCGCCCGGACCGGAGGGCTCGGTGTTCTACCTGTACGAGGACGCCGCCACCCTCGACGACGTCTTCCTCGCGGACATGGAGCGCAACAACGTCGCACCGCTGCCCAGCGGCGTGCTGTGCCCCGATGCCCAGGGCTACGGGTACTACACGATCGACGGTGAGCGCGCCGGCCGCCTGGCCTGCTACATCGACCCCGACGACCAGACCGCCATCCTCATCTGGACCCAGGACGACGTCAGCGCCGAGGGCCTCGTAGGCATCGTCGGCGGCGGGCAGGAGGGGCTGCAGACCCTCTACGACTGGTGGACCGTCCAGGGCAACAGCGACTTCGCCGAGCGCTGACCGGCTCCGCACGCACGAGGGCCCCTCTCCTCCCGTCCGGGAGGAGAGGGGCCCTCGTCGTCGGGCGTCCGGTCAGGCCGGCGCGGCTCCGAGCGCGGCCGCCGCGAGGGCGTCCAGCCGCTGGGCGACCTGCTCGGCGGTCGCCGGGCGCTGCCCGACCGGCGCCAGGCAGTCGCTGACCAGCGCGGCCTCCTCGTGGGTGAGCCCCGTTGCCAGCGCCGGCTCGGCGCTCATCACCTTGCGGATGGCCAGCAGCGGCTCGCTGTCGGGCAGCTCGCCGTACAGGCCGTTCCCGGTGAGCGCGCGGTGCAGCGTCGCGCCGAGGGCGAAGACCTCGGTCGCCCGCGACGGGCGCTCCCCGCGCAGCAGCGCCGGGTCGAGGAACTCCACCGAGGCGGCGCTGGCCATGCCGGTCAGCGTGACGCCCGGGGTGAGGAAGCGGGCCAGGCCCAGGTCGGACAGCTTGCCGCCGTCCTCGGTGAGCAGGATGTTGGCCGGCTTGAGGTCGCCGTGGGTGAGGCCGGCCTCGTGCAGGGCGTGCAGCGCGTGCGCGGCGTGGGCCACCGCGCGCAGCACCTCCCCCCGGGACAGCGGCCGCGCCGGCGCGGCCAGCGAGCCGAGGGGGCAGTACTCCATGGCGTACAGGAAGCTGTCCTGCAGCACCGCGTCGTAGACCCGCACCAGGTAGGGCGAGTTGACCTGGGCGAAGGCCCGCAGCTCGCGGACGCCGCGCTCGTAGGCCTGCTCGCTGTGCGAGCCGGTGAAAACCTTGACCGCCACGTACTCGTCGGGCAGGCCGAGCCGGGCCGGCGGGCGGGCCAGGTAGAACCGGCCGTTGTTGCCCTCGCCGAGCACCCGGATGACCTGGTAGTCAGCGATGGTGGCAGGCGCCGCGCCCACCAGGCCGACGGCATCCATGCATGTCCTCCTGAAGCTGTTCTGATCCCCGGTCACCCGGGCTGCCACGGATCGGCAGCGGGTCAGTCTGCCCGCGCCGGGGCCTCGCGGGAAGGGAGTCGGGCGCGCCGCCCGCCACGGCCGCACGTACCGCGCTCGCGGAACCGCCACGGGGGTTGCCCCGCCGCTAGCATCCGCGCCCGGAACCGGCCTCTGCCGTGTCCCGGGCCCCGGGAGGGGCCCTCCGCCCGCACGCCGGGCCCCGGACTCCGCGGCCCGCCCGTCCCACCTCGGAGTCCCCGTGGAGTCCCGCCCCATCGCCGAGATCATCGCCTACGTCTTCGTCGACCTGGCCGTGATCATCGTGCTGGCCCGCCTCATGGGCCGGCTCGCCATCAAGGTCGGCCAACCGGCCGTCGTCGGCGAGATCATCGCCGGCATCATGCTGGGCCCCACTCTGCTGGGTGCGCTGCCCGGCGACCTGGACACCCTGCTGTTCCCGACCGACATCAAGCCGTTCCTGAACGTGCTGGCCCAGCTGGGTCTGGTCCTGTTCATGTTCCTGGTCGGCCTGGAGGTCGACCTCTCGTTCATCAAGGGCAGGGAACGGGTCGCCGCCTCGGTGTCGATCGCGTCGATCATCCTGCCGTTCTCCCTCGGCGTGCTGCTCGCGCTGTACCTGCACCAGCGGCACGACGTGGTCGAGGGCGAAGGCGTCAGCTTCCTCGGGTTCGCGCTGTTCCTCGGCGTCGCCATGTCCATCACCGCGTTCCCGGTACTGGCACGCATCCTGGCCGAGCGGAACATGCACCGGATCCCCACCGGCGTGCTGAGCCTGGCCTGCGCCGCCGTGGACGACGTCCTGGCCTGGTCGCTGCTGGCGGTCGTGGTGGCCATCGTGGCCGCCACCTCGTTCACCGGGGTCATCCAGATCCTGGCGTTCTCCGTGCTGTTCGCGCTGGTGATGTTCCTCGTGGTCAAGCCGCTCCTGCGGGCGCTGGTCACCTACCGCGAGCGGTTCGGCCGGGTCACCCCGGACATGCTCGCCGTCGTCCTGGTCGGCCTGCTGCTCAGCGCCTGGGTGGCCGAGGAGATCGGCATCCACTTCATCTTCGGTGCCTTCCTCTTCGGCGTGGTGATGCCACGGAAGAACGCCGCGAAGCTGACCCACGAGATCACCGAGCAGCTGGAGCAGGTCAGCGTGCTCCTGCTGCTGCCGGTCTTCTTCGTCATCACCGGCTCCAACGTCGACGTCGGCGCGGTCGGCCTCATCGGGATCTGGGAGCTCTTCCTGATCCTGCTGGTCGCGATCTCCGGCAAGTTCATCGGCGCGTTCGCCGCCGCCCGCGCGCAGCGGGTGCCCCAGCGGCAGGCCACCGCCCTGGCCATCCTGATGAACACCCGCGGGCTCACCGAGCTGGTCATCCTCAACATCGGCCGCGACCTCGGCGTGCTCGACGGCGACATGTTCACGCTCATGGTGATCATGGCCGTGGTGACCACCGTGATGGCGTCGCCGCTGCTCAACCTCGTGTACCCGAAGCGGATCCTCGACCGGGACATCGCCGCCGCGGAGCGGCAGGCCATGGGGCTCACCGACGCCTACACGGTCATGGTCGTGGTCGACGACCCGCACAAGGACGCCGGGCTGGCCGACCTCGCCTGCGACCTGGTCGGGCGCGAGCAGCCGGCGCAGGTGGTGCTCACCCGCGTCGTCCGCCGCACGCAGCCCAAGCCGGAGGTCGCCAGCGGCCTGGGTGCCGACCTGGTGCTCATGGCCACCGCCGCCGACGAGCTGCGCGCCCTGGCCCGGCAGGTCGAGGCCCGCGGGCTCAAGGCCTCCGTGGCGTCCCGTTTCAGCGACGCGCCCTGGGCGGAGGTCGTCGACCTGGCCGCCAGCACCGACGCCGACGTCGTGCTCGTCCGCGCCGGCTGGGGCGTGCCCGAGGGTGCGACCGGCACCCCGTGGCCGGCCGAGATGCAGGGCACGGTCGTGCAGGTCCACGGCGAGCTCGGCGAGCCCGGCCTCACCCCGCGGGGTCCGGTGAGCGTGGTCCAGGACTCCGACGCCGACGGGCGGGCCGCGCTGCGGCTGGCCGCGCAGGCGTCGCTGGGCCGCAGCGTGCCGCTGCAGCTGCAGGCCGGCGACGGCTGGCGGGCCGAGCGGCGCGCGGCCGGGGTCGCGGAGACGCTGCGTCGCGCCGGCGTGGTGCTGGCCGCGGACGGCGACGCGGCGACGCTGCCGTCGCTGCTCGTCGCCCCCGCAGGCGCTGCCGTGACCTCGGGCGACGACCTCACCCCGGTGCTGCTGGTGCACGCCGGCCGGGCCGACAGCGACCGGGACATGGACGAGACCCTCGCCGGGATCAGCTCCGGTGGCGCCTCCGCCTGATCGCACCGACCGACGGCGCCCGTGCCCTCCCCGAGGGGGCACGGGCGCCGTTGCGTCGGGACACCGGCCGGCGGGTGCCCGCACACGACAGCGCCCGCGCCCTCGGGGTGAGGGCGCGGGCGCTGTGCGTCAGCGGGTCAGCAGCCGCCGTGCGGTGACGGGGTCAGTAGCCGCCGTGCGGTGACTCGAAGGCGAACTGGCGGCCACCCATGCGCACGGTCATGCCCGGGGTGAGCTGCACCGGCTGCCCCGGCACCAGCGAGGTCCACGACGGCGCACCGCGCGGGGCCACCAGGGTGCCGTTGGCCGAGCCGGTGTCGACCAGGACGACGTCCCAGCCCTCCAGCCGGACCTCGGCGTGGTGCCGGCTGACACCCCCGGTCTGGTCGACGACCAGCAGCGGCCGCAGCTCACCGGCACGCACCCGCTCGTCGGTCTCCGGCTCCCGGCCCAGCAGGTAGTCGGCGTCCAGGCTGACGGTGGCGCCGTTGTCGAAGACCAGCAGCCCCAGCGGCGGCCGGACGCCCTCGACGAAGACGGCGGTCTGCTGCGTGGTGCGGATGCCGCACTGGGCGCAGAAGAGCACGCGCGGGTCGTTGAGGTGCCCGTTCTTGCAGAGGATGCCCTTGACCTTGGGCCGGGCGTCCCCCTCCTCCTTGACGAGGGCGGCCGGCGGCTGCTCCTCCGAGACGACGGGCAGGGGCGCGCGCGGCGGCTCGACCTCGTCGGCCGGCGGCGGGCTGACGAACGACACCGCGCGGGCCGGCGGGGGCAGCTCGACCGGCGGGGGCGCCGGCGGCGGTACGGGTGCGGCCACCGGGGCGGGCGCCGCCGCGTGGGCGTGCCCGGCGTGGTCACCGTGGTCGTGCCCCGCGTGGTCGTGCCCGGCGTGGTCGTGGTCGGCGTGGTCGTGCACGGCCGGCGCGGGCGCCGGCGGTGCCGCGGGCGCCGGCGGGACGGCGCTGCGGGCCGGCGCGATCGGCGGGATCGAGGTGCGCGGCGGCACCAGGGCGCCGAGGTCGGCCACCACCGTCCCCCCGGTGACGGCGGGCGGCGTGGGCACCGGCGTCGGCGCCGGCACGGGCGCCGGGGAGAGCACCGCGGCGGCGCCGGGCACGGCACCGGCCTCGAGGTCGGCCAGCGGGTGCGGGCCCATGTCGCCGCCCGATCCGACCGACAGCCGCAGCGCGGCCGGCGGCCAGTCGACCAGGCGGTCGAGGTAGGGGCTGCCGTCGTCCAGCGGCGACCCCTCGGCGGGGGTCAGCCGCAGCCCGAGGTCGGGCACCTCCGCGGCGCCCTTGCCCCACAGGGCGAGGGCCAGGCCCTCCTCGGTGGCGGCGGCGACCGCGAACGACGGCGCGTCGGTGGCCGTGGGCAGCCAGCTGCGCAGCTCGGTGTGCAGGCGGCGGCCCGGCGCGCGGCTGCCGGCGGCGGAGACCCGGCGGCAGAGGCCGATCAGCTCGCCGACGCGCCGGTCACCGGCAGGCGCGGCCGCGGGGGCCGGCGCGGCCGGCGCCCCCCAGCCGCCGAGCTTGGGCCCCGGCGCGGGGACGGGCGTGCCGGTGGCGTCGACGGCGACCACGAGCACGATCCCCGGCATGCGGACCACGAGGTCCTCGCCGGTGGTCACCGCGACGGCGACCTGGTCGAACGGCGGAACGGTGGCGGCCTGTCCGGCCGCCGCGGGAACGGCGGGGTTGACCATCAGACGAGCCGCCCCCCGTTGATCCGCCAGTGGATGAACGGCACCCGCATCGGGCCGTTGGCGACCAGCCAGACCAGCAGCCAGGTGGTGACGAAGTGGATGACGAAGGCGGGACCGGCGATGCCGTCGATCCACGGGATCGCGCCACCGGCAAAGAGGAACCACACGAGGAGGCCCTCGTTGATACCGGTCAGGAAGCCGAAGATCGTCGGCCAGTCCTTCTCCCAGCGGAACTGCTGGATGCCGTGGTACAGCAGCTCCCACAGCACGCCCAGCACCGTCGTCACGAGGATGACGGAGAAGGTCGCGGCGTAGGAGGCGCCGATGCCGACGCCCGTCGGGAGGATGGGCGTGATGATCAGGGTCCAGATCGAACCGACCACGACCAGCAGGAAGATCCTGGTCTGGATGCGGCCGTTGAGGGTGGGGAGCACGGTCGTCTCTCTCGGTCGTCGCGGGCGTCAGCGGGGCGAGGGCGTCAGATCTGCTTGTTCCGGGCCCACTTCCACCACTGGCTGATCGACCGCCCCGGTCCGAGCTTCTGCGCGAAGCCCTGCTTGATCAGGTCGTCGGCGATCTCCTGGGCGGCGATCTGCAGCCCGAAGAAGGTGTCGACGCCCGGGAACGGGCCACCGAGGGTGGCGCTGCCCGAGGCGTAGATCTTGCCGCCGTTCTGCGCGCCGATGAGCTCGAAGTTCCGGTCGACGTTGAGCCGGCCGACCGGGTTGCGGCCGACGTTGGAGTGGTCGAGCAGGTCCGCGAGCACCCGGTGCTCGCGGATGTCGGCCTCCAGGCCGGTGCAGTCGATGACGAAGTCGAACGTGCCCAGCTGCGGGCCCTGGTCGCTGGACACCGCCACCTCGACGAGGTCGCCGACCGGCCGCATGTTGTCGATCTGGCCGATCATCACGCGGTACCAGCCCTCGCGGCGGCCGCGGTCCAGCTGCTCGAGCCAGTCGTTGCGGAAGGGGGTGTTGGTGCCGCCCATCTCCTTGTAGAGACGGGCCCGCTCCTCCCCCTCGGACTTGCGGACCTGCTGCTTGAGCTGGCCGCCCCATACCGACTTGGGGTAGTTGAAGCCCTGGTAGGCCCAGCCGTCGGCGCCCTTGCGGCGCTTGAAGATGCCGGCGCCGTGCGGCTTGTCCACGTAGGTGCGGAACAGGTGCACGATCTGCGTCTGCAGACCCCGCTGGTCACGGTCGTCGATCAGCCGCTGCAGCACGCGGGAGGCGACGATGCCGCCGCCGCGGATCAGCACGGTGCCCGGGCGGGCGTGCAGTCGCTCGTAGACGTGCTCGTGCGGCTCGTAGGCGTTCACGACCTTGTGGAAGTCGTTGTACTCCTGCCGGTACTTCTGCAGGTCGGGCAGGAACTTCAGCCCGGGGTAGCCGACGGCGACGTGCACCCACTGGCTGCGGTAGGCGATGCGGCGCGTCGAGGCCGCGCCCTCCGGCGGGGTGAGGATGGTGAAGTACCCCCCGCCCACCCGGCGGCGGACCATGCGCACCTGGCCGTGCACCACCATCTCGGGGTACCGGATCCGGTACATCTCGCGCTCCATCGAGGTGAACGCGTGACCGGCCTTGGGCGTGTAGTACCGGGCGAAGATCGGCTCGACGAAGACGTTCCAGAGCTGCTTGAGGTTCCCCTGCATGCCCTCGCGGAAGGCGTAGCTGGGGAAGCCCCAGATGTTGTCCGGCGTCGACGAGGAGTCCGACCTCAGGCGCTCGCCGCGGGGGATCTGGGAGACCGTCGTCAGGTACTCGTAGCTCTCCCAGGGCGTCTTCAGCGGGGTGAGCACCCGCATGGCCGTGGTGGGCACCCCGCAGATGCGGAGGTAGTCCACGGTCACGAACGACCCGATGCCACCGCCGAAGGTGACGAACGGGACGTCGATGATGGGGATGCCGGCTTCGGCCACCATCTGGTCGGTCCAGAAGTCACTGGCGATCAGCTGGTCGTTGAGGTCACCGGGCTGGTGGGGCGCCGAGGGGTTCTGGGCGTGCTGGGGCGCGATCGTGCTCTCGCTCACGGTGGGTGGTCCGTCCTCTTCCAGGGGAGTCGCCACTGTCGGGCGACCGCCGCACCCCTGTCAACGGGATCGAGCGCGCCGCGTCGAACCGTTTCCTCCCTGTTCCCGGCAGCCTCTCGGACGCCGTCCGGGCAGGTCACCGGACGCAGGGAGCTGTCCGGTGCGCGACCGGCGCCCTAGACTGCGGCGGCGCGCCGGCGCCTGCAGGAGCGCCCTGTGCCGTGCCGCCGCGTCCTGGCGGGAGGTCGTGGGTGGAGTTCCGTGAGTTCGGCCCCTACCGCATCGAGGAGCTCCTCGGTCGCGGCGGCATGGGCGAGGTCTACCGCGCCTTCGACACCGAGCACCAGCGCACGGTGGCGCTCAAGGTGCTCACCGAGTCCCTCGCTGCGGACCGCAGCTACCGCGAGCGCTTCCGCCGGGAGGCCTACGCCGCGGCCCGCCTCAGCGAGCCGCACATCGTGCCCATCCACCGCTACGGCGAGATCGACGGGCGGCTGTTCCTCGACATGCGGCTGGTCCGCGGCCGCGACCTCGCCGCGGTCATCTCCGAGGACGGCCCGCTGGCCCCGCCCCGCGCGGTGTCGATCGTCGGCCAGGTCGCCCACGCCCTGGACGCCGCGCACACCGAGGGCCTGGTGCACCGCGACGTGAAGCCCTCCAACGTGCTGGTCTGCAGCTCCACCGGCGACGCCGACCCCGACGACGACGAGTTCGTCTACCTCGTCGACTTCGGCATCGCCCGGGCGATCATGGACGACGAGCTGCCCGCCCTCACCCAGGTCGGCTCGGCGGTCGGCAGCTTCGACTACATGGCGCCCGAGCGGTTCCTGGAGCAGCCCGCGGACGCCCGCAGCGACGTCTACTCCCTGGCCTGCGTGCTGTTCGAGAGCCTCACCGGCCGCCGTCCGTTCACCGTCACCGACCTGGCCCCGCTGATGTGGGCCCACCTGAACGAGACCCCGCCGGCGGTGAGCGTGCTGCGCCCCGACGTGCCCGCCGCGCTCGACGAGGTGGTGGCCAAGGGCCTGGCCAAGGACCCCGAGGAGCGCTGGCGCTCGGCCGGGGCGCTGGCGTCGGCGGCCCGCCGGGCGCTCACCACGGCCGGGCTGACCCCGCGCAGCACCGTCGTCCCGCCGCCGGTCACCGACGGCGCGCGGGTGCCGGCGCAGGCCGTGGGCCTGTCCGACCCGGGGCGGCCGATGCCCCCGCCGGGCCCGGATCCCGCCGCGACCGTCGGCGCGCCGGCCCCGACGCCGGCCCCGGCGCCGATCCCGCCGCCGTCGGGGCGCGGGTCCTCCGCGTCGGGCCTGGGCACTTCGCCGGGCGGCGACCCCGGAGGCAGCCCGTCGACCACCGTGCTCCCCCAGGTGCCCCCGCCGGCGCCGTTCGGCCCCGGTCCCGGCGGGCCCGGCGGAACCGGCGAGGCCGGGGTGCCGCCCGCGGCCGGCGGGGACGGGAAGCGCTCCCGCGGCCCGCGGGTGGCGACGGCGCTGGTGTGGGCGGCCGCCGCGCTGGTGGCGGTGCTCACCGCGGTGCTGGTGCTCGTGCAGTCGGGCAGCGAGTCCTCGGCGCAGCAGCCGCCGGACCCGCCGACGGAGGGCCCGCAGCACGACGACCTGCTCGCCATCCTCCCCGCGGACTACTCCCCCGAGGACTGCGAGCCCGCGCCCCCGGCCGACGACGGCGAGGTCGCCGCGGTCGACTGCGGCCCCAGCGCCACCCAGCCGGGGCCGATGCTCTCGCGGTTCTACCTCTACCCCGACGGCGACATGGCCGACCGGGCCTTCCGCGCCGACGTCGGCCGGCTGGGCCTGCCCGAGCTGCCGGCGGACACGGTCTGCCCGTCGTCCCAGGGTTACTACGAGTGGTCGCTGGAGGACATCGGCTCGGGGCAGGTCGCCTGCTACGTCGACCAGGAGAACGACGCCGTGCTCATCTGGACCGAGACCGAGGACGGCGTCGAGGGCATCGTCCGCATCCGCGACGGCGGCACCCAGGGGCTGGTGCAGCTGGCCGAGTGGTGGAACGACACCGACGTGGCCACCTTCGGCAGCTAGGCCCCGGCGGCCGTCACGCGGAGCCGAACCGCCGCTGGCGGCTCGCGTACTCCTCGCAGGCCGCCCACAGGTGCCGGCGGTCGAAATCCGGCCACAGCGTGTCCAGGAAGACGAACTCGGCGTAGGCCGACTGCCAGAGCAGGAAGTTGCTTGTCCGGTTCTCCCCGGAGCTGCGGACGAACAGGTCGACGTCGGGCATGTCCGGCTCGTCGAGGAACCGGGCGACGGTCCGCTCGTCGACCTTGTCCGGGTTCAGCCGGCCGGCGGCGACCTCGCGGGCGATCGCCGCGGCGGCGTCGGCGATCTCCGCGCGGCCGCCGTAGTTGACGCACATGGTGAGGGTCAGCACGTCGTTGTCGCGGGTGAGCTCCTCGGCGATCTCGAGCTCCTTGATGACGCTGCGCCACAGCCGCGGACGGCGGCCGGCCCAGCGCACCCGCACCCCGAGGGCGTGCATCTCGTCGCGGCGGCGACGGATGACGTCGCGGTTGAACCCCATGAGGAAGCGGACCTCCTCCGGGCTGCGCCGCCAGTTCTCGGTGGAGAACGCGTAGGCGCTGATCGCCTTGACGCCCAGCTCGATGGCGCCCTCGACGCAGTCGAACAGCGAGGCCTCCCCCGCCTCGTGCCCGGCGGTGCGCGGGAGGCCGCGCTGCTTGGCCCAGCGGCCGTTGCCGTCCATCACGATCGCGACGTGGTGCGGCACCTTGTCCGGCGGGAGGTCCGGCGGGCGGGCGCCCGAGGGGTGCGGGTTCGGGAGCCGCGGCATCAGCGACGTCCCCGTTCGCTGGTGCTCGCGCTGCTGTCCGCTCACGAGCGGTCCACCAGCGCCAGCGACCGCAGCCCGCGCTCGAGGTGCCACTGCAGCAGCGCCGAGACCAGGCCGCTGCCCTCCCGCCGCTGCGCCCCCTCACTGGCCTCGGCGGCGCTCCAGTCGCCGGTGAGCAGGGCGTCGAGCAGCGCGAGGGTGGCGGGGTTGGGCATCGCCGAGCCGGTCGGCCGGCAGTCGGGGCAGACCGAGCCGCCGGCGGGCACCGAGAAGTGGCGGTGCGGGCCCTCCTCGCCGCAGCGGGCGCAGGCGGTCAGCGCCGGCTCCCACCCGGCCACCGACATGGCGCGCAGCAGGAAGGCGTCCAGTACCAGCGCCGGCGGGTGGGTCTGCTCGGCGAGGGAGCGCAGCGCCCCGACGACGAGCAGGAACATCCGCAGCGAGGGCTCCTTCTCCTCGACGGTGAGCCGGTCGGCGGTCTCCAGGACGGCGGTGCCGGCGGTGTAGGCGCGGTAGTCGCCGACGATCGGCTGGCCGTAGGAGCGGATCGACTCGGCCTGGCTGACGATGTCGAGGTTGCGGCCGGTGTAGAGCTGCAGGTCGACGTGGCTGAAGGGCTCCAGCCGGGCGCCGAACTTGCTCTTGGTGCGGCGCACGCCCTTGGCCACCGCGCGGACCTTGCCGGTGCGCCGGGTGAGCACGGTGACGATCCGGTCGGCCTCGCCCAGCTTCTGGGTGCGCAGCACGATGCCCTCGTCGCGGTACAGCGCCCGCGGTGTGGTGCTCACGTCAGTAGCCCAGCCGGTTGAGCTTCTTGGGGTCGTCCTGCCACTCCCCCAGCACCGTGACGTGCAGGTCGAGGTGCACGCGGGCGCCGAGCAGCTGCTCCAGGCCCACCCGCGCCTCGCTGCCGATGGCCTTGATGACCGAGCCCCCCTTGCCCAGCAGCATCGGCTTCTGGCTGGGGCGCTCGCAGTGCAGCAGCGCGTGGACGACCACCAGCTCCCCGCCGGCGTTCTTGGGGTCGGGCCGGCGCTCGAGCTCCTCGACGGTGACCGCCAGGGAGTGCGGCACCTCCTGGAACACCTTCTCCAGGGCCGCCTCGCGGATCAGCTCGGTGATCTGGCGCTCGGTGTCCTCGTCGGTGGTCTGCTCCTCGGGGTACAGCGGCGGGCCCTCGGGCAGCAGCCCGACCAGGAGGTCCTCGAGCAGCTCCACCTGGTCGCCGCGGACGGCGCTGACCGGCACCACCTCGGCGGCCTCGACCAGCTGGCTGGCCGCCACCAGCTGCTCGGCCACCTGCTTCTTGCTCGCCGCGTCGGTCTTGGTGACCACGACGACCACCGGCGCGGTCACCTCGCGCAGCTGCCGGGCGATGAACCGGTCGCCGGTGCCCACCGGCTGGTCGGCCGGCACGCAGAAGACGACGACGTCGACCTCCGACAGCGTGTCGCGGACGACGTCGTTGAGCCGGCGGCCGAGCAGGCTCTTGGGCTTGTGCAGCCCCGGGGTGTCGACCAGCACCAGCTGGCCGCCCGGGCGGTGCACCACCCCGCGGATGGCGTGCCGCGTGGTCTGCGGCCGGTTGCTGACGATGCCCACCTTCTCGCCGACGAGGGCGTTGGTCAGCGTGGTCTTGCCGGCGTTGGGACGGCCGACCAGGCAGGCGAAGCCGCTGCGGTACGGCTGGTCGGGGGGCGTCACGTCGTCCAGTGTCCCATCGGGGTCCGACGGACCGGGCTCACGACGTGGCGCGGACGGCGCCGTCCGGACCGGCCAGGAAGACCGGCGCCGACGGCGTGAGGTCGTGCACCGCGGCCAGCCCGGCCTGCTCCACCGTGTCGGCGGCGGAGACGACGGCGGCGGCCTCCAGCCCCTCGACCCCGCTGGACACCGCGGCGGCGACCGCGGCCTGCAGCGCCGACAGCTCCAGCGACGGCAGGCTCACCGTGGCGGCCAGGTAGGTGCGGCCGTCGGTGTCGCGGACCGCGGCGCCCTCCGCGGCGCCGGTGCGGCCCCGCGCGGAGCGGGCGAGGGTGACGAGCTTGGCGTCCTCGGGCTGCAGATCAGGCACGGGAGATCACCCTTCCACGACGCCGGCCGGCTGCTCGGCGCGGGTGGCGCCGGCGGGGGTCCGCGCGCCGTCGGCGTCGGCGTCCTCGGCGTCCTGGCCGGGCTCGGGCACCCGGCAGACCAGCAGCGTGTCGATCCGGTTGCGCCGCCCGCCGGTGCTCTCGGCGACCAGCCGCAAGCCGGCGACCTCCGTCGCCGAGCCCTCGATGGGCACCATGCCGAGCTCGCGGGCCAGCAGCCCGCCGACGGTCTCGACGTCGTCGTCGCTGGGCAGCTCCACGCCGAACAGCTCGGCGAGGTCCTCCACCGGCAGCCGCGCGGTCACCCGCATCGAGCCGTCGTCGAGCTGCTCGACCTCGGGCCGGGAGAAGGCGTCGTGCTCGTCGGCGATCTCGCCGACGATCTCCTCGAGGATGTCCTCGATGGTGACCAGGCCGGCGAAGCCGCCGTACTCGTCGACGACGATCGCGATGTGGATGCGCTGGGCCTGCATGTCGCGCAGCAGCTGGTCGACCGGCTTGGACTCCGGCACGAACGTCGGGGGGCGCATCAGCTCCTCGACGCGCGGGCCGCGCTGGTCGCCGAGGTTCTGCGAGCGCCGGACGAGGTCCTTGAGGTAGACGACCCCGACGACGTCGTCGACGTTCTCGCCGATCACCGGGATGCGGCTGAACCCGCTGCGCAGCGCCAGGGCCAGCGCCTGGCGGACGGTCTTGGTGCGCTCGATGTAGACGACGTCGGTGCGGGGCACCATGACCTCGCGCGCGATGGTGTCGCCCAGCTCGAACACCGAGTGGATCATGTTGCGCTCGCCGGACTCGACGACGCCGCGCTCCTCGGCCATGTCGACCAGCTCGCGCAGCTCGACCTCGGAGGAGAACGGGCCGTCGCGGAAGCCGCGGCCGGGGGTGATCGCGTTGCCCACCAGGATGAGCAGGGTGGCGACCGGGCCGAGCACCCGGCCCAGCAGCCGGACGACGCCCGCGGTGGCCAGCGCGGTGCCGTAGGCGTGCTGCCGGCCCAGGGTGCGCGGGCCGACGCCGACCAGCACGTAGCTGACGACGGTCATCACGCCGGCGGCGGTGAGCACCGTCTGCCAGCCCCCGCCCCACAGCCGGTACAGCGTGACGGTCACCAGCACCGCGGCGACCATCTCGCAGACGATCCGCAGGAGCAGCAGCAGCGAGACGTGCCGGGCGCGCTCGGCGACCACCTCCTCGAGGGCGGCGGCGCGCTTGGTGCCCTCGCGCCGGAGCTCCTCGACGCGCGCCTTGGACACCCGCTGGAGGGCGGCGTCCATCGCGCCGAAGATGCCGGCGAGCAGCACCAGGCAGACCGCGACCACCCCGGACGTGATCGCGTCGGCGGTCATCGGGGACCGTGCTCCCGGTCCGCGGGTTCCCCGGTCACCGGCTCACGGGGAGCGGAGCGCCAGCCCTCCAGCAGCTTGGACTGCAGGGCGAACATCTCCTTCTCCTCCTCGGGCTCCATGTGGTCGTAGCCGAGGATGTGCAGCACGCCGTGGGTGGCCAGCAGCACCAGCTCGTCGTCCATCGTGTGCCCGGCGGCCCGCGCCTGGCGGACGGCGACGGCCGGGCAGAGCACGACGTCACCCAGCAGCGCCGGCCCCGGGTCGGGGTCGTCGGGGCGGCCGGTGTCGAGCTCGTCCATGGGGAAGGCCAGCACGTCGGTGGGGCCCTTCTCGCCCATCCACCGCTCGTGCAGCGTGCTCATGTACTCGGTGTCCACGCACAGCACCGACAGCTCGGCCATCGGGCTGACGCCGAGCTCGGCGAGGACGAACCGGCAGACGCCGGCGAGCTCGGCCTCGTCGACGGCGATCTCGGACTCGTTGGCGACCTCGACGGGCACCGCGATCAGCTCCCCTGCCGCCGCGGCCGCGGACCGCGGGCCGGCGCCTGGCCGGCCGGGCCGGCGGACCGGGCGACGTTCTGCTGGTGGGCGGCGTCCCACCGCTCGTAGGCGTCGACGATGTCGCCGACCAGGCGGTGCCGGACGACGTCGGAGCTGGTCAGGTTGGCGAAGTGGACGTCCTCGATGCCGTCGAGGATCTCCCGCACCACCCGTAGGCCGCTCTGCTGCCCGCCGGGCAGGTCGACCTGGGTGACGTCGCCGGTGACCACGATCTTCGAGCCGAAGCCGAGCCGGGTCAGGAACATCTTCATCTGCTCGGCGGTGGTGTTCTGGGCCTCGTCGAGGATGACGAACGCGTCGTTGAGCGTCCGGCCGCGCATGTACGCCAGCGGCGCCACCTCGATCGTGCCGGACTGCATCAGCCGCGGGATCGACTCGGGGTCGACCATGTCGTGCAGCGCGTCGTACAGCGGCCGCAGGTAGGGGTCGATCTTCTCCGACAGCGTGCCGGGCAGGTAGCCCAGCCGCTCGCCGGCCTCGACCGCCGGCCGGGTCAGGATGATCCGGTTGACCTGCTTGGTCTGCAGCGCCTGCACCGCCTTGGCCATGGCCAGGTAGGTCTTGCCGGTGCCGGCCGGGCCGATGCCGAAGACGACGGTGTGGGCGTCGATCGCGTCGACGTAGCGCTTCTGGTTCAGCGTCTTGGGCCGGATCGTGCGCCCGCGGCGGCTGATGATGTCGAGGCTGAGCACGTCGGCCGGCCGCTCGGACCCGCCGCTGCGCAGCATGCCGATGACCCGGCGCACCGAGTCGGGGCGCAGCTGCTGGCCGGTGCCGAGCAGGGCGATCAGCTCGTCGAAGACGCGGACGGCGAAGGCGTTGTCGGCCGGCTGCCCGGTGACGGCGATCTCGTTGCCGCGCACGTGCACGTCGGCGGCGAGCTCGCTCTCGACCAGGCGCAGCAGCTCGTCACCGGAGCCGAGCAGCGCCACCATCGAGACGGTGTCGGGGACGGTGATGGTGGTCCGGACCGCGGCCGGTGACCCGCCCGCGGGGGCGGACGGCGCGGCGGCCCCGTCCGCGGCGGCGGCCTGTGCCGAGGCCTCCCGCGATGTGGGGGCTCCCGGCACGGGGACGTTCGGGGAGGTGTCGGGCAAGAACCCTCGACCCTGCCTTCCTGCGACGACGGCGGCGGACCGGTCGAGGATACCCGCGTCGGCGGCCCGGGAACCGGCCTCGCCCCGATCGGGTCAGCGGCCCTCGTAGGAGGCCCGCCCCGGGCCCTCGGCGAGGAAGGAGGCCACCGCCGCGCGCAGGTCCGCGGTGCCGAACAGCGGTCCGGAGACCTGCGGGGTGATCTCGTCGGCGGCCCGCACGCCGGAGCGGGCGGCGGTGGCCACCAGCCGTTTCGTGGCCGCGTGCGCGAGGGTCGGCCCGGCGGCCAGCCGGCGGGCCTGCTCGCGGGCGGCCTCGGCGAAGCCGTCGTCGGGGAGCACCCGGTTCACGACGCCCCACCCCTGGAGGACGGCGGCCGGATAGCGCTCCCCGGTGAGCACGAGCTCCCGGGCCCGGGCCGGGCCGGCCCGCTCGGCCAGCCGCTGCGGCCCGCCCATCGACGGGGTGAGCCCGACGACGATCTCGACCAGCCCGAAGGCGGCCCGCTCGGCGGCCACCAGCAGGTCGCAGGCCAGCGCCAGCTCGAAGGCGGCGGTGAGGGTCAGCCCGTGCGCGGCGAAGACCGTGGGCACCGGGAGCTCCTCGACGGTCTGCACGATCCGGAGCAGCCGGGCCCACAGCGCGGTGCCGCGGGCGACGGCGTCCGGACCCTCGGCGATGTCCCGGAAGTGGGCGACGTCGACGCCGCCGGACACCACCTTCCCCCGCGCCTCGAACAGCACGGCGCGGGCCCGCCCGGGCCGGCCGGGCTCGGTCAGGGCGACCAGGTCGGCCGCGGCGCGCTCGTAGCCGGCGAACACCGACTCGTCGAAGAGGTTCAGCGGCGGGGCGTCGAGGACGACGACGGCGACGTCGCCGTCCCGCTCGATGCGGACGGGGCTGGCGGTCACCCGACCACCCTCCCCGCGGGTCAGCCGGGGGGCCACCCGAGGTGGCGCCCGCCCAGGACGTGCACGTGCAGGTGGTGCACGGTCTGCCCGGCGGCCGGTCCGGAGTTGGTGACCAGGCGGTAGCCGGGCTCGGGCCCGTCCTCGGTGGCCAGCCCCTCCTGGACCGCGACCGCGTGCGCCGCGGCGAACACCTCGGCCAGGAGTGCTGGGTCGGCCCCGACGAGCAGCCCCGCCGTGGCGTGGTGCTCCTTCGGGATGACCAGGACGTGCGTCGGCGCCTGCGGGTTGATGTCACGGAACGCGAGCGTGCGATCACTCTCGTGCACGACATCGGCCGGGATCTCGCCGGCCACCATGCGGCAGAACAGACAGTCCGTCACGAAATACGACCCTACGGGTTATCGCTCGCCCGGCGGAGGTGCCCCAGGATGAGGCGCTGCCCCCACGTCCCCGGAGGTCCCCACCCCGTGTCCGCCCTCTCCCGCCGCGGCTTCCTGGCCGGTGCCGGCGTGGCGATCGCCGCCGCGGCCACCGGCTGCGCCCGCGTCTCCCCCGCGACCGCCGACGACGGGCCCCAGGGTGTGCTCCGCATCGGGGCGGTGCCCGACCAGGACCCCGACACCCTGCACCGGGTGTACGGCGCGCTGGCGGCCTCGATGTCCGAGGCGCTCCGGCTGCAGGTGTCCTACACCCCGGTCACCGACAACGGCGCCGCGGTCGCCGCGTTCGTCGACGGGGCCCTCGACCTGGTCTGGTTCACCGGCCTCACCGGGGTGCAGGCCCGGGTGCTCGCGCCCGGCGCGCAGCCGGTGGCCTCGCGCGACGTCGACGCCGACGTGCACTCGGTGTTCGTGGTCAACACCTCGACCGGGCTCGCCCCCTCCGACGACCTGCGGCCGCTGGCCGGGCTCCGGTTCACCTACGGCGACGAGGCCTCGACCTCCGGGCGGCTCATGCCCGCGGCGTTCCTGGACGAGCAGGGGGTCGACCCCGAGGGCTTCCCCGGCGGGCCCGGGTTCGCCGGCTCGCACGAGGGCGCGCTCGACGCGGTCGCCTCCGGGGCGTACGAGGCCGGCGTCCTCAACGAGCGGATCTGGCTGGCGCGGCAGGAGTCGGGCGGGATCGACCCGGCCGTCGTCCAGTACTCCCGGACCCCGGGCTTCTCCGACCACCACTGGCTGCTCGGCCCGCAGGTGCCCGCCCGGCTCGGCACCCGGATCGCCGCGCGCCTCACGGAGTACTTCACCGGGCTGTCGCCCGACGACGCCGCGGACGCCGAGGTGCTCCAGCTGCTCGGCGCGGGCGGCTACCTGCCCCTCACGCCGGCCGCGCACGACCCGATCGAGCAGATCGCCCGCCGGCTCGGCCTGGTCAGCTGACCGGCCCGCCCCGGCTCAGCGCCAGCGGGTGCGCAGCGACAGCGCGGCCAGCGCGGCGGCGCCGGCGGTGGAGGTGCGCAGCACCTCCGGGCCCAGCCGCACCGGGCGGGCGCCGGCGGCACGGAAGGCCAGCACCTCGCCGTCGGTGAGCCCGCCCTCGGGCCCCACGACGACGGCGATCGTGCCGGACGACGGGATCTCCACCTCGGCCAGCCGGTCGCGGCCCTGCTCGTGCAGGACCAGGGCCAGGTCGACCTCGGCGAGCTCGCCGCAGACCTCGCGGGTGGTCATGAGGTCCTCGACCTCGGGCAGCCGGGGACGGCGGGACTGCTTGCTGGCCGCGCGCGCGGCGGCCCGCCACTTGGCCACGCCCTTGGCGACCCGGTCGTCGCGCCAGCGGGTGACGCAGCGCGAGGCGGCCCACGGGATGATCCGGTCGACGCCCAGCTCGGTGGCGAGCTCCACGGCCAGCGGGCCGCGGTCGCCCTTGGGCAGCGCCTGCACGAGCACCAGCGACGGCTGCGCGGGCGGCACCTCGTAGCGGGCGCTGACCCGGACCCGCAGGCCGTCGTCGCCGGCCCCGCTGACCTCCCCCTCGGCGAGGGCGCCCCGCCCGTCGCCGATCCGGACCCGCTCGCCGACGACCAGCCGCAGCACGTCGACGGCGTGCCGGCCCTCGGCCCCGTCGACCAGCAGGTCGTCGCCGGCGGGCAGCTCGTCGAGCAGGAACAGGGGCGCCCCGTCCAGTTCGGGCAGAGCGGCGTCGGTGCTCATGTCCGTCACTTGAACACGTCCCGCACGCGGGAGAACAGACCCCCCTGCCCTTCCGAGGTGGACCCCGGACGGTCCTCCCCGCGCAGCACCGCGAGCTCGCGCAGCAGCTTCTCCTGCTCGGCGTCCAGCCGGGTGGGGGTCTCGACCTCCACGTGCACGACCAGGTTGCCGCGGCCGGTGGCGCGCAGCCGCGGGGCGCCCTTGCCGCGCAGCGTGAGCACGCTGCCGGACTGGGTGCCGGGGCGGATGTCGACGTCCTCCTCGCCGTCCAGCGTCTCCAGCGACAGCGTGGTGCCCAGCGCGGCGGCGGTCATGGGCAGGGTGACCCGGCAGTGGAGGTCCTCCCCGTCGCGGGTGAAGACCGGGTGCGGGCGCTCGGCGATCTCGACGTAGAGGTCGCCGGCCGGACCGCCGCCGGGGCCGACCTCGCCGTGCCCGGTCAGCCGGATCCGCATGCCGTCCTCGACGCCGGCGGGCACCTTGACGGTGATGTTCCGCCGCGCGCGGACCCGGCCGTCGCCGCCGCACTTCGGGCACGGCTCGGGTATCACCTGCCCGGTGCCGGCACAGGTCGGGCAGACGCGGCTGGAGACGACCTGGCCGAGGAACGACCGCTGCACGCTCTGCACCTCGCCGCGGCCGGCGCAGGTGGTGCAGGTGGTCGGGTGGGTGCCCGGCGCGGTGCCGGCCCCGGTGCACGCGTCGCAGAGGACGGCGGTGTCGACGGTGATCTCCTCGGTGGTGCCGAAGACCGTCTGATCGAGGTCGAGGTCGATGCGGATCAGCGCGTCGGCACCGGCGCGGGTGCGGCTGCGCGGCCCGCGGGTGCTCGCCCCGCCGCCGAAGAAGGCGTCCATGATGTCGCCGAGGCCGCCGAAGCCGGCGCCACCGAAGGGGTTGCCGCCACCCCCGCCGCCCCCGGTGTCGAACGGGTCGCCGCCGAGGTCGACGATGCGGCGCTTGTCCGGGTCGGTCAGCGCCTGGTACGCGCGGCTGACCTCCTGGAACCGCTCCTTGGCCTCCGGGTCCGGGTTGACGTCGGGGTGGAGGTCCCGCGCCAGCCGGCGGTAGGCCTTCTTGATCTCGGTGTCGGACGCGCCGCGGGACAGGCCCAGCACGCCGTAGTAGTCGGTTGCCATCGAGAAGTCTCAGCCCTCAGCTCTCGGCCAGGATCTGGCCGACGTAGCGGGCCACGGCACGGACCGCGGCCATGTTCCCTGCGTAGTCCATGCGGGTGGGCCCGACGATGCCCAGTCCACCCAGCGCGCGGTCGGCCGAGCCGTAGCCCACCGAGACCACCGACGCGCCGGACAGCGCCTCGTGCGCGTTCTCCTCGCCGATGCGGACCAGCACCGCACCGCCGGTGTCGACCTCGCTGATCAGCCGCAGGACGACGACCTGCTCCTCGAGCGCCTCGAGCAGCGGCCGCACCGTGCCCTGCAGGTCGACCGCGGCGCGTGCGAGGTTCGCCGTCCCGCCGACGACGAGGCGGTCCTCCCCCGGCTCCACGAGGGTCTCCACCAGCGCCGCGCTCACCGCGGCGACCAGCCCGCGCAGGTGCGGCGGGGCGGTCTCCACCAGCTCGGGCACCTTGCCGCCGGCGTCGGCGAGCTTGGCGCCGGCGAAGGCGGAGTTCAGCAGGGCGCGCAGGTCGGCGACGTCGTCCCGCTCCACGTCGACCGGGCACTCGACGATCCGCTGCTCGACCCGGCCGGTGTCGGTGATCAGCACCAGCAGCAGGCGGGAGCCGGCGACCTGGACCACCTCGAGGTGGCGGACGGCGCTGCGCGACAGCGTCGGGTACTGGACGACGGCGACCTGGCGGGTCAACTGGGCCAGCAGCCGGACGGTGCGGCCGAGGACGTCGTGCAGGTCGACCGCGCCGTCGAGGAACGCCTCGATCGCGCGGCGCTCGGCCGCCGACAGCGGCTTGACCGCCGACAGCCGGTCGACGAACAGCCGGTAGCCCTTGTCGGTCGGCACCCGGCCGGCGCTGGTGTGCGGCTGGGTGATGTAGCCCTGCTCCTCGAGCACGGCCATGTCGTTCCGGATGGTGGCCGGCGAGACCCCGAGGTCGTGCCGCTCGGCCAGGGCCTTGCTGCCCACCGGGTCGTTGGTCGAGACGTAGTCCTGGACGATGGCCCGCAGGACCTGCAGGCGGCGTTCGTCGTGCGCCACGGTGACACCTCCCCGTACCGGTCGACGTGCCGTGCGACACCGCGGATCCCCCCGGCGCACCCGTCGCGGGTCTGGCACTCGCACGGACAGAGTGCCAACCCAGCATACGACCCGGCGGCCCCCGCGTCGCGTGGCTCGCGCGACCGCGGAGGGCGGGACGGGGCGGCGGCGGAGGCCGCGCCCGGCGACTAGGGTGGCGTGCGGTCGGCACGGTGCGGGGCAGCAGGACGGAGGTCGGTTCCCTGATCTTCAAAGCGGTACGAGACGGCCGTCCCTATCCCGACCACGGTCTGTCCACCAAGGACTGGGCGATGATCCCGCCCCGGCAGATCCGGCTGGACACCCTCGTCACGACCAAGCGGGAACTGGCGCTGGACGCCCTGCTCGCCGACGACTCCACCTTCTACGGCGACCTGTTCCCGCACGCGGTCCAGTGGCACGGCGAGCTCTACCTCGAGGACGGGCTGCACCGGGCGCTGCGTGCGGCGCTGCAGCAGCGCAACGTCATCCACGTCCGGGTGCTCGACCTCGACGCGCTGATGCCGGCCGAGCCGGCGCCGCGGGGCTGACGCCCGCCTCCCTCCGCCGGCCGGTCAGCGGCCGAGGAAGTCGATGACGGCCGCCTCGAAGGCGGCCTTGCGCTCGACCTGCGCCCAGTGGCCGCAGTCGGAGAAGACCAGCAGGTCGGCCCTGGGCATGCGACGGGTGCCGAAGAACGCGCCGTCCAACGGCAGCATCCGGTCGTCCCGACCCCAGGTGACCAGCGTCGGGTGGGGGATCTCCTCCAGCCGCGTCCACAGCGGCGGCTCGGGGCTGGGGTTGCCGAGGGAGCGCATGACGTCGCGCATCCGCTCGATCGCGCCGGGGGCCATCGCCATCTCCAGGCGCTGCTCGATCAGCTGGTCGGTGATCATGCTGCGGTCGGCGACCATGCAGTCGACCCAGGCGTACATGGCCTCCCGCGAGGGCTTGGCCATGAACTCCGACAGCCGGCGGGCGCCCTCCGAGCGGCCCGCGGTGAACACCGGGGCGTAGAGCCCGCCCGGCCCCATGAGCGCCAGCCGGTCGACGCGCTCCGGCGCCTTCAGGGCCGCGGTCAGCGCGACGTAGCCCCCCATCGAGTTGCCGAGCAGGTGGGCGCGCTCGATGCCGAGGTCGTCGAGGAAGCGCAGCACCGCCTCGGCGGCGTGCTCGGGATAGGGGCGGGTCCACTCCTGCGCCGGGCTGGCGCCGAAGCCGGGCATGTCCACGACGTGGGTGCGGAAGTGCCGGGCGAACACCGGCAGGTTCTCCGAGAAGTTCGACCAGCCGCTCACGCCGGGCCCCGAGCCGTGCAGCAGGACCAGGTCCGGCCCCTCCCCGGCGACGTGGTGGTGCAGACCGTCGGTGGCCGACGGCGGCTGGGCGGTGGACTCGTAGGTCAGGGCCATGTGCGGACGATGCACCCGCGACGCGGCGTGCCGGGAGGCGTCCTCCCGCTCAGCGGTGAGCCCGGCCCCCGTGCAGGGGCCCGCCGCGAGCCTGCGAGCGGTGGGGGGCACGGGCGGCCCCCGTGCAGGGGCCCGCCGCGAGCCTGCGAGCGGTGGGGGGCACGGGCGGCCCCCGTGCAGGGGCCCGCCGCGAGCCTGCGAGCGGTGGGGGGCACGGGGGTCCTCTTACAGCCAGCCCTTCTCCTCCGCCACGCGCGCCGCCTCCACCCGGGTGCGCGCCCCGGTCTTGCCGATCGCCGACGACAGGTAGTTGCGCACCGTGCCCTCGGACAGGAACAGCCGTCGGGAGATGTCGGCGACGGTCGCGCCGTCGGCGGCCTCGCGCAGCACGTCGGCCTCGCGGGTCGACAGCGGCGTGGCCCCGATGGCGAGCGCGGCGGCGGCCAGGTCGCGGTCGATGACCCGCTCGCCGGCCACCACGGCGCGGATGGAGCGGGCGAGCTCGGCGACGGGGGCGTCCTTGACCAGGAAGCCGGCGGCGCCGACCTCCATGGCGCGGCGGAGGAAGCCGGGCCGGCCGAAGGTGGTGAGGACGACGGCGCGGCAGCCGGGCACCTCGCGGGCCAGCGCCCGGGCGGCCTCGATGCCGTCGCAGCCGGGCATCTCGATGTCCAGCAGGGCGACGTCCGGGGCGTGCTCGCGGGCGGCGTCGACGACGAGGTCGCCCCGGCCCACCTCGGCGACGACCGTGATGTCGTCCTCGAGGTCCAGCAGCGCCCGCAGCGCGCCGCGGACCATCGTCTGGTCCTCGGCGATCAGCACCCGGATCACCGGTGCGCCACCTCCTCCTGCCGGACGGCCGCCTCGGCCACCGGCACCCGGGCGGTCAGGGCGAACCCGCCGCCGGGTGCGGGGCCGCTGTCCAGGTGCCCGCCGAGGGCGGCCAGCCGTTCCTCCAGCCCGGCGAGGCCGGCCCCGGGCGGGCCGGCGGGGCCGCGGCCGTCGTCGGTGACGGCGAGCGTGACCGCGCCGTCGGGCTCGCGGGCCACGGCGACGGCGACCTCGCGCGCGCCGCTGTGCCGCAGCACGTTCGTCGTGGCCTCGCGGACCACCCAGCCGAGCACGGCGTCGACGGTGCCGGGCAGGGTGGGCAGGACGGGGGGCACGCGCAGCGTGATGCCGGCGGCGGTGAGGGCGGCCCGGGCCTCGGCGATCGCCGCCGCGCAGCTGACCTGGCGGTAGCCGCTCACCGCGTCGCGCACCTCGGCCAGCGCGCGCCGGGCGGCGGCCTCGACGTCGGCCATCTCCTGCCGGGCCCGGTCCGGGTCCC
Source organism: Blastococcus sp. SYSU D00820 (assembly GCF_054050695.1). Lineage (NCBI taxonomy): Bacteria > Bacillati > Actinomycetota > Actinomycetes > Geodermatophilales > Geodermatophilaceae > Blastococcus > Blastococcus sp. SYSU D00820. The sequence goes on from NZ_JBJGZW010000010.1 coordinate 114,057, forward strand.
GTCCGGCCAGCCGGCCGGCGAGCTCGCTCTTGAGCGCGATCAGCGACAGGCTGTGGCCGAGCAGGTCGTGCAGGTCGCGGGCGAAGCGCAGCCGCTCCTCGGCGACCGCGTTGCGGGCCAGCTCCTCGCGGGCCTCGAGCAGCTCGGCGTTCACCGTCATCAGCGCCCGGGTGCCCTGCAGCGCGAACGCGGTGAGCAGGCACATGACCGGCAGGATGAACAGCTGGTCGAGCGCGCCGTCGGCCGCGACGACGGCGGCGCAGACCGCGGTCGCCCCGAGCACGGCCGGCCACACCCACCGCCGCGGCAGCGCTCCGGCCGAGGCGGCCGACAGGTAGATCATCAGGCCGGCCCACGAGGGCCCGAGCGTCCCCGCCAGGGCGACGCCGAGGACGGCGACCACCGCCAGCTCCCGCCACGCGGAGCCGGGCCGCCGCTCGAACAGCCGACTGAACACGACCAGGTAGGCGACGGTGAAGGCGGCCAGCCCCAGCCCCGCGGCGATCCGGGCGGCCACCGGCCGCTCGGTGCTGATCAGGTCGACGATCGGGAAGAACTGGAACAGCAGCCAGGGCAGCGCCCACCCGATGCGCCGGCCGGCGTTCCGGATGTCCACGCCGGGCACGCTAGCCCGGTCAGCCCGCGACGGCGGCCAGGGGACGCCGCCGCGCCACGGCCAGCGCGGCCGCCGCGAAGAGGGCGGCGAAGCCGGCCAGCACGAGCACCGCCGTCGCCGAGGGGGCGCTCCCCGCGGCGACGTCCCGGCCGAGCTCGGCGTACCAGTACGAGGGCAGCGCGCGGGCGACGTCGGCCAGCCCCTGCGGGAACAGCTCGACCGGCACCCAGAGCCCGCCGAGCGCGGCGAGCACGACCCCGGTGATGCCCATGGCCCCGCCGGCCGCCTTCTCCTCCAGCGCCAGGCCCAGCAGCAGCCCGAGCGCGACGAACACCGCCGAGCCGGCCCACAGCACGCCGACCAGCGCGAGCCAGGTGGTCGCCGGCAGCGCGACGCCGTTGACGAACCGGCCCACCAGCGCGACGACCACGAGCGAGGGCAGCGTGAGCAGGACGCCGACCAGCACGTCGACGACGACCACCGAGGTCTGCGGCACCGGCGTGACGCGCAGCTGGCGCAGCCAGCCGGAGGCGCGGTCGAAGGAGATCCGGATGGTCGCGCCCAGGGCCGCGCCGATGGCGCCATAGGCCATCATCGAAACCATCGTGGCCGCGGCGTACTCGCCGGCCGCGCTGCCCGCCGTGGCGCCGAAGACCTTGGTGAAGAAGACCGTGAAGAGCGCCGGCAGCGCCACGGTGAAGAAGAGGAACTGCCGGTTGCGGCCCACCCGGCGCAGCTGGAAGAGGAACAGGGCGCTCATCGGTCGGCTCCGATCCGACGGCCGGCGCGGGCGCCGGCGGTGAGGGTGAGGACGGCCTCCTCGAGGCTGGCGCCGCGGACCTCGAGGTCGGGCAGCCGGCGACCGCCGGCGAGCAGCGCGGCCAGCGTGGCCTCGACGTCGCCGGTGTGCAGGCCGACGGTGTCGCCCTGCCGGCTGGTGCCCGTGACGCCGGGGAGGCTCCCGAGGTCGTCGCCGGGGGCGGCGGTGAAGCTGACGGTGCGCTCGGCGGCGCCGGCCTTGACCTGGGCGGCGGTGCCGTCGGCGACGACCCGCCCGCCGGCGACCACCACCACCCGGTCGGCGACCGCGTCGGCCTCGGCGAGGTGGTGGGTGGCGAAGACGACGGTGGTGCCGCGCTCGGCGAGCCCGCGCATCGTCGTCCAGAAGGCGCGGCGGCCCTCGACGTCCATGGCCGAGGTCGGCTCGTCCAGCAGGAGCAGCGGCGGCCGGCCGGCCAGGGCGAGGGCGAGCAGCACCCGCTGCCGCTGGCCGCCGGAGAGCTGCTCGACCGGGCGGGACAGCAGCCCGTCGATGCCGGTGGTGAGCACGAGGTCGTCCAGCGGCCAGGACCGCGGGAAGCTGCGGCGGACCAGGTCGAGCACCTCGCCGACCCGCGCCTCGCCGGGCAGGCCGCCGTGCTGGAGCATCGCGCCGACGTCGCCGGCGCGGATCGCGGCGGCCGGGGTCCGGCCGAGGACCCGCACGGTGCCGGCGGTGGGCCGGACCAGCCCGAGCACGGCGTTGACGGTGGTCGACTTGCCGGCGCCGTTGGGGCCGAGCAGGGCCACGGTCTGGCCCTGCGGGATGGTCAGGTCCAGGCCGGAGACGGCGGTGGTGGCGCCGTAGCGGACGGTGAGTCCGGAGAGGGAGAGGGCGTCGTCGGGCACGGAGGAACCCTCCCGCCGGGGCCGGTGCGCGCAGTAGTGCGGGACGTCGCCGGTCGGCCGTGACAACTGTCAGGCGGAGTGCAGCAGCGCAGGTTTCCTGCGCTGCTGCACTCCGCCTAGTCGGTGAGCTCGCGGACCAGGGCGTCGGCGAGCAGCCGCCCGCGGTCGGTGAGGACGGCGCGGCCGGCGGCGTGCGCGGCCGGCTCCAGCAGCCCCCGGGCGACGGCGTCGGCGGCGCGCAGCCGGCCCGCGCCGGACAGCAGCTCCAGCGGGAGGCCGTCGCGCAGCCGGAGGCCGAGCATCACCGTCTCCAGCGCGCGGTCCTCGGCCGACAGCAGCTCGGACTCCTGCGCCGGGCTCTGCCCCGCGGCCAACCGGGCGGCGTAGGCGGCGGGGTGCTTGACGTTCCACCAGCGCAGCCCGCCGACGTGGCTGTGCGCGCCGGGGCCGACGCCCCACCAGTTGGCGTTGGCCCAGTACAGCTCGTTGTGCCGGCAGCGGGCGGCCTCGCCGCGGGACCAGTTGGACACCTCGTACCAGTCGAGGCCGGCTCCGCGCAGGGTCGCGTCGGCCTGCTCGTAGCGGTCGGCCAGGACGTCGTCGTCGGGCATCGGCAGCTCGCCGCGGGCGATGCGGCGGGCCAGCCGGGTGCCCTCCTCGACGATCAGCGCGTAGGCCGAGACGTGGTCGACCGGCGCGGCGAGGACGGCGTCCAGGGAGGCGGCCCAGTCGGCGTCGGTCTCCCCCGGCGTGCCGTAGATGAGGTCGAGGTTGACGTGCTCGAACCCGGCCGCCCGCGCCTCGTGCGCCGCGGCGACCGCGCGGCCCGGGGTGTGCCGCCGGTCGAGGACGGCGAGCACGTGCTCGGCGGCGGACTGCATGCCGAGGCTGACGCGGGTGAACCCGGCCTCGCGCAGCCGCGCCAGCGACGCCGGGCCGACCGTCTCGGGATTGGCCTCGGTGGTGACCTCCACGTCGGGCGCGACCGGGAACAGCTCGCGGACGGCGCCGAGCACGGCGGCGAGGTCGTCGGCCGGCAGCAGCGTGGGCGTGCCGCCACCGACGAAGACGGTGGAGACGGTGGGCAGCTCGGGCCCCAGGACGTCGGCGGCGCGGCGCAGCTCGGCGATCGCGGTGCCGGCGTACTCGCTGCGGTTGGCCCCGGGGCCCAGCTCGTCGGAGGTGTAGGTGTTGAAGTCGCAGTAGCCGCACCGGGTCGCGCAGAACGGCACGTGCACGTAGAGCCCGAACGGCGTGCGGGCCAGCCCCTCCCGCGCGGAGTCGGGCAGTGCGGCGGGATCGGGAGCGTCCGGGGCGGGCACCCCGGGCAGCAGCGGGAGGACGGCGTTCATCTGCTCCCAGTGTGCCGCGTCCCGGGCCGCGACCGGCAGGATGCGGCTGTGACCGACGACGCTGTGCTCCGGGTCGAGACCGCGCGCGGGGTGGCCCGGCTGGTGCTGGACTCCCCCGCCAACCGCAACGCGCTGTCCCGCGCGATGCGCGCGCAGCTGCGCGAGGCCCTCGACGCGGCGCTGGCCGACGATGCCGTGCGCGTGGTCGTGCTCGACCACACCGGCCGGGTGTTCTGCTCGGGGATGGACCTCTCCGAGACCGCCGGCCGCGGTGCCGAGGACCAGGGCATCCGCGAGTTCCCCGATCTGCTCACCAGCATCTGGTCCGCGCCCAAGCCGGTGGTCGCGGTGGTGCGCGGGCCGGCGCGGGCGGGCGGCGTGGGCCTGCTCGCCGCCTGCGACGTGGTGGTCGCCGGCGCGGCGGCGACGTTCGCGTTCAGCGAGGTGCGCCTGGGCATCGTGCCCGCGGTGATCTCGGCCGTGGTGCTGCCGCGGATGCTGCCGCACGTGGCGCACCGGCTGATGCTCACCGGCGAGGTGTTCGGCGCCGAGCTCGCCGCGTCCTCCGGGCTGGTCGACCTGGCGGTGCCCGACGACGAGGTGGACGCCGCCGTCGAGGCCCAGCTCGGCGCGCTGGCGCTCGGGGCGCCGGCGGCACTGGCCGAGACCAAGCGGCTGCTGCGCGCCGGCGGGCTGCGCGGCTCCTTCGACGAGCTGCAGGAGCTGTCGGCGCGCTTCTTCGCCAGCGAGGAGGGCCAGGAGGGCATGGCCGCGTTCCGCGAGAAGCGGCCGGCGCGCTGGGTGCCGGAGGGCCGCTGACCGCAGGCGGTCAGACCGCCGTCCGCGCCCGGGGCAGGCCCGGGCCGGTGAGCCGGTCGAGCTCCACCGTCCGGCCGGTGAGCAGGAGCAGCAGGGCCTGCACCGGCCCCTCCACGACCTCGCCCTCCCCCGCCGACCAGTCGGTGTCGGTGGCCACCAGGCGCAGGCCGCGCAGCCGGCGGCGCGGCCGGAAGGTGATCGACAGCGGCCACGGGGTCGTCCAGATCCGCGTGGCCGCGGCGGCCGCCGCCTCGACCGGCATGGTGCGCACCCGGCCGAGGGGGACGGCGACGTCCTGACCGTGCACCAGGACGTCGATCAGCGGCTCGAACGGGGTCAGCCCGGGCGCCGTGCGACGCGACCCGACCATCGCGCGGATGCGGGCCACCAGGTCCTCGCGCGGCGCCCGGGCCGCGAGCCGGACGGCGGTGTCGCGGATCATCCGCGGCATGCTGCCGCCGGCCCGGGCCAGCTCGAGCGCGCCGCGCGCGGCGCCGGTGTGCGCGAGCGCGAGGTGCGCCGCGACGTCCCGGACGCGCCAGCCGGCGCACAGCGACGGTCGCTCCCACTCCTCGTCGGAGAGTTCCTCGAGCAGGTCGGCGAGGCTCGCCCGCTCGCTGTCGACGACCGCCCAGACGGCGTTCCCGTCCATGTCCGCCTCCTCGGAGGAGCGCAAGAACAAGTAAGATGATCGAACGAAGATAGTTCGATGGACTGACTTTCGTCAAGGGAGTGCGCGGGTGGCCGAGGACGCCGAGGAGCTCAACGTGGGGCTGCTGCTGTTCCTGCCCTACCGGGCGATGGAGAACCGGGTCTTCGCCGCCCTGGCCGCCGCGGGCTTCGACGACTTCACCCTCGCCCAGGCGCGGGTGATGCAGCGGATCGGCCCCGAGGGCACCCGGCTCACCGAGCTGGCCGAGGCCGCCCAGGTGACCAAGCAGACGGCCAGCCACCTGGTCGACCAGCTGGAGCGGGCCGGCTACGTGCGCCGCACCCCCGACCCCAGCGACGCCCGCGCCCGGCTGGTGCGGGTCGCCGAGCGCGGCGCGGCGGCCCAGCCGGTGGCGGCCCGGGCGGTCGCCGAGGTCGAGGCGGAGTGGCGCGCCCACCTGGGCGAGCCCCGCTGGCGCCGGCTGCGCGAGGCGCTCACCGCGCTGCGGGAGATCACCGACCCCTACCGCTGAGGTCCCGGGCCCTTGCCGCACCGCCGCCGGACGCGGACGCTGCCCCCATGACCGCCCCCGAGGACCCGCGCGACCGCTTCCGCGAGCTGCCCGAGCCGGTGCGGCTCGACCAGACCGTCGAGGAGGTGGACGTCTCCCCGCGCGACCTGCGCGACGACGGCGACGACCGGGACGCCCTGCTCCGCCAGGCCGGCGGATAGCCGGGGCACCTGCCCTGCCGCGTCGCCGCTGCTCAGCGCAGCCGGCGGGTGTTGTCCGGCAGCCGCACCGTGACGCCCCGCGCGTCCAGCCACTCCATCAGGGGCACCGCGACCCGGCGGCTGGTGCCCCACGCCGTCCGAGCCTGGCTCAGCGTGAAGGGAGCCGGCACCGCGGCCAGCCGGGCCCGCGCCACCTCGGCCACCCCCGGGCCCAGGTAGACGCCGTCGGCGATCCGCACCAGCTGCCCGTCGCGCACCGCGGCCGCCAGCTCCCGCGGCCCGAGCCCGGCGGCGGCCAGGTCACCGGCCTCGGGCGCGGCGAACGGATCGGCGGCCAGCCGGGCACGGACGGCGTCCACCGCCCGCTGCACCGCCGGCGGCAGGCCCGCGGCGGCCTCGGCCACCCGGCCCTCGCGGAGCGTCAGCGGCGGGCGCACCACCGCGCGCAGCAGGTCGTCGTCGGGGAGGCCGAGCTCGCGGCGGGCCACCGCCAGCGGCGGCCCGGCCTCCAGCGGGTGCGCGCGGCGGTAGGCGGCGACCAGCGGGGGCAGGGCCGCGGCCAGCTCGTCGAGCAGGCCGGGCGCCACCAGCCAGGGCCCGACGCGGTCGGCGGCCGGCGGAGCCGGCCACCCCATGGCGGCGAAGTCCGCCGCCCGCACCACCCGCCGCCGCGCGAGGTCGGCCGCCGCGCCCGCGGGCCCGGCCGGCTGGGCGGCGAGCTCGGCCGCGCGCTGCCGGGCCGCACCGCGCCGCCGCAGCTCCGGCGGGTCGACGTCGCGCACGTCGGCGCCGAGCACGCGGCGGGCGCCCGGATCGCGGAGCAGCAGCCGGTCGCCGATCCGCAGCGGCAGCGGGCCGGCCAGCCGCAGCCGCACCGCCGTCCCCTCCAGCGGCCGCACCCGGGCGGCCACCGCCGCCGAGCCGACGTGCACCACGAGCTCGGCCGGCAGCCGGTCCTCCGGCGCGGCCGCGAGGGTGACGTCGACGACGTCGGTGGCCCGGAAGGCCCCCGGCGTCAGCAGCGCGTCGCCGCGGGACAGCTCCTCGACGGCGATCCCGCGCAGGTTCAGCGCCACCCGCGCGGTGGCCTCGGCACGCTGCACCGGAGCACCCAGCGACTGCACCCCGCGGACACCGACCTCGCGACCGCCCAGCTGCAGCCGGTCGCCCGCGCCGACGCTGCCGGCGGCCAGGGTGCCGGTGACCACCGTGCCGGCACCGCGGATCGGGAACGCCCGGTCGATCCACAGCCGCACCGGGGCGCCGCGGTCAGGGGCGGGCAGGCCGGCGAGCAGGTCCTCGAGCGCCGCGGTCAGCTCCGCGACGCCGTCCCCCCGGACAGCGCTCACCGCCACGCCCCGGACCCGGCCCAGCGAGGTGCCGGCCAGCCGGTCGGTGACGTCGGCGAGGACCGGCGCGGGGTCGGCGAGGTCGGCCTTGGTCACCGCCAGCAGGCCGTGCCGCACCCCGAGGGCGTCGAGGACGGCGACGTGCTCGGCGGTCTGCGCCGACCAGCCGTCGTCGGCGGCGACCACGACGAGCGCCGCGGGCACCGAGCCCACCCCGGCCAGCATGTTGCCGACGAAGCGCTCGTGCCCGGGGACGTCGACGACGGCCAGCCGGCGGCCCGAGGGCAGCGTGGTCCAGGCGAACCCGAGGTCGATGGTGAGCCCGCGGCGGCGCTCCTCCTCCCACCGGTCGGGCTCCATCCCGGTGAGCGCGCGGACCAGCGTGGACTTGCCGTGGTCGACGTGGCCGGCGGTGGCGATCACGTCCACGCGGCGGCCACCCCCAGCACGGCCCCGGCGAGCGCCTCGTCGTCCGGCGGCGGCACGCTGCGCAGGTCGAGCAGCGTGCGGTCGCCGTCCACGTACCCGACCACCGGCGGGGACCCGCCCCGCAGCCGCTCGGCGAACCCGGCCGGCAGCGACACCGCGGCGCTGGGCAGCGGGTGCTCGGGCGCTCCTCCCCCGCCGACGCGGGCCGCGCTGTCGACGGCGACGGCGTCCACCCCCGCCGCGGCCAGCCGGGCGGCGAGCGCGCGGGCCCGCTCGCGCAGGCCCTCGACGTCGGCGGCGAGCATCGCGCGCACCGGCGGGAGCGGACCGCGCAGGGTGGCCTCCAGCGCGGCCAGCGTCGTCTTGTCCACCCGCAGCGCCCGGTAGAGCGGATGCCGGCGCAGCCGCTGGACCAGGTCGGCCCGGCCGAGGACCAGCCCGGCCTGCGGACCGCCCAGCAGCTTGTCGCCGCTGGCCACCACCAGGTCGGCGCCGTCGGCCAGCGTGGTCTGCAGGTCCGGCTCCTCGGGCAGCACCGGGTGCGGCCGCAGCAGCCCCGACCCCACGTCGGCCACCAGCGGGACGCCGGTGCCGGCCAGCGCGGCGGCCAGCTCGCCGACCGGCACCGACCGGGTGAAGCCGCGGACGACGAAGTTCGACGGGTGCACCTTGAGCACCGCGCCGGTCGCCTCGGACAGCGCGGCGCGGTAGTCGTCGGCGGTGACCCGGTTCGTGGTGCCGACCTCGCGGAGGCGGGCGCCGGTCGAGGCGAGCAGGTCGGGGATGCGGAAGCCGTCGCCGATCTCGACCAGCTCGCCGCGCGCGAGCACCAGCTCCCGTCCCTGGCCCAGCGCGGTGGCCACCAGCGCGAGGGCCGCCGCGCAGTTGTTCACCACGAGGACCGCCTCCGCGGCGGGCACCGCCTCCCGCAGGGCGGCGAGCGCGGCCTCGCCGCGCGGCCCGCGGCGGCCGGTGCCGAGGTCCAGCTCGACGTCGGTGGTGCCGCCGGCGGCCACCACCGCCTCCACCGCGGCCGGCGACAGCGGCGCGCGGCCGAGGTTGGTGTGCACGAGCACGCCGGTCGCGTTGAGCACCGGCCGGAGGCTGCTGGCGGTGCCGGGCAGCCCGGCCAGCACGGCGGCGACGGCGTCGCCGGGCGGGACCTCGCCGTCGCGGACCCGCTGCTGCACGGCGCGGACGGCGTCCTTCACCAGCTCCCGGCCCAGCCGCTCGGCGGCCGCCGCGAGCGCGGGATCGGCCAGCAGGACGTCGGTGCGCGGCACCTGGCGGCGGGGGTCGGCGGTCATCGCTGTCGGAGCCTAGGTGCGGGCGCCGACCCCCACGCGCGGGAGTGGCGGAGGCGGACGGGAATCGAACCCGCCTGGCCGAGATGCTCGGCCACGTCGGCTTTAGAGGCCGCGGGGGCCACCAGGCGCCCTGACGCCTCCACCGCGGAGCCTACGTCGGCTCGCGATTTTCGTCGGTGGCCCCTGCCAGTCTCCGCGCCGTGACCCGCACCGAGCACTCCCCCGCCGTGCTGCCCCCGGTCTCGCTCACCCCCGAGGAGGCCGCGGCCGTCGTCGTCGCGCTCGCCGCCCGCCCCGCCGGCGCCTACGCCGAGGCCGGGCGCGGCGCGCTGGAGAAGGTCCTCACCGCCCTGGAACCCGATCCGGTCCGGCGTGCCCGGCTGGTGGCCAGCGGCCTGGCCGCCCGCACCGAGGCGGCCCGGCGCGCCGCCGCCCGCTCCGGCAGCCATCCGGCGGGCCGGGCCCTCGCGCGGCCGGCGCCCGCGGCGCCGCCGCGGCTGACGCTGCTGCCCGGCGGGCTCGGCTGAGCCCCTCCCCCCAGCCGGCTCACTCGACGCTCGCGCAGACCTCCGCCATCTCGGCCAGGTAGTCGGCCAGCGGCTCGAGCCCGGCCTCGGCGCGCAGCTGCTCCACCGCGGCCGGATCCAACAGCGGCGTGGCCGGCTGCGGGCCGTCGGGGCCGCAGCCGACCTGGGTGCCGTAGCGCTGCGGCTGCCCCGCGCCCACGGCGACCCGGTCCTCCAGGTAGGCGAGGTTGCCCGGCGACGCCTGCCCCGCCGCCACGGCGGCGCGCAGCAGTTCCAGCGCCCGCGCCTGGAACGCCGGGTCGTGGTCGGAGTGCTGCGCGATGGCCCAGGCGGCCTCCTCGCCGTCCTCGCCGACCAGGTCGTGGGTGGGCCAGCCGTGCGCGTCGAGGATCTCCGCCAGCCGCTGCGTCCGGGCCCGGTCGCCCTCGGGGTCGGCGCCGCCGGTGCGGCCGGCCTGGTCGCGCTCGAGCATCGCCAGCAGCTCGTCGTGCAGCGCCTGGTCGAAGGGCCCGGACCGCGCGGCGGCGGGAGTACCCGCGGCGCCGGAGCCGCCGGCGGCGCAACCGGAGAGGGCGAGCGGCACCGCGAGCAGCAGTGCGGTCACCGTCCGGCGCATGGCGGGCCTCCTCGGGTGGCGCCCATGCTGGCGGCGCGGCCGCCCCCGTGTCGAGGCGGCCGGGGCGGGCGAGCCGGGGGCGGCCTAGATTCGGGCGGGTGACCACCGCGCCCGCCCGGATCCGGCTGACCCAGTACGCCCACGGCGGCGGCTGCGCCTGCAAGATCCCCCCGGGCGAGCTCGAGGCCGTGGTCGCCGGCCTCACCGCCGCGGGGCCGGCCGCGCCGGCCGCCGAGCTGGTCGTCGGCCTCGACGACGGCGACGACGCCGCGGTGGTGCGGATCGCCGGCGGCCAGGGGCTGGTGCTCACCACCGACTTCTTCACGCCGGTGGTCGACGACGCGTACACCTTCGGCCGGATCGCCGCGGCCAACGCCCTCTCCGACGTCTACGCCATGGGCGGCACCCCGGTGGTCGCGGTCAACCTGCTCGGCTGGCCGCGCGACGTGCTCCCGGCCGAGCTGGCCGCCGAGGTGCTGCGCGGCGGGCTCAAGGTGGCCCAGGAGGCCGGCTGCCACGTCGGCGGCGGGCACTCGATCGACGACCCCGAGCCCAAGTACGGCATGGCCGTCACCGGCCTGGTCGACGTCGACCGGGTCATCACCAACGCCGGAGCCGTCGCCGGCACGCCGCTCACGCTCACCAAGCCGCTGGGCGTCGGAGTGCTCAACAGCCGGATGAAGGCCACCGGCGAGGTGTCGGAGGAGGCGGTCGCCTCGATGACCACCCTCAACCGGGACGCCGGCCGCGCGGCGGTCGAGGCCGGCATCCGGGCCGGCACCGACGTCACCGGCTTCGGCCTGCTCGGCCACCTCTACAAGATGGCCCGGGCCAGCGGCGTGACCGCGGTGGTCGACGCCGCCGCCGTCCCGTACCTCGCCGGGGCGCGGCAGGCCCTGGCCGACGGGTACGTCTCCGGGGGCACCCGGCGCAACCTGGACTGGGTGCGGCCGCACACCGACCTGTCGGCGGTCCCCGAGGACGAGGCCCTGCTGCTGGCCGACGCCCAGACCTCGGGCGGGCTGCTGCTGGGCGGCGAGATCCCGGGCTGCCCGGTCATCGGGGAGTTCGTGCCGCGGCAGGAGCACGTCGTCGTCATCCGCTGAGCCTCCCGGTGCGGTAGAAGGTGCCGTGCGCACAGCCCTGGTGGTGCCCGCGGTCCTGCTGCTCCTCGCCGGCTGCTCCGGCGGCGACGGCACCGCCGGGCCCGCACCGTCCTCCCCGGCCGCCGAGCCGCCCGCCGACCCCACCACCGGCTACGCCAGCGCCTTCCTCGGTGCCGGCGGCGCGAGCGGCAGCGAGGACCTCTTCGTCCACCTGACCGTCTTCGACCTCCCCGACGGCGACGGCTTCGGCAACGGCGAGTTCTTCGTGCGCGGCTGGGACTGCCTGACCGACCAGACCGTCCCCGCCACCGTCGACGGCGAGGACTCCGCGACCGCACGCGGCGAGCTGGCGCTCACCTGCGGCTCGCACACCGCCCCGGGCGAGGTGACCGGCACGGCGGTGGTCGACCTGACGTGGACCGCCGACGGCGCCCCGGTCGAGCACGTCCTCCACGCCCCGGACGGCTCCTGCGAGACCCGCACCGACCGGCACGCCGCCGTGACCGGGCAGGTGCGGGTCGTCGTCCCCCAGCTGGGCTACGACGGGATCGCGACGTCCCTGGCCGACGACGACGACTCGGTGGGCCGCGGCGAGCCCGGCTGCGACCCCCGGTCGGCGGAGCCCACGCCGTCCGGCTAACTTCCGATCATGCTCGCTGCCTTCGTCTCCACCCCCGCTCCGGAGGACCCGCTCTCCGTCCTCGAGGTCGGCGACCGGCCCGAGCCGGAGTCCCGCGAGGGCTGGACGACGGTGACGGTGAAGGCCGCCTCGCTCAACCACCACGACCTGTTCAGCCTGCGCGGCGTGGGCCTGCCGGCCGAGCGGATGCCGATGATCCTCGGCTGCGACGCCGCCGGCCTCGACGAGGACGGCAACGAGGTCGTCGTGCACGCGGTCATCGCCAGCCCCGACTGGATGGGCGACGAGACCCTCGACCCCCAGCGGTCGCTGCTGTCGGAGGTGCACCAGGGCACGCTGGCCGAGAAGGTCGCCGTTCCGCGGCGCAACGTGCTGCCCAAGCCCGCCGAGCTCTCCTTCGCCGAGGCCGCCTGCCTGCCCACCGCGTGGCTGACCGCCTACCGGATGCTGTTCGTGCGGTCGGGCCTGCGGCCGGGCCAGACGGTGCTCGTGCAGGGCGCCAGCGGCGGGGTGGCCACCGCGCTGGTCGTGCTCGGCCGCGCCGCCGGCTACCGGATCTGGGTGACCGGCCGCACCGAGGAGAAGCGGGCCGCGGCCCTCGCGCTCGGGGCCGACCAGGCCTTCGAGAGCGGCGCCCGGCTGCCCGAGCGGGTGGACGGCGTCATGGAGACCGTCGGGCAGGCCACCTGGAGCCACAGCGTGAAGTCGCTCAAGCCCGGCGGCGTGCTCGTGACCTCCGGCGCCACCACCGGGTACAACCCCGGTGCCGAGCTCAACCGGATCTTCTTCCCGCAGCTGTCGGTCATCGGCTCAACCATGGGCACCCGCAGCGAGCTGGAGTCGCTGATCTCGATGTGCGCGGTCACCGGCATCCGGCCGCAGATCGACGTCGAGCTGCCGCTGGCGCGGGCCCGCGAGGGCTTCGAGCGGATGCTCGAGGGCCGCACCAACGGCAAGATCGTCTTCACGGTGTGAGGCCGACCCCCGGATGGGGGTCGAGGAACAGCGCGCGCGGATCGACCCGGCGGCGCACCGCGGCCAGCCGCGCGTGCACGCCGGCCGGATAGGCCGTGCGCGTGTCGGTGCGGTCGTCGAGGAACGGCAGGTAGGACCGGCCGGTCGCCCACGGCGCCAGCGCGGCGAGGAACCCCGCGGTCGCCGCCCGCTGCGCCGGCCAGTCGTCCGGGCCGCCGGAGATGCCCAGGCCCAGCGCGAGGAACTCCCCCGGCAGGGAGTCCAGCGCGCCGCCGTCGGGGTCCGGCCGGCGCAGCGCGCCGCCGAGCTGGCGCAGCTCGGCCACCGCCAGCGCGTGCGAGCCGGCCGGCCCGATGCCGGCGAGGACGGCGTCCACCGCGGCGTCGGGCAGGTGGCCGACCAGCGTGCTGCTGGCGTAGGCCGGCGTCGGGCCCTCCGGGTCCAGGTGCAGCCGCACCAGCGAGGCGGCCGGCACCCGCCGCACGGTGTCGAGCTCGGGCCGTAGCGCCCGCAGCGGCGCCAGCACCTCCGCCGCCGCGGCGTCGGAGCCCAGCACGGCGCCGTCGACCATGGCCAGCCGGCGGCCGCGCAGCTCCGCCGGCAGCGCCGGGTCCGGCGGCACGTCGATCACCCGGAACGCGGTGGTCGCCGCGTCGGGGGCGTCGGCGCACCAGGCCAGCCACGCCGGGAGCACCCGCTCGACGGCCGCGGCGTCCCAGGCGAGGAACCCGGCCACCACCGAGGCCAGGGGCAGCAGCCGGAACTCCATGGCGGTGACGACGCCGAGCGGCGCCGCTCCCCCGCGCAGCGCCCAGAACAGCTCGGGGTCGGCGTCGGCCGTCGTCCGCACGAAGGTGCCGTCGGCGAGCACCAGCTCGATCGCGGTGACGGCGTTGCAGGCCAGCCCGAGCGACCGGGCGTACCAGCCCACGCCGCCGCCGAGGGTGTAGCCGACCACCCCGACGTCCGGGGACGACGGGTGCAGGCCCGCCAGCCCGTGCCGGGCGGCGGCGTCGGCCAGCTCGCCCCACTGCACGCCGGCGCCGGTCCGCGCGATCCGCCGGTCCGGGTCGACGGTCAGCTCGGTCATCGCCGAGGTGCGCAGCAGCACCGCCTCGGCCAGCCGGCCCTGCAGCGGCGGCGCCCCGTGGCCGGTGCCCTGGGGCGCGACGGCGAGCCCGGCGAGCGCGGCCGCGCGGAGCACGTCGGCGACCTCGTCGGGGAACGCGGGATAGGCGACCGCGGCCGGCCGGTCGGACAGCTGGAGGTTCCAGCCGGTGCGGGCGAGGTCGTAGGCCGGGTCGCCGGGCAGGTGCACCGAGCCCCCGCAGAGGCCTCGCAGCCCCGCCGCCCGGGCCCCCGCCGGTCGAGTCACCTGCTGGGTCACGGCACTCCTCAGTCGGTCGAGAGGGCTCCAGCCTCGGTCGCCGTACTTGAGGGGTTCTTGAGGTCCTCGGCCGGCAGGCCCTCGAGCAGCGTCTGCACCGTGCCGGGGGTCAGCAGCAGCTGCTGGGCGATGCGGTGCACCGGCACGCCGTCGCCGACGAGCTCGACGATCCGCCGCTCGATCGCCGAGGGACGGCGGGCCGGCACCGGCGCAGCCGCGACGTCCACCCCGCGGTCGGCCAGCCCGGCGACGGCGTCACGGCGGATGCCCAGCGCTCCGCAGGCGACCGCGGCGTCGAGGGCCGCCCGCAGCAGCGGGACCGCCTCGCCGTCGGGCACCGACGGCTGCCGGCCGAGCGCGCAGCGGGCGCGGGCGAGGTGCACGGCGGCGGAGGTGCCGGCCAGGACGTCGACGGCCTCGCGCAGCGCCGGCTCCCCGGCCGCGCCCTGCACCTCACCGAGCAGCCGCAGGCCCGCGCCGAGCGCCGAGGGCGCACCCCAGCGGCGCAGCAGGTCGACCTCCTCGGCGGCCAGCCGCACCGCCTCGTCCCGCTCGCCGAGCGCGGCCAGCGCCTCGGCCCGGATGCCGCGCCAGGGGTTCCACACCGGGTTGGCCACCGGAACGGGCGTGACGGCGGCGTCGAGCTCGGCCAGCGCCTCGGCCGGCCGCCCCTCGGCGATGAGCACCCGCGCGACGGCCTGCCGGAGGATCCGGCCGCCCTCCCCCGGCATGGGACCGGCCAGCGCGAGGTCGGCGGCCTCGCGGGCGGCGGCGAGGTCGCCGCGGTCGAGCTGGCAGGCGATCATGAAGGTCCGCGAGTAGGGCTCCCCGATGCCGAAGCCGCCCCACAGCCGGTCCTGGTCGTAGGCGATGCCCAGCCGCACCAGCGCCTCGAGCAGCTCGCCCCGGCGCCAGTACCAGAAGCCCGACCACATGCTCGTGGAAAAGGCGGCGAACAGCGAGCCCCGGGTGTGCGCCTCGGCCGCGGCCCGCTCCCAGAAGTCGCCGAGGTCCTCGTCGGCGAGCATGAGCACGTTGGCGGAGATGATCCAGAACAGCCCGTTGTCGACCGCCCACAGGCGGTCCTCGTGCAGCGCCATGCGGGCCAGGCGGACCGCCCGTGCCCGGTCGGCGCCCTCGATGGTGGTCTCCCAGGAGAGGGTCGTGGCGAGCATCCGGGCGCCGTTGCCGTCGCCGGTGGGCTCCGGCGGGTCCGGGGTCTGCCAGGTCGCGGGGTCCAGGCCGTGCATGAACCCGCTGATCCGTTCGAGCGCGAGCAGCGCCTGGCGCTCGTCGGCGAGCTCGGCCGGCAGCGCGGCGGCGGCCTCCCGGGCGAAGGTGGTGGCCACGCCGGGCGGGGCGGCGAAGACGTGGGTGCGGGCGATCGCGATGGCGAGGTCGGCGCGCAGCCGCGGGTCGTCGTCGTGCAGCGCGTAGGCCTGCAGCAGGTGCTGGGTGCTCGCGGCGCCGTCGAGCAGGGTCTCGATCATGCCGAGCTCGCGGAGCAGCTCGCGGCGACGGTCGATGGCCGGCGGCTCCTCCAGCGCCCGGCGCAGCAGGGTGACCGCGCTGTCGGCCGCGCCGCGGTCGGCGGCGGTGCGCGCGGCCCGCTGCAGCACGGTGACGGTCTCCTCGGCCCCCCGCAGCGGCGCCAGCAGCAGGTGGGCGGCCACCTGCTCGTCGGGCGCGCCCGCGGCGGCCAGGATCGCGGCGGCCCGCTCGTGCCGCAGCGCCCGCTCGGCGGCGGGCAGGTCGCGGTACACGGCCTCGCGCACCAGCGGGTGCACGAAGGCCACCGGCTGCTCGTCCTTGACGATCTCGGCCCGGGCCAGCGTGGCGAGGGCCGCCGCGGCGGCGGGCTCGGGCAGCTCGGCGAGGGCGGCGACGGCCGGCAGCGGCGCCCCGTCGCCCAGCACGGCCGCGGCGCGGGCCACGGCCGGCACCACGCCGGCCAGCCGGCGCAGCCGCATCAGCACCATGCTCGACACCGCCCGGGACCCGACCGCGACCACCGCGTCGGCGTGCGCCGCCGTCGGGCGGACGCCGTCGGTCTCCAGCGCGCGCAGCAGCTGGCGCAGCAGCAGCGGGTTGCCCGAGGTGGTGCGCGCGCAGGCGGCGGCGAACGGCGGCGACACCGGGCCGCCGAGCCGCTGGGCCACGATCCCGGTGATGGCGGCCGGCGACAGCTCCCCCGGGCGCACCACCAGCGCACTGGGCTCGGCGGCGATCTCGGCCAGCAGCTCCTCGTCGTCGTGCAGCTCACCGGTGCGCACCGTGCCGACCACCAGCACCGGCACGCCCTCCAGCCGGCGCACCAGGTAGGCCAGGTAGCGCAGCGACGCGCTGTCGCACCACTGCACGTCGTCGACGGCGAGCAGCACCGGCCCGCCGGCGGCGAGGTTGACCGTCAGCCAGTACAGCCCGTGGACGACGGCGAACGAGCCGTCGGCCGGATCGCCGGAGCCGAGGTCGAACACGCCGCGGGCGCTGGCCGCGGGCCCCGCCAGCAGCCGCTCGCGGCGGCCGGGGTCGGTGAGCTCGGGCTCCAGCAGCTGGCGGACCGCGCCGAAGCCGAAGGCCTTCTCCAGCTGGCTGCCGCGGGCGGCCAGCACCCGCACCGACGACGCGGCGGCCAGTCGGCGGGCCTCGGCCAGCAGCCGGGTCTTGCCGATCCCGGCCGGGCCCTCGATGAGCACGACCCCCGGTACGCCGGCGGCGAGGTCGGCCAGCGCGGAGCGGATGCAGGCCAGCTCCCGGTCGCGGTCGACCAGGTCGTCCGGCGGCGGGACGGCGGCCGGTGCCGGCCGGGGCGGGGGGCCCGCCGGCGCCGGATCGGGGGCCCGCGCGGGAGCCGGGACCGCCGGGCGGCGGTCCAGCTCCGGCGCCTGGGCGAGCACCTGCTCCTCCAGCGTGCGCAGCGCCGGACCGGGGTCCACACCTAGCTCGTCGGCGAGGGTGTCGCGGGCCCGGCGCAGCGCGGCCAGCGCGTCGGCCTGCCGGTGCGCGCGGTACAGCGCCAGGGCCAGCAGCCGCCACCGCTCCTCGCGCAGCGGCTCCTCGGCCACCAGTGCCTCGAGGTCGGGCACCAGCAGTGCCGCCTCCCCCAGCTCCAGCCGGGCGCCGAGCAGCCGCTCGCGGGCGACGGTGCGCAGCTCGGCCAGCCGGGCGATCTCCGGCTGCGCCCAGGCCTCGTCGGCGTACTCCGCCAGCGCGGGTCCGCGCCACAGCGCCAGCGCCGCGTCGAGCAGCGCGGCGGCCCGCCGCGGGTCCGTCGTCCCGGCCGCCTCGCGCAGCGCGGCCTCGAACCGCCAGGCGTCGACGGCGTCGTCGGCCAGCCGGACGGCGTAGCCGCGGCCCTCGCTGACGATCACCGCCGACCGGCTGCGGGCGGCGCTGCCCGGCGACAGCCGGCGCCGGAGGTGGGAGACGTAGGCCTGCAGCGCCCCGTCGGTGTCGGCCGGGCCGGCCTCGCCCCACACCGACTCGGCCAGCCGGTCGCGCGGCACCGTCTCGCCGCGGGCGAGCAGCAGCAGAGCGAGCACCGCGCGCTGCCGGGGTCCGCCGAGGTCCAGGGGCCGGCCGTCCACGGACGCGCCGAAGGAGCCGAGCACGGTGATGCGCAGCTGTGCGGGTTCGTCCACGGCTCCCCTTCCCCGCGGGCAACCTAGAGCACCGGCGCCGTCCGGCGGGAGCTCTCGCACCCGTGTCAACCCGGGTTGACATGGCCACGGTGTGCAACTTAGGTTGACAGCCATGGCGGACACGACAGCGGTGGCCACGGCCGCCGGCGACTCCGATCCGGCCGTCGGCCTGCGGGCCGTCCGGTCGCTGCGCACGCTCGTCGAGCGGCTCGAGGGCCTGCAGGTGGCCAACGCCCGGCAGCAGGGCTGGACCTGGGAGCAGATCGCCACGCTCCTCGGGGTCAGCCGGCAGGCGGTGCACAAGAAGTACGCCGGCGGCCGTGGGCCGCTCCGACGGAAGGACTGAGGACGTGTTCGAGCGCTTCACCGAGGACGCCCGGCGCACCGTCGTCGCCGCGCAGGAAGAGGCCCGCCGGCTGCACGCCGGCCGCATCGGCACCGAGCACCTGCTGCTCGGGCTGCTCGACCAGGACACCCCCACCACCGCGGTGCTGACCCGGCACGGGCTCAGCCGGGACGCCGTCGCCGCCGAGGTGGCCGAGCGCACCGGCGACCTCGACGCCGGGGCACTGCAGACGCTGGGCATCGACCTGGACGCCGTCCGGGAGCGGGCCGAGGCCGCGTTCGGTCCCGGCGCGCTGGACCGGGGCAGCCCCGCCCGCACCGGCCACCTGCCCCTGACCCCGCGGGCGAAGAAGGTCCTGGAGCTGTCGCTGCGGGAGACCGTCGCGATGCGGCAGCGGACGATCACCGACGGGCACATCGCCCTCGGCCTGATCCGCGAGGGCCAGGGTCTGGCCATGGCGGTGCTCGCCGACCGGGTCGACCCCGAGCAGCTCCGGGCGGACCTCAGGAGCGCGCTGGGCTGACCCCCGGCCGCTCGCGGAGCAGCAGCAGCGCGGCGAGGGCGGCCAGGCCCGCGGCCACCGCGGCGCCGGCGAAGACGGTGTGCAGCTGGGTGAGGACGGCGGCGTCGGTGGCGGCCTCGTACGCCGGGCAGTCGGTGGGCGACCGCGGGCAGAGCTCCAGCGGCGACCCGATCGCGGCCACCTCGGCGGTGAACCGGCGCAGCGCCACGGCGGTCAGCAGCGAGAGACCGACGAGCATCCCGACGGTCCGGGCGACGACGGTCAGCGCGCTGGCGCTGCCGTGCACCTCCGCGCCGGTGACCGCCAGCAGCACGGCGTTGACCGGGGCGATGGCGAGTCCGAAGCCGAGCCCGGCAGCGAGCAGCACGACGGTCGAGGCCCAGCCGTCGAGCGACCGCTCGTCCCAGCCGGTCATGACGACGAAGGCGACGGCGGCCAGCGCCATGCCCCCGGCGGCCACCACCCGCGGGGCGACGACGCGGCAGAGCCAGCCGCCGGCCACCGCACCCACCGGGACGGCGACCAGCAGCCGCAGCAGCACCAGGGCCGCGCCGAGCTGGTCGCCGGGCGTGGTGGTGGCCCGGGCGAACAGCGGCACGTCGACCAGCGCCGCCACCAGGGCGACCCCGACCAGGAGGTTGACCAGCAGCGCCCCCCACGCGCCGACCGGCCGCAGCGCCGCCAGCGGCAGCACCGGCGAGGCCGCGCGCCGCTCGTGCAGCACGAACACCACCGCGGCGACCGCGGCCAGCGGCAGCAGCACCGGGCCGTGCGCCACGACCTGCGTCCCGGGATCGGCGGCGGCGAACGCCCACACCAGGCTGCCCAGCGCGACCACGACCAGCAGCGAGCCGAGCAGGTCGACCTCGGCGGCCAGCCGGCGCAGCCCGCGCAGCGGCAGCACCGCACCGGCCGGCGCGGTGAGGCTGCGGGCGACCAGGAGCAGCCCGGCGACCGCGGCGGCCAGCACCAGCGGCGTGCTCGCCGCGACGCCGTCCACCAGCGGAACCCAGAGCAGGCCGATCGTGACGTCCTCGGCCAGCGCGGCCGGCTCGGCCAGCTGCAGCCCGGCCGCCGCCGCGGCGACGACGGCGAGCACCAGGCCGACCGGATCGGGGCGGCGCACTCCCCCGGTGGCGAGGACGCCGACGGCCAGCACCACCCCGAGCGCGAGGTTGAGCCAGAAGATCGCCCGCCAGTCCGCGACCGCGAGCACCGCCGCCCCGGCCAGCGGCCCGAGGACCGCGCCGGCCTCCTGCACCGCGCCGACCACGCCCAGCGGCACCGCCCGGCGCTCCGGCGGGTACCGGTCGGCGACCAGGGCCAGCGTGGCCGGCACCAGGCCGCCGGCGCCGACGCCCTGCAGCCCGCGGCCGGCGACGGCCAGGCCGAGGTCGCCGGCGGTGGCGGTCAGCAGCGAGCCGACGGCGAAGAGGACCAGGCAGCCGATGAGGACCGGCGCCCGGCCGCGCAGGTCGGCCAGCCGGCCCAGCAGCGGCAGGGTGGCGGTGTAGCCGAGCAGGAAGCCGCCGACGATCGGCGTCGCCCGCTGCAGCTCGTCGATGCCGACGCCGACCCCGGTGAGGATGTCGGGCAGCGCCAGGACGACGACGTAGGTGTCGGCCGCGGTGACCAGGACGGCCAGGGCCCCGATGACGACGACCGCGAGCCCCGGCCGGCGGGCCGGGGCCGCGGTCGCCGGCGGGTCAGCCGGTGGGCGGCGCGCTGATGTCGACATCGGCCCCGAAGTCGCTGAGCTCGAGGGTGAAGGTGGCGTCCTGGTCGGCGGCGTAGAAGGGCCCGGTGAGCACCACCCGCCGCAGCTCGCCGCTCTCGGTGGCGATCGACAGCTGCGCCTCCACCGGGCGGCTCGGGTCGGCGCTGGTGAGCAGCTCCTGCACCAGGTCGCCGGGCAGGTCGGCGCTCACCTCGCGGACCACCTCGCCGTCGATCCGGCGCTCGTCGCCGAGCTCGGCGCTCTCGGCGGCGGTGAGCAGCTGGGAGATGCCGGTGTCGGGGTCCAGCAGCGCGGCCGGGTCGCCGACGCCGAAGTCGGCCGGGTCGACCACGCTGAAGCCGCTGGTGAAGGGCAGCCGGGCGTAGACGGTGCCGTCGACGGAGACGACGTCGACGTCGACCGCGCCGGCCAGCGTCTGCACCTGCAGGGTGCCGGCGAACGACATCGGCCGGGCCAGGTCGCCCTCGCCGCCGAGCAGGACGGTGCCGCTGCTGGGCGCGTCGTCGCTGGTCAGCGTGAAGTGCACGCTCTCGGCCTCGTCGAGCGTGGCCTTCGCGCGGCCGAGCAGGTCACCGGCGGACTCGTCGTCCCCGCCGCCGCCGCCGCAGGCGGTGAGCAGGGCCAGCGCGAGCAGTGGCGTCGCAGCACGACGCAGGAACACGACGACCTCCCCCATGTCCGGAGCGGTGCCCCGGCGTACCGGCCGGACAGTAGCGCGCGTCGCCGCTCAGGTACCGCTGCCGGTCCGGGCGGCGATCCGCGCGGCGATGCGCGGCTGGTCGCGCAGGGGCAGGAAGTGCAGGGCCGGCGCCAGCTGCGGGCTGCGGTGCTTCTGGGTCGTGCAGGCGCGGAACGTCAGGGCCAGGGTGACGCCGTGGTCGGGTCGCTCGACCACCTCGACGTCGTCGCCGGCGCCGAGCTCGCCGGGTTCGAGCACGCGGAGGTAGGCGCCGGTGGCGCCGTGCCTGGTGAACCGCTTGACCAGGTCGGGGACGCCCCAGAAGCGGGCGAAGTTGCCGCACGGGATCCGCGGTGCGGTCACCTCGAGCAGCGCCGTCCCGATCCGCCAGCGCTCGCCCAGGACGGCGCCGAGCAGGTCGACGCCCGCCGTCCGCAGGTTCTCGCCGAACCTGCCCGGCGGCAGCTCGCGCCCCAGCTCGGCGGACCACCAGTCGGCGTCCTCCTGGGCGTAGGCGTAGACGGCCTGCCCCTCGCCCCCGTGGTACTTCCGGTTGACCTGGACGTCGCCGTCCAGGCCCAGCGGGCCGACGGCGACCCGGCCGGCGACCGGCTTCTTGTCGATGCCGCTGCGGCCAGGCCGGCGACCCGGCAGCGGCAGCAGGTCGGCTCCGGAGACGCAGACGGCCAGCAGCCGGCCGGAGCTCACTTCTTGGCGGAGGCGGTCGACTCGTTGGTGGAGAGCGCGGCGACGAACGCCTCCTGGGGGACCTCGACGCGGCCGACCATCTTCATCCGCTTCTTGCCCTCCTTCTGCTTCTCCAGCAGCTTGCGCTTGCGGGTGATGTCACCGCCGTAGCACTTGGCGAGGACGTCCTTGCGGATCGCGCGGACGGTCTCGCGGGCGATCACCCGGGAGCCGACGGCGGCCTGGATCGGCACCTCGAACTGCTGCCGCGGGATGAGCTCGCGCAGCTTGCCGGCCATCATCACGCCGTAGCTGTAGGCCTTGTCCTTGTGCACGATGGCGCTGAACGCGTCGACGGCCTCGCCCTGCAGCAGGATGTCCACCTTGACCAGCGCGGACTCCTGCTCGCCGGCCTCCTGGTAGTCGAGGCTGGCGTAACCGCGGGTGCGCGACTTCAGCGCGTCGAAGAAGTCGAAGATGATCTCGCCGAGGGGCAGCGTGTAGCGCAGCTCGACCCGCGACTCCGACAGGTAGTCCATGCCACCGAGCTGGCCGCGCCGGCTCTGGCAGAGCTCCATGATCGCGCCGGTGTAGTCGCTGGGCGCGATGATCGTGGCGTTGACGACCGGCTCGTAGACCTTGTCGATCTTGCCCTCGGGCCAGTCGCTGGGGTTGGTCACGGTGATCTCCGAGCGGTCCTCCATGACCACCCGGTAGACGACGTTCGGCGCGGTGGAGATGAGGCTGATGCCCGCCTCGCGCTCCAGGCGCTCGCGCACGATCTCCAGGTGCAGCAGGCCGAGGAAGCCGACGCGGAAGCCGAAGCCGAGCGCCGCGGAGGTCTCCGGCTCGTAGGTCAGGGCGGCGTCGTTGAGCAGCAGCTTGTCGAGGGCCTCGCGCAGCAACGGATAGTCGCTGCCGTCGATCGGGTAGAGCCCGGAGTAGACCATCGGCTTGGGGTCGCTGTAGCCGCCGATCGGCTCGGCCGCCGGCTTGTGCTGCAGCGTGACGGTGTCGCCGACGCGGGACTGGCGGACGTCCTTCACCCCGGTGATGAAGTAGCCGACCTCGCCGACGCCCAGGCTCTCCACCGGCTTGGGCTCGGGCGAGATGACGCCGATCTCCAGCAGCTCGTGCGTGGCGCCGGTGGACATCATCTTGATCCGCTCGCGGGCGGAGATGCGGCCGTCGACGACCCGCACGTAGGTGATGACGCCGCGGTAGATGTCGTAGACCGAGTCGAAGATCATCGCGCGGGCCGGAGCCTCGGCGTCGCCGACCGGGGCCGGGATCTGGGCGACGATGGCGTCGAGCAGCGCGGGCACGCCCTCGCCGGTCTTGCCGCTGACCTTGAGGACGTCGCCGGGGTCGCAGCCGATGATGTGCGCGATCTCCGCGGCGTACTTCTCCGGCTGGGCGGCCGGCAGGTCGATCTTGTTCAGCACCGGGATGATCGTGAGGTCGTTCTCCAGCGCCAGGTACAGGTTGGCCAGCGTCTGGGCCTCGATGCCCTGGGCGGCGTCGACCAGCAGGACCGCGCCCTCGCAGGCGGCCAGCGACCGGGACACCTCGTAGGTGAAGTCGACGTGCCCCGGGGTGTCGATCATGTCGAGCACGTACTCGGTGCCGGCGCCGTCCCCCGTCCGCGGAGTCCACGGCAGGCGGACGTTCTGCGCCTTGATCGTGATGCCGCGCTCGCGCTCGATGTCCATGCGGTCGAGGTACTGGGCGCGCATCTGCCGTGCCTCGATGATCCCGGTGACCTCGAGCATCCGGTCGGCCAGCGTCGACTTGCCGTGGTCGATGTGGGCGATGATGCAGAAGTTCCGGATGCGGGCCGGATCGGTGGCAGCAGGAGTCGTCACAGTGCCGCCATCGTCCCACGACCGGGCAGCGGCGCGGGGACCTGCCGCGGAATCGGTGCGCAGCCGGCTCCGGTGCCGCGGACCGGAGCCGCCGCCGGGGTGCTCCGGACGCGGGTTGGGGTCACCCGCCGGACGCTGGTATCTTGGCAGGCCGGTCCGTGATGCGAGGCGTCCGGACGCATTGTCAGAAGTACTCCCTCCTGCGAGACACCCGAGGCTCACGCGTGGCGAACATCAAGTCCCAGATGAAGCGGATCAAGACCAACGAGAAGGCGCGGCAGCGCAACGTCGCGGTCAAGTCCGCCCTCAAGACGGCTGTCCGGCGCTTCCGCACCGCTGCCGACGCCGGGGACGCCGCGGCGGCCACCGAGGCCCTGCAGGTCGCCAGCAAGGCGCTGGACAAGGCC
This sequence comes from Blastococcus sp. SYSU D00820, assembly GCF_054050695.1. Taxonomy (NCBI): domain Bacteria; kingdom Bacillati; phylum Actinomycetota; class Actinomycetes; order Geodermatophilales; family Geodermatophilaceae; genus Blastococcus; species Blastococcus sp. SYSU D00820. Next base: position 138,118 of record NZ_JBJGZW010000010.1, read on the forward strand.
GCCAGCAAGGGCATCATCCACAAGAACCAGGCCGCCAACCGCAAGTCGGGCATGGCCAAGCAGGTCGCCGGTCTCGGCGCCTGAGCTCCCCAGCTCCTCGACGAGCCCCTCTCCCGCCGCGCGGGAGGGGGGCTCGTCGTCTGTCCGGGGGGTGTTCCGCCGACCGTGCGCTCAGCGCAGGCCGGCGGTCGCCTTCCGGATGGCGACGATCCGCCGGACCGCCCGCTCCAGGGCGTAGTCGGCGCTGGCCGCGGCGCCCTTGACGTCGGCGTTGAGCTCGGCGGCCACCGCGATGGCCTGTTGCAGCCCGTCGATGCTCCAGCCCCGGGCCTGGGTCTGGGCCTTCTTCACCTTCCACGGCGGCAGCTTCAGCGCCCGCGCGAGGTCACCGGTGTTCGACGTCCGCAGCGAGGTGACCCGGGCCGCGGTGCGCACGCCGTCGGCGATCGCGTCGGCGATGAGCACGTGCGCCACGCCCCGCTGCAGCGCCCAGCGCAGCATCTCCAGCGAACCCTGCCGGTCGCCCACCAGCACCCGCTCGGCCACGGTGAAGCCGCTGACCTCCGCCTGGCCGCGGTGGAAGCGGGCGACCGCGTCGGCGTCGATCGTGCCGCCGAAGTCCGAGACCAGCTGGCCGGCCGCCGAGGACAGCTGGCGCAGGTCCGCGCCGATCGCGTCGACCAGCGCGGTGACCGCGTCGGGCGTGATCCGGCCGCCGAGCAGGCGCACCTCGTTGCGCACGAACGCGACCCGGTCACCGACGCTGGTGAGCTTCGGGCAGTCGTCGACCGCGGCGCCGGCGGCGGTGAAGGCCTTGAGCAGGGCCTCGTTGCGCTTTCCGCCGTGGTGGACGACGACCAGGGTGAGGTCGGGGTCGGGATCCTTGGCGTAGGAGGTCAGCGCGTCGCAGAGCGCGCCGGCCGCCTCGTGCACGCCGATGACGACGACCAGCCGGTGCCCGCCGAACAGCGAGGGCGCCAGGACGTCGGCCAGCTGCCCGACCGGCAGGCCGGCCGCGGTCAGCTCGTGCAGCTCCGCGTCGGGGTGGCGCTCGAGCACCGCGGCGCGGACGGCGGACAGCGCGCGGGAGCGCAGCAGCTCCTCCTCGCCGGCGATGACGCGCAGCCGGGACGTCGGTGCGGGAGGTGCGGCGGCCACACGGCGATGGTGTCACGCGGAGCCGACGGTCCCGCGCCTCCCGGGTCGGCGCCGCGACCGGTGCCCGGGCCTCCTCCGCGGCCGGCCCCGACCGGCCGGCCGCCGTGCTGCCCGTGGCGGGGCCACGCTCGGCCACGCCCCACTCCCCCGCGCGGCCGGCCACCGCGACGTCGCCGGCCCGGTCGGTCCGGTGCACCTGCATGCCGGCCCGCGCCAGCCAGCCCAGCAGCCGCCGCGTCGGGTGCCCGTAGGGGTTGTCCGCACCGACCGAGACGATCGCCGCCCGGGCACCGCTGGCGGCGAGGAAGGCCGGATCGTTGTCGGCGCTGCCGTGGTGGGGCACCTTCAGCACGTCGGCGCGCAGGTCGACGCCGCGGGCGAGCAGCCGCTGCTCGGCGCGGGCACTGAGGTCGCCGGTGAACAGCACCCGCACGCCGTGCTGGGTGATCCGGACGACCAGCGACAGGTCGTTGGGCTCGGCCGACCGGGTCGCGATCTCGGGGGCCGGTGCGAGGACCTCCAGCTCCGCGGTCCCCACCGTGCGGCGGTCGCCGGGGACGAGCACCTCGCGCTGGGCGCCGGCCGCGCGGACGGCGGCGGCCACGGCGGCGGCGCGGTCGTCGGCGGGCGAGAGCGTGCCGGTGGCGACCACGCCCACCTCCCGGCCGGCGAGCGCGCCGGCCAGGCCGCCGGCGTGGTCGGCGTCCAGGTGGGACAGCAGCACGAGGGGCAGCCGGTCGATGCCGAGGTCGTCGAGGCAGCGGTCGACGGCGCCGACGTCCGGCCCGGCGTCGACCAGCACGCCCGCGCCCGGACCCGTGGGCACGACCAGCGCGTCGCCCTGGCCCACGTCGCAGGCGACGACCACCGCCTCCGCCGGTGGCCAGCCGCGCGTCGCCTGGCGCACCGGCCAGCCGATGACGACGGCCCCGACCACGGCCGCGAACGCGACCGCGCGCAGCGCGGGGAACCGCACCAGCAGCGCGCCCGCGACCAGCAGCAGGCCGGTGAGCAGGACCGCCCCCGTCGTGCCGGCCGGCCAGCCCAGAGCACCGTCGGGCAGGTCCGCGGCCCGTTCGGCGACGGCCACGATCCAGCGCACCGGCCAGCCGGCGAGCCAGGTCAGGGCGGCGCCGGCTCCCGGCAGCAGCGGACCGCACAGCGTGGCGGCCAGGCCGAGCACCGTGGCCGGTGCCACCGCCGGGGCGGCCAGCAGATTGGCCGGCAGCGACACCGGGCTCACCAGGCCGGACAGCCCCGCGACCAGCGGCGCGGTGACCAGGCCGGCGGCGGCCGAGACGGCCAGCGCGTCGGCCACCGGGCCGGGGCAGCGGCGCGCCCGCAGCCGCCGTGACCACCCCGGGGCCAGCAGCACGATCGCCGCCGTCGCGGCGACGGAGAGCGCGAAGCCCGCGTCGCGGGCCAGGCCGGGATCGGCGAGCAGCAGCACGACGACCGAGGCGGCCAGCGCCGGCACCGCGGCCCGTGGCCGGCCCGTGGCCAGCGCGAGCAGCGCCACCCCGCCCATCGCCGCCGCCCGCACGACGCTGGCGGTGGGCCGGGCCAGCAGCACGAACCCGGCGAGGGCCAGCACCGCGACCGCCGCCTGCACCCGGCGGTCGACGGCCCGGCGCCGCAGCGGTGCCAGGACCGCGGTCAGCACGATGGCCACGTTGGCCCCGGACACGGCGGTCAGGTGGGCGAGCCCGGAACGCCGGAAGTCCTCGACCAGCACCGGGTCCATGCCGCTGGTGTCCCCGACCACCAGACCCGGCAGCAGCCCGGCCGGGCCCGGGTCGAGCACCCGCCCGGACGTCGCGGCCAACCCGGCGCGCAGCGACCCGGCGGCCCGCTGCGTCCAGGGCGGCGTGCCGACGGTCTCCGGCGGCCCGCGGGCCGACAGCCGGGCGACGACCCCCTCGACCGGGTCCACCGGTGCCACCCGGGCCTGCAGGCGCACCGTCTGGCCGGGCAGCAGGCCGGCCCAGCCCTCGGCCGGCGCGAAGACGACCACCTCGTCGGCGAGGGTGGTGAGCGTCCCCGCGACCGACAGCTGCAGCACCGTGGCGTCGACGGCGATCCGCGGCGGTCCGGGACCGCCACCGACGAGCCGGGGATCGCCGTCCAGCTCGGCCACGACCGTGACGGTGCGCCCGGCGACGCCGTCGGCGAGCAGCGGCGAGTCGGCCCGGGCGGCCAGGCGCGCGGCCGACACCACGGAGGTCACCGCGAGCGCCGCGAGCAGGGCCAGCAGCACGCCCGCGCGCGCCGTGCCCCGCCGGCGGAGCAGCACGGCCGCCGCGACCGCGCCGGCGGCGGCCGCGACGAGCCAGCCCGCCGCCGGCACCAGCGGGGCGAGCAGCGTCAGCGCCCACACGCCGGCCGCCGCCGGCACCAGGCGCAGGTCCAGCCACGTCCAGCGCTCGGGGACGCGGGGACTCACACCGCCACCAGGCCGGCGAGCCCGTCGGAGACCGCCGGCCCGATGCCCGGCACGTCCTCCAGCTGCTCGACGCTGGTGAACCGGCCGTTGCTGGTGCGGTGGTCGACGATGCGCTGCGCGAGCACGGAGCCGATGCCGGGGAGGGTGTCGAGCTCGGCGACTGTGGCGGTGTTGAGGTCGACCGGCCCGGCCGAGCCGGAGCCGGACGCGGCCGGCGGGCCGGTCGCTCCGGGCACGCCCACGGCGATCTGCTGGCCGTCGGTCACCGGAGCCGCGAGGTTCACCGACGCGGGATCGGCCTCCGGCAGCAGCCCGCCCGCGGCGGTCACGGCATCGGCCACCCGCGCGCCTTGGGGCAGCGTGACCAGCCCCGGCCGCACGACCAGCCCGACCACCGAGACCACGACCGTGGGCGCCGCGTCGGCAGCGGTGCCGACCGAGGGGTCCGCCGGGACCGGCGCGACCGAGGTCACGGCGGGGGCGGGCTCGCGGACCGGCTCGACCCGGGGCCGGTCGAGCAGCGTCCAGCCGACGAGGAGAGCCGCACCGAACGCCCCGGCGACCCACAGCGACCAGGCCCCGCGGCGGCCGGGATCCACCCGCACCGCCGCACCGGGCGCCCGGTGCCGGCCGATCCCGCCGGGTCGATCCGCCGATCCGGACGGCTCGTCGGGCTCCCCGTCCTCGCCGCTCCCGGCCTCCCGGACGACCGGCGGACGACGGGACGGCGGCTGGTCGAGGGCCAGGTCGTCGGGCAGCCAGCCCTGGACCCGCTGCCCGTCGTCGAGCAGGGCGCGCAGCCGCGCCCGGATCAGGTCGGCGTCGTCGGTGCGACGGGAGGTGAGGCGCACCCGGCCAGCGTCGGCCGGACCGGCGCCCGCGGACCGGCGTCCGGCGGATCTGTGGACGGCTCAGCCGGCTGTGGATCCAGCGGCCGGGCCCGTCGGTCCGGCGGGGCAGCGTGCCCCCCGTGCCGATCTCCTCAGCCCCGCGCCGCCTCGTCCTCCGTCACGTCCTCCGGGCACTCGCCCGGTGCCGGAGCCACCACGATGCCCACGGCACCCGGGCCCACGTGCGCGCCGATCGCCGCGCCCAGCTCGCTGACCAGCAGCTCGTGCAGGTCGGGCAGCCGCTCGCGCAGCTCCGCGGCCAGCCGCTCGGCCTTCTCGGGCGCGGCCAGGTGGTGCACGGCCACCGAGGCACGCCGGCCGCCGGCGGACTCGACGGCGCGCTGCACCAGCCGCGCCAGGGCCCGGGCGGAGGTGCGCACCTTCTCCAGCGGCACGACCGCGCCCTCGGCCACGTGCAGCACCGGCTTCACCGCCAGCGCGGTGCCGAGCACGGAGGCGGCCGAGCCGATCCGGCCACCGCGGCGCAGGTGCTCGAGGGTGTCCACGACGAAGAAGGTGCGCGTCGCGGCCGCCACCTGCCGGGCGGCCGCGGCCACCACGTCGGCGGCGGCCCCGGTGGCGGCCGCCCGGGCGGCGGCCAGCACGGCGAACCCGTTGCCCATGGCCGCCGACCGCGAGTCGATGACCGTGACGACGTGCTCGCCCACCTGGGCAGCGGCCAGCCGGGCGGCGTCCCAGGTGCCCGACAGCTCCGCGGACAGGTGCACCGACACGATCCGGTCGGCGCCGGCGGCGAGCCGGCGACGGTAGGCGGCGACGAAGTCACCGGGCGTCGGGCGGGAGGTGGAGACCTGCTGACCGCGGGTGCTGAGCGCGCGGGAGACGTCCTGCGGGGTGATGTCGGCCCCCTCGCGCCCGGACCGGCCGGCCAGGACGACGTAGAGGGGCACGACCTCGATCCCGTACTGCTCCACGAGGTCGGCCGGCAGGTAGGCCGTGGAGTCGGTGACCACGGCGACGGACATCCGGCGAGGCTAGCTCCCCCGACGCCTCCGCGCGCTGCGCGTCCCCCGGGAGTGGGGCTCAGGCGACGGCGTCGGCGTCCTGCGGAGCCGGGGCGCCCTCCTCGGGGGTGGTGCCGTCGTGCGGCACCCGACGGTCCAGCGGCGCCGCCGCAGCACCGTCGGGGGACCGGCTGCCGGGCGGCAGCTCGACGGCCGCGCAGTTGTGCCGGAGCAGCCGCCAGCGGCCCTGGAACGACAGCTCGCTCCAGCAGCAGTTGCCCAGCGGGCCGAACACCCTGCGGTGCTCCGACCCGAGGTCCAGGAGCGCCTCCAGCAGCCGGCCCGCGGTGCCGCCGTGAGTCACGAGCACCGCCACCGACGTCTTCGGCAGGTCCCGGACGGCGGCCAGCACCCGCTCGGCCACCGCGGCCGGCTCCTCACCGCCGCGCCCCCGCACGGGGCGGCCGGCCATCCAGTCGGCGAACTGCTCCGGGTGCCGCTCGGCGACCTCGTCGCGGGTCAGCCCCTCCCAGCTGCCCATGCCGTGCTCCCGCAGCCGCGGCTCCACGGTCAGGGGCACGCCCAGCAGCCCGGTCAGTGCCCGGGCGGTCTCGGTGGCACGGCCCAGGTCGCTGGCGTGCACCACGGTGCCCTCGGCGGTCAGGCCGAGGGCGGCCACCAGGTGCCGGGCGGCGGTGGCCGCCTGGCGGCGGCCGACGGCGTCCAGGGGCGGGTCGAGCTGCCCCTGGAACCGGCCGGCCGCGTTCCACTCGGTGCGCCCGTGGCGCCAGACGACCAGCCGGGACACCGGCACGGCGGCGGCCGTCACCGGTCGGCGTCCTCCGCCACGTCGGCGTCCGCGTCGGCGGCGTCCTCGTCCACGTCGTCCTCGTCCACGTCGTCCTCGTCGGAGACGGGCTCGGGTGCCAGCGGGGTGGGGTCGGCGCTGCCCGGGTCGACGTCGTCGGCGGAGAGGGCGCCGGCGCCGGGCGGGAGGGCGCTGTCGACGAACGGGATCGTCGGGCAGTCCTTCCACAGCCGCTCGAGGGCGTAGTAGGCGCGCTCCTCGGCGTGCTGGACGTGCACGACGACGTCGACGAAGTCCAGCAGCACCCAGCGGGCCTCGGCGACGCCCTCGCGCCGCACCGGCTTCACGCCGTGCTGGCGCAGGCGCTCCTCGACCTCGTCGACGATGGCCTGCACCTGGCGCTCGTTGGGTGCCGCGGCCAGCACGAAGGCGTCGGTGATGGCCAGCCGCTCGCTGACGTCGACGATGGACACGTTCGTGGCGAGCTTGTCGGCTGCGGCCTGGGCGGCCAGCAGTGCGGTCTCCCGCGCCTCGACCGAGGCGGTCATCGGGGTACCTCCTGGGAGTCGGTGGTGGACGGGGCGCTGGCTTCCCCGGAGGACGGAGTGGGACCGGCCGGCGGCCGGTCGTACGTCGGCCGGTCACCCTGCGGCGGAGAGGCCGGCGCCGGGGTGGCCGGCGCCGGGGTGGCCCCGTTCCGCTCGGCGGCCCGGCCGCGCGGGCCCGACCGGTACAGGCCGCGCTTTTCGATGTACTGCACGACGCCGTCGGGCACGAGGTACCAGACCGGCATGCCGCGCTCCACCCGCTGGCGGCAGTCGGTGGAGCTGATCGCCAGTGCGGGCACCTCCACCAGGCTGACCGTGCCGTCGGGCAGGTGCCCGTCGGCCAACTGGAAGCCGGGTCGGGTCACACCGATGAAGTGCGCCAGCTCGAGGAACCGGTCGCTGTCCCGCCAGCTGAGTATCTGGGACAGCGCGTCGGCTCCGGTGATGAAGAACAGCTCCGCGTCCGGTCGCTGTTCCCGGAGGTCGGTGAGCGTGTCGATCGTGTACGTGGGGCCGGCCCGGTCGATGTCGACGCGGCTGACCGAGAACCGGGGGTTGGAGGCGGTGGCGATGACCGTCATGAGGTACCGGTCCTCGGCCGGGCTCACCCCGCGGTCGGTCTTCTGCCACGGCTGACCGGTGGGCACGAACACCACCTCGTCCAGCCCGAACAGCCCGGCCACCTCGCTGGCGGCCACCAGGTGACCGTGGTGGATGGGGTCGAACGTCCCGCCCATCACCCCGACCCGGCCGCCTGCCACCGATCGAGCCTAACCGGGCCGCCCAGGGCCGGTCGGCGTGACCGGCCCCGGGCGAGGGTTCCGGGGCCCGCGGCCTCGGCCGAGGGGCAGGCGGATCCGATGCGGCCGGCTCCCCCGTGCAGCCGGCCGCGGCCGCCGCCGGCGTCGGCGCAGGACCGCCGGACCGGGAGCGACGCCGGGGAGACCCGGCACCCGCGCTGACAACGCCCCACCGGGCCGGGGGTTACGGGCGGCCGGGCCGAAGGCCCTGGCCGCCCCCCGGCAGTCGACCCGGCGGCATGCCGACGTGTCGACAGGGCGACACGGCGAGAAGCCGACGAACCGGCTCAGAGCGTGGTCACGAACTCCGCCAGCTGGACGGCGTTGCGGCACTCGACCATGTCGATGACCTCGCCGTAGCGGTCGGCGGCGGAGTCCCCGCTGCCCCACATCCGGCGGGGCTCCGGGTTCAGCCAGTGCGCCGACCGCGCCCGGCGCACCAGGTCGGCGAGCACCGGCACGCCCGGCGGCCGGTAGTTGGTGCGGCCGTCGCCGAGCACCAGCAGCGAGCTCTTCGGCCCCACCGCGGTGGGCCACCGGTCGGCGAAGACCTCCAGCGCCGAGCCGTAGTCGCTGTGCCCGTCGAAGGCCACGACGTCGGCCTCCCGGCCGATCCGGGTCACCGCGTCGGCCACGTCGGCGCCCGGCCGGAAGAACCGGGTCACCTCGTCGGTGGAGTCGACGAAGGCGAAGGCCCGGACGCCGGAGAAGTGCTCGCGCAGCGCCTGGGTGAGCATCAGCGTGAAGTGGCTGAAACCGGCCACCGAGCCGCTGACGTCGCACAGCACGACCAGCTCGGGCTTGTGCACCTTCCGGGGCCGGTGGTGGGTCACCACCGGCACGCCGCCGGTGCCGAGCGAGGCGCGCACGGTCTTGCGGAAGTCCAGCCGGCCCTCGCGGCCCAGCCGGCGCCGGGCCGACAGCCGCACCGCCAGCCGCCGGGCCAGCGGCGCCACGGTGCGGCGCAGCTCGGCGAGGTCGGCCTGCTGGGCACGCAGGAAGTCCACCTGGTCGGCCAGCGGGCGCACCGCGCTCTTGGCGATCCGATCCCGCCCGCGCTCGGCGGCCTGCCGCCGGCGCACCTCGGCCTCGACCGCGGCGCGGAACGCGTCGAGCCGCTCGCGCACCGTCTGCCGCGCCACCTGCTCGGCCAGCCCGCCGCGCTCGGCGTCCCCCATCAGCCCGGCGAGCAGCTGGGCGACGAGGGTGTCCGGCGACAGCGCCCGCAGCACCCGGTAGGTGAAGTACGACTGCCCCGACGGCGAGGGAGGGGTCCGCCCCAGCCGCTCGACCGCCTGCCGGGCGAACCGACGCAGCGCCTCCGGATCGCCGTCCAGCAGCAGCCGGGCCAGCTCCGCGCGCATCGCCTCGGCGAGGTCGCCGGGGTCCACGTCGGGCAGGTCGAGGGTCGACTCCCCCGCCTCGCCGCGCTCGGCGTCGCCGTCGGCCGGATCGGCCGGCGGCCGGTCGCCCAGCGGCCACCACAGGTCGAACAGCACGTCGTAGGCCGGCCGCTGCGCCGCACGCTGGAGAAGCACCGCGGCGAGGCCGTGCCGCAGCTGCTCGCGGTCGAGCAGGTCGACCACGGTGAGGATCTCCGCCGCGTCGACGGCCTGGCTGATCCCGACCGGGATGCCGGCCTCGCGCACGGCGCGGACGAAGCCGTCGAGGTGCCCGGCCAGCCCGCCCGGCGCGACGGCGTCCGGCGACCCCGCGGGCATCAGTTCAGCCGCAGCTCGGCCGCGGCCCGCTGCTGGTCGCTGGCGTGCTTGAGCACCACGCCGAGCGTCGAGCCGACCGCCGCCTCGTCGAGGGTGTCCAGCCCCAGCTCGAGCAGCGTCTGCGCCCAGTCGAGGGTCTCGGAGATCGACGGCGGCTTCTTCAGCTCCATGGCCCGCAGCGCCCGTACCGTGCGCACGAGCTGCTCGGCCAGCCCCGGCGCGAGGTCGGGCACCCGGGAGAGCACGATCTCCCGCTCCCGCTCGGCCGAGGGGTAGTCCAGCGCCAGGTACAGGCAGCGCCGCTTGAGCGCCTCGGACAGCTCCCGGGTGGCGTTCGAGGTGAGCACCACGGTGGGCCGGCGGGTGGCGGTGACGGTGCCGAGCTCGGGGATGGTGACCTGGAAGTCGCTGAGCACCTCGAGGAGCAGGCCCTCGACCTCGACGTCGGCCTTGTCGGTCTCGTCGATGAGCAGCACGGTCGGCTCGGTGCGGCGGATCGCGGTCAGCAGCGGCCGGGAGAGCAGGAACTCCTCGCCGAAGATGTCGTCGTGGACGCTGTCCCAGTCCGCGCCGCCGCCCGCCTGCGAGGCCTGGATGCGCAGCAGCTGCTTCTTGTAGTTCCACTCGTACAGCGCCCGCGCCTCGTCCAGGCCCTCGTAGCACTGCAGCCGGATGAGCTCGGCGTCGGTGGCGGCGGCCAGCGCCTTGGCCAGCTCGGTCTTCCCCGTTCCGGCCGGCCCCTCGACCAGCAGCGGCTTGCCCAGCCGGTCGGCGAGGAAGACCGTCGTCGCGATCTGGGCGTCGGGCAGGTACCCGGCGGAGGCCAGCCGCTTGCTGACGTCGGAGACCGACGAGAACTGCGGCGACTGCGACGGCGGGCGGGGCATGCGGCTCCTCGGGAGTCGGCGGTCAGCGGACGTGGCCGCTGCCGGTGACGACGTACGTGGTGGAGGTGAGCTCGGGCAGCCCCAGCGGGCCACGGGCGTGCAGCTTCTGCGTCGAGATGCCGATCTCGGCGCCGAAGCCGAACTCGCCGCCGTCGGTGAACCGGGTGGAGGCGTTGACCAGCACGGCCGCGGCGTCGACCCCGGCGGTGAACTCGGCGATCGCCCGGGCGGAGTCGGCCACGATGGCCTCGCTGTGCCCACTGCCCCAGCGCGCGATGTGGTCCAGCGCCTGCGGCAGGTCGTCGACCACGCGGACGGCCATGTCCATCGAGAGGTACTCGATCGCCCAGTCCTCGTCGGTGGCCGGGACGACGCCGTCGTGCGCCGCCCGTGCGGCCTCGTCGCCGTGCAGCGTCACCCCGGCGTCGGCCAGGGCCGACAGCAGCCGCGGCAGGAACGGGACGTCGCGGTGCACCAGCAGCGTCTCCGCGGCGTTGCACACGCTCACCCGGTGGGTCTTGGCGTTGAGCACGATCGCCTCGGCCATCGCGGCGTCGGCGGAGGCGTCGACGTAGACGTGGCAGTTGCCGACCCCGGTCTCGATGACCGGCACCTTGGCCTCCATGACCACCCGCTGGATCAGCGAGGCACCGCCGCGCGGGATGACCACGTCGACGAAACCGCGGGCGCCGAGCAGCTCCCCCACCGAGGCGCGGTCGGCCGGCAGCAGCTCGATCGAGCCGGCGGGCATCCCGGCCTTCTCGGCGGCCTCGGTGAGGACGGCGACCAGCGCGGTGTTGGTGCGGAACGCCGACGCCGAGCCGCGCAGCAGCGCCGCGTTGCCGCTCTTGAGGCACAGCCCGGCGGCGTCGACGGTGACGTTGGGCCGCGCCTCGTAGACGATGCCGACGACGCCGAAGGGCACCCGCACCTGGCGCAGCTGCAGGCCGTTGGCCAGCGTCGACCCGCGGACGACGTCGCCCACCGGGTCGGGCAGCGCGACCAGCTGGCGCAGCGCGTCGGCGACCCCGGCGATCCGGCCGGCGTCCAGCCGCAGCCGGTCGAGCACCGAGGCCGGCGTGCCGTCGGCCGCGGCGGCCTCCACGTCGAGGGCGTTGGCGGCGAGCACCTCGTCGGCGCGGGCCACGAGCGCGTCGGCCATGGCGGAGAGCGCGGCGTCCTTGGCATCGGACGGGAGGGTGCGCAGGACGCGGGAGGCGGCGCGGGCACGCAGCGCGGCGGCCCCGATCAGCGGCAGGTCGGCGACGTCGGACACGCCCGCGAGGGTACGCGGCGGGCGGTTCAGGCCGGGGCGCGCCAGCCGGCCGTGACCGAGCGGCGGCAGCGGTCGGGCTCGTCGCCGGCCTCCGTGCAGACGGCCACCACCAGCGGCGCGCCGTGCCGCTCCAGCGCCTCGGCCGGCAGCACGCCGGTGACCACCAGCATCGCCAGGCCGTGGCCGGCGGCCCACAGCCGGGTGGCGACGTCGGCCGGATCGGCGTCCGCCCCGAACCGGCCGGCCTCCCGCGCCCGCGCCGCGCATCCGGCCAGCGCCTCGAGGCCGGCGCCCGCGGCTGCCGGGTCGATCAGCTCGGCGGCCTCGTCGAACATCGCCCGGTACAGGTGCGGCTCGCCGGCCGCATGGGCCAGGTAGGCGGCCCCGAGGGCGGCGAGGTCGTGCACCGCGTCGTCGGTCGGGGAGATCGTGGCCAGGCGCCGGCCGAGCCGGGTGAAGCCCTCCTGCCGGACCGCGCGCCACAGCCCGGGCATGCCGCCGAAGTGCGTGTAGACGGCCATCGTGGAGGTGCCGGCGGCCTCGGCCAGGCCGCGGATGGTCACCGGGTCGCGGCGGGCCAGCAGCTCGGCGGCCCGCTCGACGAGGGCGATGCGGACGGCGGGATCGGCGGCGCGGGGCACTTGCCCACGATACAGAACACTGTTATGCATAACAGTGTCATCCCACCGAGGAGGGGTCCCCATGCCGGTCCGACTGCTCAACCCCGAGACGCTCCCCCAGCCCGAGCACTACTTCCAGGTCGCCGTCGCCGAGGGCACGCGCACCGTCTACCTCGCCGGCCAGGTGGCCCGCACCGCCGACGGCACACCGGTCGGCGCGGGCGACCTGGCCGCCCAGGTCGAGCAGGCCTACCGCAACGTGGCGGCGGCCCTGGCCGCGGTCGGCGGCAGCTTCGACGACGTCGCCAAGCTGACCCTGTACGTCGTCGACTGGAGCGAGGAGAAGCTGCCCGCGCTCGGCGAGGGCGTGGCCCGGGCCGGCGCTGCGCTGGGGGTGGACCCCGTCAAGCCGGTGACCCTGCTCGGGGTCGCGGGGCTCGGCGAGCCGGACCTGCTGGTCGAGGTGGAGGCCGTCGCCGTCCTGCCCTGACCCGCCCCGGGGGGGGGGGGGCGGGGGCGGGGGGGGGGGGGGGGGGGGGGGGGGGGGGGGGGGGGGGGCGGGGGGGGGGGGGGGGGGGGGGGGGGGG